>JAWOFP010000005.1:0-16801 GCA_046497485.1 Candidatus Nanohaloarchaea archaeon | reverse complement strand
GTGGCTTCATCTGAGAACATCAGTGCGTCGCATTCAATCGAGACTTTGCTTCCGTGACTGCCTTTTGGAACTCTTACAAGGCCTCTATAATTGGTTCTTCCCTCTCCTTGAGAAATTGATTTGGACTCAATCGTTGATTTAGTATTAGGAGCATTGTGAATTACTTTCGCACCAGTATCGATGTTCTGTCCGTCTCCTGCATATCCGATTGTTATGTGGTTGGCTCTTGCGCCTTCACCGTTTAAATGCGAGGATGGGTAAAGCATTGTAACTTTTGATCCCATCGATCCTGATACCCATTCCATAACTCCATCAGATTTGACCTTGGCTCTCTTCGTATTCAGGTTGTAAGTATTTTTACTCCAATTCTGTACTGTGGAGTACTGGACATGTGCGTTTTCTTTAACGAAAACTTCGACACATCCTGCGTGAAGATTTGATTGAGTATACTGTGGTGCAGAACATCCTTCGATGTAGTGTATCTTGGAATTCTCTTCCGCAACGATTAATGTGTGTTCGAACTGCCCCATGCCTTTCTGATTCATTCTGAAGTAGGCCTGAACCGGTATTTCGACTTCCACTCCTTCGGGTACATAAACAAATGAACCTCCACTCCATACTGCTCCGTGTAGAGCTGCAAACTTGTTATCCTGAGGAGGCACACATTTCTTCATGAAGTATTCTTTCACTAGATCTCCGTGTTCTTGTACTGCTTTATCCATATCGCAGAAGATTACTCCTTTCTCTTCCCATTCATCTTTCATGTTCTGGTAGACGACAGTTGATTCTAGCTGTGCGCCGACACCAGATAAGGCCTCTTTCTCTGCTTCAGGAATTCCTAACTTATCGAAAGTCTCTTCGATATCTTCAGGAACATCATCCCAGTCATCAGCTTGTTCAGTATCAGGCCTGATGTAGTGGTTGATTTCCTCAAAGTCTAGTTCTGAAAGATCTGGACCCCATCCTGGCATAGGCCTTTTCTTGAAATGTCTGAAAGCCGCTAATCTTCTTTTCAGCATCCATTCAGGCTCATCCTTGTCCTCGGAAATCTTCCTGACTGTCTCTTCTGTCAGTCCTTTCCCGGTATTGAAGCCTTCTTTAGTATCGATTTTGTGTTCAAATCTCTCTTGGTTTTTCTCAATATTCTGGTTCTCGCTCATATTTAGTCATTCGAGAATGAATCTTTAAATTGTGGTACATTTCTCTAATCCTGGCTTTGACAGGTTCTTCTGCTTATAAAGTTTTGTAGTCTCATTTTCATATCCGGAGAATGATTTAGATAATGAATTTGGAATTTCAGACATTGAAGACGCACTTATGCCGCTTGCGGATACTCAAGTAAGAACTGGAAATACTTTGAAATATTTAGATGGAAAGAAAAATGAAGTTGCTAGACTTAAAATCCATGAAGGATCAGGCAGTTACGCTACAGTCTCGATGGATACGCCAGATAATGAATATGCAGATGCTCTTCAGAGTTTAGTTGATTATAAAGAGGGTGTTGGTATGAAGAATAAGCAGGTACAGGTTTATGAACCAAATAAACTAGTCTGAATATTTGACAACTCTTATTTTTATTCTATTTTATCTTATTCTACATTCTTGAGATGTGCTAATACTTCTCCAAATAATATTAACGAAATCTTATCTAATTGTTTTCTAAGGCATCAATAGCCACAGCTGAAGCAATCATAGTTTCCTGTGGGATCTCCCCTGAGTTGATTTCTATATTGTATATATTGTGTATCCCAATTTTTCCTTCTATCGTGCCTATCTGTTCATCTCTTCCTTTTTTCACATCATACTTGCGAGGTATGAAGCTCACCAAGAGACCAACAAAGGGTATCTTTCCTCCTAAAATTCTCAAAATGTCTATACCGCCTCTGCTTCAGAGTGTACTGGTTATCGGATAGATCCGCCCCAGGAACAATCTCCTTGCTATTGTTAGAATGCCTCTGATTATTATTTCTCTTTTCGGTCTCGTTATTCTGAGGCCTAGTATCCTGATTTCTATTATTCTGCCTTCTGCTGCTCTGGTTTCCACTCATTTCCTGTTGTGATGAATCTGCTGAGTTGTTAGACCTACTAGATCTACGGTTTCCGGATTCGAGATCTTTTTCAGCTTTCTTTACTGCAGAAAAGATTAGATCATCACTGTAACCATCTTCCCTTAAGGCCTTCACAATCTCCTCTGGAGTATATCCTTCTTGAAGAGATTCCTCAATTCTTTATTTTAACTCAGAATTAACCATTAATTCCTAATTTGAGAAATTCGTTTAAAATTTTTTATCGGATCCTCTAACGTAAAATTTCTGTGTTCTTTCCTCTTATGTCATTCTTCATCTTCGTTCCCTATAATTTCCAGATCCTTGCTCGCTCAATGAAATTAAGGGTTAAATCTTTGAATTGAGGTATATTTATCCAGTCTCAGTTAACTAGAGTTTAATCTTCATAGATCTCATCTATCTTCTGGATGAAGTGCTGGGCTGCCGAATCAATATCCTCTGTGCTGATATCTTTTTTCAACTTCAGTACGTGAGACAGAAGCAGTATATCGACTATCTCTTCTTTCAAATGCTCTTCCTGATCTCTTTCTAAGAGTTTGGCTACTTTTGAGGGATGTTTTGAAAGTTCCTCTAGAGCATGATGGAACTGTTCCTTATCGTTTAATTCTCTCGAATAAATCTCAATTATGTCTTCAGCACTCTTATCTAGATCTTTCATGATAAGAAAAGGTTGGAATCACTTCACTTAAAAATTTCTTGGGCTCTCTGATTATCTTATTCTATATCTAAGAATAGCTGCTACGCCACCCATATTTTCCAGTCTGCGACCTTCTTCGTGTTCGTTACCGATTATTTCTAGGTCTGAGCTCATTTCCTCTGCTTTTTCTCCGAAAGCATCAACTATATCAGCCAACTCAGTTAATTCCATGTCCTGGTTACATTCATGGCACTCCTTATCTTCCGGTATCTCTGCCTTTGCCTCAAACATGTGATCTTCGTGGTCTTCAGGGCATTCAAACTCGGCATAATAAAGCTCGGTCGATTCCGAAATCAGAATAGTGTCAACTGCTCCAATATCTAAGGCCTCTTTAACCCTTTCAGGCCCGTACTCTGACTTACCGTTTTCTTTTTCCAAGTTCTCGAAGAACTCTGTCACTAGGTTCTTCTCCTTCACAACCTGGGAATCCTGGATTGAGTCTTCAGCCTTCGATACTAGTTCTTCCAGGCCTTCTTCTCCTGAGAAATTAGTTGATTCCGTTGTAACTATATCCTCTTGAAGCTCCTGATGAATGTAGTCATCCTCTATTAATTTGTCTTTGGTGAATCCTGGGCCTCCAATTATAATCCCCAATAACTTATCCTGTCTCTTCTTAGGCAGGAAGCTTTTCTTAGCGTTATCAGCTATTTCGTTCATCCAAGTCTGATACATCTCTTTCCTGAAACGCTGAAACCTTTGCGCACTCTGTCCCCCAGCTTTTGTTTTCCCTGGGACATTAGAACTCATTACATGCTCTGTCTTGATCGAATTACCCTGTAAAAATCCTATAGCGGCATCATTTTTGTCTGCTACTATTAATCCGTAGACTTTGTCGTCCACTACCATCTGCTTCAAAGGCTCTAAAACAAATTCTTTGTCACATCTATAATGTCGTGATTCAATTGGGCGTGGAGGGATTACTTCCCAGACCTGGATGTCGGGCCTTCCCTCACGTTCTGAAACATTACCTGCGAAGAAAGCCACGCCGTTTTCAGGCGTCTGCTGTTCCTCCTTTACTTTTCTCCCTATCTTGTCGAGTGCGGCCTGGACATTTTTCCTGGTATGCTTGGACTTGATATTTTCAGCTTCCGAGGCCTCACTCGTCACAAATTCTGAGATCTTGGACATGTCGTAACCTGCAGGAATATAAAGCGAAACCAGTTCTGTGTTCCTTCCTCTGATGTCTTCCAGCTTCTTAATCAGCTTCTTCAGCCGGTACTTAGACATCGTTTCATGCTTTTCGTCATTGCTCATGGAAACAATTCCTCAATTAAACTTTATTACTTCACAACAATTGAGACCTCTCCATCGACAAAGCTTCCGTCACCGGTGTAAGTCTTTTCCTCGATTACTTCGAACTCTTCAGGCCTCAAGTGTTCATCTGCGACTTCTAGTCTTCCATCGTCCATCATGAACTCATTGTTTTCTAGAGATTCTTCGATTTCAGAGACTTTGTCTCCGTATTCTGGGCCTGCGACTGAATAATCAAGTTTGATTTCCTTGATCTTTTTCTCAAGTTCGGGAGAGTCTTCCCGGATTTCGAGTTCATCTACATGCATGACTTCCTTGATTGCGCTTTCGAATCCTGAGATGTCTCCGAAGACCTCAATCTTCTCGATCTCATCGTTCAATGCCATCTGATTCTGAGACTTGAACTTCCTGATTGAGGAGATTACTTCCATTGCCTGATCTCCTCTTTGTTCATCTGTATTGATTCCTTCAGGTTCTGGCCATTCGCTTCTATGGATGCTGTTCTTGGAATGCATTTTCTGCCAGATCTCTTCAGTGATGTGAGGCGTGAAAGGCGCGAACATCTGCAGAATCTTTCCATGAGTCCTTCTCAAGGCCTGTTCAGCACTTTCATTCTCATTCTCCAGTCTCTGCTTACATATCTCTAGGTAGTCATCGCAGTAACTGTTCCAGAAGAAACTCCTTAATTTGTCCCTGGCTTTTGAGAATTCGTGGTCCTCAAAGTGTTGAGTTACTTCCTCGACGATTCTATCAGTCTTTTTTAACATCCACTTATCGACTTCCTCAAACTCTGAGGCCTCTGTATCTTCATCTGTCAGCTGTTCTACTAGTTTGGATGCGTTCCATAGTTTTCTGAGCAGTCTTTCTCCTCCGATTAGGTCTTTTTCTTTGAATGGTAGGTCGTCTCCTACTTTGCTTCCAGCGCTCCAGTAACGGGCTGCATCAATTGGATAGTCTTCTACTACTTCTTTTGGACTGACAACGTTCCCACGGGACTTAGACATTTTCTCTCTGTTTTCGTCCAGTACCATTCCGTTGATCATAACTGATTCAAACGGAACTTCGCCGGTGTGCTCGTAACATTTCACGACTGTATGGAAAAGCCAGAAGGAAATTATGTCGTGGCCTTGAGGCCTCAAGTTCATCTGGTAAAGTTCAGGTCTCTCCATTTCTTTGCCGTCCCATCCGGCGTTAATCAATGGTGTGAGTGATGAGGTTGCCCATGTATCGAATACATCGGTCTCCGGCTCAAATTCTGTGTTCCCACATTCATCACATTTATCGACGGGTGGCTCGTCCTCGATAGGGTCTACAGGTAACTGGTCTCTGTCAGCGAGCTCTTCCTCTCCACATTCTGTACAGTACCATACTGGGAATGGAATTCCGGAGTCTCTCTGACGGGAGATGCACCAGTCCCATTCTAGGCCTTCTACCCAGTTCTTGTATCGTGTAAACATTTTCTCTGGGTACCAGTCCATCTCTCTGCCAAGTTCTAAGTATTTCTTTTTCTTATCCAGAACTTCTACATAACACTGTTCTGTTACTAGGAACTCTATCTCTGTGTCACATCTTTCATGGACTTGAACTGTATGATCTATCGCCCATCTATCGGTTAATTTTCCTTCCTCATCCAAATCATCTACTATTTCTTCTCTTGCTTCATGAGTTGATAGGCCTTCATACTTTTCTGCCAGATCTGTCATTGTGCCTGTCTCATCGATTGCGACTCTCAGATCTAGGTCATGAGCCTGGTACCATTCGATATCGTTCTGGTCTCCGAAGGTACAGCTCATTACTACTCCTGTGCCTGTCTCCATGTCGACTCTCTCGTCTTCAATTATAGGGACTTCGTAGTCGAATAATGGAACTTCTGCCTTTTCTCCGATTAAAGGCCTGTTAGATTCATCGTCTGGATGGACGAAGATTGCGACACACGCCGGTAAAAGTTCAGGCCTGGTCGTGGAGATTGTGATGCTGCCATTTCCACTGGCTAAGTCAAACTCGATATTGTTGAAATGGCTGCTTTTTTCCATGTCCTCGGTTTCTACCTGGCTGATCGCGGTCTCGCATTCAGGGCACCAAATCGCTGGAGCTTTCTCCCGATATTCTCTGTCTTTCATGTATAGGTCGATGAACGAGAGCTGGGAAATCTTCTGAACCTTTGGCTGGATTGTCTTGTAAGTATTGTTCCAGTCCATTGAGAAAGCGAATTCCTTCATTGTGTCCTCAAAGTTCTGCTCGTATTTCTCACAGACTTCACGGACTTTTTTCTGGAACTCGAACCGTTCAAAGTCTCCATGTTTAATGTCGAGTTCTCTTTCTGTGAGTCTCTCTGAGGCGATTCCGTTGTTGTCGAATCCGAACGGGAAGAAGACGTCTTTCCCTTTCATTCGCTCGAAACGGGCTTTAAAGTCGGTTAAAGTATTTCCGTAGGTGTGGCCGAAATGCAGGTTACCTGACACTGTTGGAGGCGGAGTATCGATTGCGTATACTTCCTTATTATCGTCTCCCTGGTATTCATAAGTTCCTTTTTGCTGCCATTTTTCACGCCATTTTTCCTCGACTTCACGAGGCTTGTAGTCTCCTTCCATAGAATTAATTCGCCCTAAATAAACGCTGCAGGCCTATTTTTAAATCAAGTTTGATTCAACTATAGAATTTGTTACTGTATGATCACAAAGTTTAAATGTCTGGCTGTCTAATTATAATGTATGAGTTCTACGGAAAACCAAGAATTCGGTAATCTTGACTCAAATATCCTTCAGGTAAGTGATACTGAGGATAAAGGCCTAGATTATGATAAGATTGTTGAGAGGTATGATGAAGGGGATCTCGATTTAATCCAGTATGCTGGTGATGCATCAAAGAAAAGCGATTTAGACCCGGAGGCCTATATTGAGCAATTAGACCAGACTTATCAGACTTTAGATAGATTAGGCGGTGACTTGGATGTAGATGTAGCCGTTCTACCCGGAAATCACGCGCCGATAGCCGGAGCTCATGCTCCTGACGGCGAAGTTTTAGATGAAGAATTTGTAGGCCAAGTTGAAGAAATTTTAGATGGGGAGCATGAAAGATTTAGAGAATTTGATGGAAATGCTTACAAGTTCCTTACTGAAGAGAAATATGATAACTTAGTTAATATCGAGAGCGATATTTTAGAGCTAGAGAACTTGACTGTGGTTGGCGGCAGCCATCACATTGAAGAGGAGACAGAAAGAGAGTTCCTTGAAGAAGAACCAGGCCTAGAAGATGTAAATTATGACGGTGAGGAGGTTGCTTCTGAAATAACTGTAAAAAGACCTTATAACGGGTTTTTGTCCAGTATTCCGATAGTTGGAGGGGTTTTCAGGAGCTTATTCTCGGTCGAAAAATCTCCGAATCCTGATGAGCTTTCGCTAGACGATTTACCTAAGGGCTTTGATCGCACTCAGGAGCATATTGACTATGAAGCTGCGATGGAAATGATGGAAGGCCTAGGTTCCAGAATTGAAAATGCAGAAAACAATATCTACCTAGCACATCATGGGGTGATGTCGTCGGCAGTAAATCGGTTTGGATCGACGGTAGTGGATAAAGTAGTAGAGGAATATCAACAGGATATTGCTCTAACTGGCGGAGGGCACACTGGAGAGCCAATGGTTGATGAAATCTATGATACAACTGTGGCAAACACAAACAATGGTGCAGCTATCGAAATAGGAATTCTGGACGGGGAAACAGTCCATGCGGAGAGTTATGATCCAACTATTGACGGAATTGATTCAGGTCAGCAACAAAGTGAAGGAGAGGATATTGAATCAAATATGGAACAGTTGGCTCAACAGCTAGCTGATGAACAAGTACCTGAACAAGCCGTTACTCAGTTAATGGAAGAGGAAGATATTGAGAGAGATGAGGCTCTGAATCAGGCTAAAAGAATAATGGTTGGCAGGATGCAACAAAACCAACAGTCGGCTGCTACCTAGAAACTACTTAGCTTCCTATCTCCAGGATAAGTCATTCCATCTTCTGCAAAGACGACTTTCTGATTTACTTGGTCATCGAGCCAGGCCTTTTCTTCTTCTAGATTTGCTTCTAGGAACTTATCGCTGAAATGAGTGATTATCAAGGTAGAAATACCTGAATCTTCCAATATTTTCGGCACTTCGCTTAGAGATAGGTGGCCTCTAATGTTTCCTTCTCTAGGCCTGTTACAGTTGATAACCAGTGTATCACAGTCCTCATAAAATTCCAGTAGTTCGTCGCTGTAAGCTGAATCTGTCCAGAAGCCGAATACTTTTTTTCCATTTGAGATTTTCAGGCCTCTGCATTTGGGCTCACTGTGAAACATTTCCTGTGACTCAATTTCAAGGTCTCCGAGTTCAGTTTCCTCTTTTTCTGTCAAATTAACTGTTCTGGTGCACTGGTTCCGGTGGTAGTTTGAGACTGACTGCTCCATGTCTCCATATCCTTCAAGCACAGACACTGGACCCATTAATTTACATGGGTTCTCATGGATTAACGAGATTAATTCAATTATCGATTCGGCATCACTATAATGGTCTAAGTGAGAGTGAGTTACGATCAGGCCTTCAAGACTTTCAGTTTCATAATCTTGGGCTTTTACTAGCGCTCCGGGCCCTGGATCAATGAAAATAGATGTCTCGTCCGACTCCAGAATCATTCCTCCAGTATCTCTTAACTGCTTCCCTGTCGCGAACCGGCCTCCTCCAGTTCCTAGAAAATGAAGTTTCATAGGAAAAATTGAGGCCTGAAATTTGAAATATGCCCGATTTTCCACCACAAACTATTTAAGTTGTCACTACTAAATAACAACTATGAGCTTGACGACTGAAACTTACGAAGATGTCGCAGAAAAAGCCCTTGACGATCTCAGAGAAGAGGTCGGAAGGCCTAAAATCCAGCATAAAAAAATGAGTATCTATACTTGAGAGTGATAGAGATGGGCGAAGATTACAAGTTTGGCAGATTTGATATTGTGGAGATAGACGATGAAAAATTTGCGGTAAAATATGAAGACAACACAATTCCGGAAAAAGTTGACGCAAGGTTAGTTGAGTATGGAGACAGATTCCTGCTTACCGGAAATGATGAGTCGCTAGGAAGTACAGAAGTACTGGAAAAAGATGTAGCTGAAAACCCACAAAAGGCCTTAGAATATTTGGAAGATAACTATTCTCCAGATTCAGATGATGAGGCTTTAGAGGAATTAATCTCATTTTAAGAATTTATTATGTCTTCTGATGGAGTAGTAGCTGATAAGGCGTTGGTCGTCACTCATCCTCATGAAAAATTTGATCATGGTATTGTTGGAGAGAATTTTGTAGAATATGTTGAACAGTTTGAAGGCGATACCTATGTTGTTCCTTTTGATGGGATTAGGCAGTGTGAGCGTCCTTATGGGGATGCCTCTAGTTACGATAATATACTAAATGAAGTAGGTTCTGGTAAGTTGCATGAAGATGATGCCGAATTTCTTGCAGAGAATTATGGGAAGGTGGTTTTGGCAGGAGGTTATGCTAGAGAATGTCTATCAAATACACATAGTTCTTTGTCAGGTAAAGATGTTGAATTGGAAATTGAGCCTTCTTTAACTTATGATCAGAGCGGTTCTAACACAGAAGGCTTTACAATGGAAAAAATTATTTCTACGGGAGATAGAGAAATTATCGATAAATATCTAGGCCAATTTGAAGATGGACATACCAGTTTAGCAAAAGGTTTATAATGTTGTTGTTACCAATAAGTAAATATAACTATGACAATAGACAAGCTCGAATCAAACAGAAGCACTTATCAGGTCTTGAGAGATCAAGCGGATAGAATCGAAGAAAATCCTTCATCAGAAAATATCTCTGACTACGATGCTGTTGTAAAGATAGATGGTGAAGCCTATGGAGTAGACTTTGAGAACGGTCAGGCGAAGGCAGAAGCAAATTTGAGAAGTGAAGGTGCAGAAGTATATGGAGCCAGAGAATCAAGAGGATCTCTATCGGCAGGAATTCTATCAGAAGACCTAGAAAGAGAAATGACTGTGGAAGAAGCTGCAAGGCCTCTCAACGCTGAATAAATTCCTACCGTATTTCACTCCCTATCTTCAATTCATTTTCTAGGCCTAACAGCTCCACATTTTCTTTTTCATCTTCTGCAGCAAGCATCATGCACTCAGATTTTTCTCCTCGAAGCTCTGTCGGCTCTAAGTTAGCTAAGACAATTACTTGTCGGCCTTCTAGATCTTCTTTTTCGTAATGGTTTACGAGGCCTGCGCATGTCTGCAACTGTTTTTCTCCGACGTCTAGCTGGACTTTGTATAGCTTATCCGCATTTGGATGATCCTCAACTTCAAGGACTTCTCCAACTCTCAAATCCATGTCTTGGAATTCATCGAAGCTTACAAGGCCTTCTTCCATACCTTGTTCTGAGGCCTCTTCATTTTTATCTTCTTGTTCAGGCCTGTCTTCTTCAACATCGATTTTCTCGAAAAGAATCTCTTTCTCGCCAAGTTCGTGACCTGATCCAAGGTTGCCTAGAAGCGGTTCCACAAGCTCGTCATCACCTTCCTCAGTGTGGATCTCTGTGTTCAGCATGTCCGCAATCTTCTCTGAGGCCTCCGGTGTGTATGGGTAAAGCATGACGCCGATAGCCCTGATCAAGTGTAAAGATACATGGATTGTCTCCTCTCTTCTATCTTCATTGTTCCATGGTTCCTCCTCGCTCAGGTACTGATCTCCAATTCTAGCGACTTCTACAGCTTTTTCTACTCCGGTCCTTAAATCATGGTTTTCAAAGGCCTCAATATATTCATCAACCACATTCAGTACTTCATCCTCTACTTCTCTATCTTCAGGCCTCAAGTCTGCGACAGGCACTTCATTGTCGAACCACTGTTCTGCTAAGCTCAATGTTCGGTTCACGAAGTTTCCGACTGTATCATTCAAAACATTGTTTATCTCTGATTCAAAGTCGTCCCAAGAGAAGGTTGAGTCATGCTGCTGTGGCAGGTTCCTCGCAAGATAGAATCTCCAGTAATCGCTGGGATACATTTCCAATGCGTCTTCAGTAGAGAGGCCTTTGCCTCTGCTCTTGGAGAATTTGGTGTCCTCAGCCATCAGGAACTGCTGAATAAATTCATAATGAGGTAAATTGTATTCCTCTTCCTCGGTGTTTGAACCTAGTAAAATTGAAGGCCAGATCACTGTATGGAAGATCGTATTGTCTTTTCCGATTGAGTAGTATACATCCGACTGCTCGTTCATCCAGTAATCCTTCCACTCTGCATCGTCTTCAAATAGTTCTCGAGTGAACCCGATGTAACCTATAGGCGCGTCAAACCATACGTAAAGGACTTTCTCATCATAAACTTCTGCATCTAATTCCTCAATATCAAGGCCTTCTTCATCTATTCTTTTGTTCACTCTTTGCGCTGGTATCTCGAATCCCCAGTTTATGTCTCGTGTAATACATCTAATTTCTGTCTCTTCAATCGAGTTCTTCACTTCCTCCAGTTTATTATCTGGAATCGGTGCTTCGCCGTTTTCCAACCATTCAAGCAGTTCATCCTTGAACTGTGGAAGATCTAGGAATAGGTGCTCTGTCTCTCTGAACTCTATATCTGTGCTGCCTGAAATAGTTGAATAAGGCTCAATTAATTCTTCTGGCTCTAGTAAGGTTCCACATTCATCGCACTGGTCTCCTCTTGCGAGGCCTCCGCACTTAGGACATTCTCCCTCAATGTATCTATCAGGCAAGAATCTATCGTCTTCATCAGAATAAGGCAATTTTTGGGTCTCTTCCTTAATATATCCGTTAGTATAAAGCTCTACAAACATGTCGTGAGTCTGCTTTCGATTATAATCGCTGTGAGTATTTGAATAAATTGAGAAATCCATGTCAAAATCATTTAGAACAGATTTGACTTTTTCATGGTTATTTTCCTTCAGCTCTTCTACAGGAATATTCTGTTCCAAGGCCTCAAGTTCCAGAGGAGTTCCATGTACATCGCTTCCGCAGACAAATATATTGTCATTCCCTCTCAAATCCTGGTATCTATGAAAGATATCTGCAGGTAATAGGCTGCCTACAATGTTTCCTAGATGAGGTACGCCATGTATATAGGGAAGTGCTGAGGTGATTGTTTTTCTGGCCATAAAAATAAAACAGGATAGAAATTTTATTACATCTAGGTTTTTTGTAACACTTTTTATTCTAGATTAACTGAATATTTGTTATGAGGTCTAGAATTTTTGAATACGCGATACTGATCTCATTTCTTTTGATTTTCATGAGTTCAGTTTCTGCTAATGATCCTGTAGCCACTAATCTAGGCGAGTCGGCCGATCAGGCAGATGGAGCTACTAATTATGTCCTTGGAAGGCCTGTGGAGTCCACTTACCAATTTGATATTGAAGCATATGAACCGATTGATACTGTATTTGCAATTGATGAGTCTGGAAGTATGAGTGAAGATCTAGGTGATGCACAGGATGCTGCAAAAGATTATATCGATAATACTAGAACTGCTGAAGGAGATGAAAATGCGGTTATTTCCTTTGACACAGGTTCTGATTTGAAGCAGTCACTAACTAGCAGCAAATATGATGCTAAAGAGGCAGTTGATGAAATCAGCGATGGCGGAGGTACTGACATAGTTCCTGCTATTGAAGATGCTAATGATGAACTAAACTCTGGAGGTAACGACATTGAAGTAATGTTAGTTCTAGGAGACGGTGATAGTGATACTGATACCGAGGATACAGCCGATGATGCAAGAGATGACGGGATTGAAGTTCATGGTATAATGTATGGTAGCGGCGCAGATGCCGGAGAGTTTGAAAGATTATCGGGAGCTTCTCAATGTACTAAAAATAGTGATGAGAATAATGATGGTGATAATTGTTGGTATGCCGAAACAGGAACTATTGATAGTGTCTATAATTCGATTCTACAGGATGTCAGTACTGAAACTGACGCAACTTTAAGAATGAGATTGAACGATGATGCATACTCGGATGATATATCTAAGTTTGAATCTGGAACAGAATATGATAAAGAATACAATGATATTGATGATGGTAGTTATAATCACAATCTGGAGTGGAGACCTACAGTACCTGGTAATCAAGAACTAGTTACCGGTGATTCAGAGATTTTCTTGGATTATGAAGGAGGTTCAAATACATTCAGTTTCTCAGGTTCAGATAGTTATAATGTTGAGGAAGTCGATTTTGATGCGGTTTCTTTTGATGCTCACCGAGAAAATTTAGGCGATGTAGAAGTTGAAGTTGAAGTTGAGAATATAGGGACAGTTGGTTCTAGGCCTAGAGAGGTTTCAATAGTTGATGACGGCGGTAATAGAGTTTCGGAGAGCTTGCCTACGTTGTCAGTAGGTGAGAGCCAGAATATAGATTTTACAGTGGATGCTTCTAATTCAGTATTAGATGACGTAGAAAATCTGAATATAATTGCTGATTATCAGGGTTACTGGAATAGTGTTTCAAACTCTGAAGTTGGAGTTTCTGAAGCTCGTGGAGACACACTTGAGGCAGATGAGAGTAATAATGAGCTTGATCTTGGTTATCCTCCTCAGATAACTAATATAGGTTTTAATGACTGGACTGATCATCATGGTTTTGAAGTCGTTGCTGATGTGGATATGCTTACTAGTTCAGGAGACTTTGGAGAATGTTCAATGAGTTTTGAGGACCAGGATGGCAATAGATATCCTTCGACAGGTAAGATTGAAGGCGAGTTATCTGCTGAGTCCAGTACAAGGGCAGAATGTAGATATGATAGTGTCAATAATTCTATTTCAGGTTTTGAAGTGTATGATGATATAGATGTCAATGTTTCGGTGGAGGATGAAAAAGGCACCTCAAACTGGGATACTGGTAGTAATGAAATTCCTAATCAGGCGCCGGATATAGATCGGTTAATATCTCCTCAGGATGGTTCTATAGTGACAGGAGAAGAGGCAGATCTTGAGGTTGAGGTTTCGGACTCTGAAGGCGATGAATTTAATTTAACTTTCTTTAATGCTAGAGAGAACACTGATATAGCAACTGTAGAAGACGCACATCTAAACTCAAACCACGAATATATTTGGGAAGTAGGACTAGGTGATTTTGAGTGGGGTGTGAGACTGGAAGATCCTTATGATACTTATGAGGAGACATGGAGTTTTAGAAGAGTTATTTCAGATAGCTTTAGGTTAAGTAAAAATATTGAATACAAATATAGCTCTCTTATCGTTACAGAGTCTGGACAATCAAATTTGATGCTGGAAGTTGCGAATACTCATCCTGAGCCTAAAAATATTACTACTGATGTATCAACAGTTCAAGGCAATGTTAACGCTTCTTTTGCCAGTTACAGTGGCGGAGTTTATCAATTAGAGTCTGGGGAGAATAAGAGGTTCCAAATTGAAGTTGAGGCAGATGAAGGAGCTGGTGCGGCAAAAGATGCATTGAGGTTCAATAGTACCGATCAGCAGATTGGTGCTGAAACAGTTGAAGAATTCCCTGTGTATGTTAGAAGCTCAGAACAAGAGTCTAGAGGCGTCCCAGGATTAACAGCCACAATGATCTATATTATAGGCCTTGTTTCTGTTCTTCTGTTTGGCCTTTCAGTGTAGTAACGTAACCTGCTACTCTGTTACGAAGTCTCTTTGAATTAAACTCCTGAGTTTCGCTTAAAATTTCCTTATTCTCATCAAAGTCCTCGGAAAAGTCCTTGTTTGAATCAACAAGATCTCTTGCAAGTCTTTTAATGTAAGTCTGCCTTACTCTTCCCATACACGAATTACAGGCCTGAACATTCTTAAACCCTTACTGATAAGGAGTTTAATCCATACCTACTTGGAAAGTTTTTCTAAGAGCAGAGTCTGCTCGAGGCCATAATCTAGCTTCCTGTAGATCAGAATTTTTAGCGCTTTCGTAGAGATCTTCTCCTGATATTTCAAGATTTCCTCGCACAGTTAATCCTCCATCTGCATGGTTGATTTCTGGAGGACTTGCTATAACTCTCTGTCTAAAACTTCGTGGAAAATACTCGCTGACGGCAGCAGTTACCTTCAAGCTATCTTCTCCAGTAAAATCGTATACTGAAATATTGTAACCTGAGTTCTGGAAGTCATCAAGCCGCTCTCCAATTGCTCCTCCTATATACTCTCCTGTCTTAGGACCTATAGTTTCTGAATTAAAGCCTGTCTTTGGATCAGTCCAATACTCATTGAGGCTGAATTCTCCATCATCTTCGCCGAACTGTCCGATGAAAAAAGCAAGATCGGTTACATCAGTTCCTTCTGCTTGAAAGAAGGGAGATTCGCTATTATATGGAACTGTATCTCTATTATTTGGTTCGTAGTGTTCTTCTGAAGAATAATTTCCTGCCCCGCCTTTACCCATGACTCACAACACTAGACAAGTTTTTTATTTTATAGGTCATCCGAAAGACAAAAAGAGTATCAATCCTAAATAATAGTTATGACAGACCTGCTATACTACCCCAATAATGAATACCAGAAAGAGTTCGACGCCAAAGTCCAGAAAAAGAAAGAGTCAAAGGGCTACATCACCTTGAATCAGACGCTTTTCTACAAGGAAGGCGGCGGACAGCCGACTGATAAAGGAAAAATAACTTGGGAAGACGGCGAGGCCTCAGTTGAAAAAGTAAAGAGAAAGCAGGGAGAAATCCGACACTACATTGAAGGAGACTTCCCAGAGCCTGATCAAGAAATTCATGGAGAAATCGACTGGGATCGCCGCTATAAACATATGAGAATGCATACAGCCCAGCACGTGATTTCCTGGATAGTACTGAATATGTACGATGCGTCCACAGCTGGAAACCAGATTCATGAAGACTACAGCAGGATCGACTTTGAACCAGTGGAATTCAGTGAGAGAGATGTAGAAAAGATTGAGAACGGCGCTAACTCACTAATCGAGAAAGCCCTGAAAGTAGAGAAAAAGGAGATGGAGCGCGAACTAGTGGAGGAGCAGATGACAGAAGGCCGCACCAATCTAGACTTGATTCCCAACCATGTTGATCCTTTGAGAGTAGTTGAGATCGGTGGAGAAGATATCTGTCCATGTGGAGGCACTCATGTCGACAACCTAGATGAAATTGGAGAGATCAATATTATCGAGAGAAAAAGTAAAGGTTCAAATGTTGAAAGATTGAAATTTGAGTTGAATAACTAATATTCTAATTTTTAGAAAATTTAACGTTTAGCACTTTTTCTACTCCTTATTTTTATACTTTTTTATATCTGCATTTAAGCTTTGAGGATTAACCGTCTTAGGAAGCATCTCATTTATTTTCTGAACTTCATTCTCTCCATTCCTGCCCATGATTATCTCTGTGTTGTTTTCGGCTAGTTTAGCGAATTCTGCTATGAACTGGAGACAGTTTCCGCAGGGCCTGATACTGTCAGATTTCTCTGCCGTCACATATACTGCTTTAAAGCTGTATTCTCCGTTGCTTACAGCGTTATTGATTGCGTTCTGCTCTGCACATGTTCCGTTTCCATTCACCATTCCGTCGACTACACAGCCACTGTAAATCTTGCCTGAAGAGGCCAGTACAGATGCTCCTACAGGAAAATCATATACTGCGGTGTAGGAGTTCTCCATCGCTTTATTTGCTGCCTTTTCCAGTCTTTTGACGTCTTTTTGATCTGTTTTCATGCTTTAATCTACTTTGACCACGTAGCTGGCTTCTTTTGGAACTTCTGATTGGAATTTCTCGAATATTTCCTCGGCATCAGGTTCTACATCCGTCAATC
>JAWOFP010000016.1:0-4970 GCA_046497485.1 Candidatus Nanohaloarchaea archaeon | reverse complement strand
TCAGAGGCCTTTTTTTGATCTTTGAATCTGTCTTTGAAGGCTGTGAACTGGTAGTCGGGCATGTGTGTATTCAGTATGTATCCTTTTCTGTCGTTGATTAGGGCCAGGCTTTTATTGAGGTGGAGGTCTGTTACTTCTTTCTTGTCTTTCAGAAGTTTTAATCCCATTTTGGAGACTTTTTTCTTGTTCATGTTTTTGAGTTGCATGAGTATGTTGGAGAATGATTTGTTCTTTGTTTTCAGGAACTCTCCTGCTCCCATGTATTCCGAGTAGACTTCTTCCTGCCCCAGTTCCTCTGTATTTTTTTCTCCAAGTATTAAATCATGTATCTCTGTCAGTGAGATGTTTCTGTCTATCTCTGTCTGCTTCAAGTCTTTCCCGGCTATTATAAGCGGTACTCTGATATTTCTCTCTGTTATGGCATACTGGTGGCCTGTTAACTCGTGATTTCCGTATCTGTAGAATCCCTGTGACTCTCCGTGATCGGAAGTTATGATGAAAACCGTCTCAGGATCCTCAGATATAACAGAGTTATAGAGGTTTTCTATTTTTTCATCCAGATACTCTATAGCTTCGTCGTAGGCCTCTAATCCTTTTTTATCGCTTACTGAGTCTGGAGAATGGACTTCCATGTAGTTAATGAATAGGAAGAATCTATCATTATTCTTGACGAATTTTTCGGACATCCTGTTTATCCCTTCCGCTCCATGATCTTCTGAGTACCATCTTCTTCCATTCCAGAGATATCTGAGGCCTGCCTTTATCGCTGAAAACTCTCTGTTGATCAATGCAGTCCATCCGAAAATCATGTATTTAAAGTATCTGTGCAGTGTGGAGTAGTTCTGAATACGTTCCAGAGCCTTACTTTCCTTGAGAGAGTCAGGAGCACTCACTTCCGCCTGATGATTGATGAAGGTATCAAAGCCAGAGTCAAATCCTATCTCCTTGTTGATAAAATAGTTAGTAGTTATAGAAGCAGTGGAATATCCTCTATCTTTCATCTTATCTGCGATTGTTTCCTTGTCCAGATTCATTGTCTCGCTTGTACATTTATGCTTGGAAGGCAGGCTTCCTGTGAACATTGAAGCGTGAGATGGAACAGACCAGATAGATGCGCTGTAGGTAAAATTTGCCAGTATATTGTTTTCTGCGAGTTCTTCCAAGAATGGTGCTTCAACTTCGTCACAGCCGTAAAAGGGAAGACGGAAAGCCGTAAGAGAATCAATTACTACAAGCACTACATTCTTATCTCTCAAATCCATGTAATTATATTCCTCAACATAATTTATAGTAATCTCTGTTCAGTCATTCAAACTCAATTTTAGAACAGGCCTCTGAAAGAAGTTCTGAAAAAGAGAATTACAGTGAGGATCAGGAGGAAGAAGTCAAGGAGAAGTTGAAGGATCTGAGGTATATGTGATTAATTAAAATCGGTCGTGTTAACTCTGAAGAATTGGTGTCCTGCACCGCCGTCCAGATAATATGTTTTATCTTCAAGTATCTCAAGCTCTGTGTTGAACTGTTCGTTGAAAATTACTCTGAATATGTTTACTGGTGTAATGCCTTCATGGAATTTCTCATTGTTTATTTCTGGTGTGTGATGCGAAAATAGTATAGCTGTTCTTCTTTTCAGGTATTCATTATCTGCTTCAGAGAAGGATTCCGGAGCTTTTTTTGCGCTCGGTCCCTCATCTGACTGTATAATTATTACAGGGTTCTCCTCATTTTCCAGAATTTTTTCAACTGTCTCATTGAGAATATTGTTTGTTCCTTTTACCTGTTGAACGTATTTTTCTCTTCTTGATAGGTTTTCTCGGTGTTGTGAGACTTTGTTGAGGTCTTCATCTAATACATATGGTTGATGAGGTATCATTGTATGTGCGAAAACAAACTTTTTTCCAGGCCTCTTCGAGATTTTCTGTATCTCTCTGAATGAATCTATATTCCCTGTGACTTTGTCCCGCTGCGATGTAACTTTGTTAAGAGCCTGAATTACTGGTGTATTCTGCAGAAGGTTGGTTTCAAACTCGTTCAGGCCTATACCGCCAAAGTTAATTCTCATTAAATTGATGTTGTTGTCTGCGTTTTCATTATATGCGGTAGGTCGGTAGTTAAGTCCTATGTGGTGGTAGCTGTAGTTCATTGATTTCAGGAATTTCTGTACTTGATGATCCTGTAATAATGTTGCGACATCTCTTTGTTTGGTGTTAGATCCTACACCCATATCTTGTAGATATTGCATATTAAGCGAGCTACTTAGAGAGGCATATGAGCTAGGATAGTTTGTGTAACTATCTTCTTCCACACTGAAGTTTTTCTCTTCAAGAGAGTTGAGAAATGGGGAATTATTGAAATTATATTGTTCGTTCAATACGTCAGATCTTGCATATTTATCAGGTATAATATAGTAGATGCTAGGTTGTGAGTTATTGATGTCAGATCCCTGTATTTCTAGATTATTTTCGAGGTCGGATGTGCTTTCGCCCATAGAGCTAGTTGCTATGCCTGAGCCTACTATGAGTAAGAGTATTATGGTCACCATATTTGCTATTTTAACAGGTTCTTTGAGGCTAAAGTCTTTTTTCAAGAGGTAGTTGAAAATAATCAATAGCAAGATGATGTTTGCCAGTATCAAGTATCTTCTTCTGGTGATTTCGATTCCAAAAATAAGAATTGGTTCGAGAGGACTAAGTATGTAGCTTAATTGTAGACTGTAAGTAGTGAAGGAGATGCCTGAGAATAAAATTATGAATCCGGCTTTTTTCTTTTCAATAAACTGTTTTAGCAAGCCATACGCTATGCCAGTTCCTAAAATTGCGATAAATAACGGCCTAATTAATTCTGTTAGAGGGACTTGTTCTATATTATGCTGATAAACTGATAGGACGAAATAGATTGAGAAAACAAAAGGAAATAGTATCTTCTCTTCAAGCATGCTTTCAAAATCCAGTTTTTCCAGTCTTTCTTTCCAGTCCATCCTATTTCTCCATTAAATAAAGTGTTCTGCCTGAGTCTTTGATTTTTTCTTTCTCCACTATTTTATAGTGTTCTTTGAATTCTTGTTCAAAGTTTTCTTCTTCGTATTCTCCGAAAATGTCTTCTCTCGAAGATAGGAGTCTCTGGGCGTTCGAATCGCTTTTTGGAACGAATTCGATGATTAAATTATCTGTTCTTTCCGAGAAGAAACTTGCTATCTCGGATAGAGGCAGGTTGTTTGAGATCGCTAGATGGTGTATAAGAGCCAGTGCTATACCTAGGTCCGGTGTTCCTCTTTCTGTTATCTTTTTTCTCTCCGTGTTTTTCCATCCGATTCCTGGGCTTGGATTTGTCAAGTCTTGTACCAGCGGTAAGATATTTTCTCTTCCTTCTTCTTTCAGTTTTCTGTAGTTCTGTTCTACAGCTGCAGGATCGATATCGAATGAAACTGTATAGGCCTCTGCTGTGTCTGCTGCTATCCTGCTGAAGTGGCCGTTGTTGCCTCCGAAGTCCCAGATATTTTCAGGATCTGCTTTTTCCGTGAATTCTCCGACTAATTTCTCTTTGTGTTCGAGGCCTTCTTCTGTGTAGTTATGCGTTTTCTCGTAGTAGTCATGCCATTCTGTACCTTCAGGACTCCACTTTAATTTCTTTATCGTTGTCTCAAGATTGCTGAGTAAACTTTTCGACATAAGATCTGATAGTTCTTTATCGCTTCCTTCTGAGTCTGCGTGTCTGTCTTGGAAGCGGGCATGTAGATGAATATGTATCAACAGGCCTAGTCTCAGTTTTGTTCTTTTAGGCAGTAGCTTGGATGCCAAATCTACAGGGATTCCGTTTACGTCTGTCTGCATCATTGAGAAAAGCCTTTCATCCGTGTAACTCATCAAAGCTAAAGGCCCAATAAAATGTTTGCAGAACTGTCTGTATCCGTTCCAGAGTCCATCTTCTTTTTTCTCGAATGAAAGGGTATCGATGAATACTGGCTTTCCGTTTTTGAATTGTACGTTGTAGGCGCTGGCGTCTTTCAGCGTCATTCCGTATTCGTTAGCGATTTTCTGGATTTCCAGTGTCAGTAATGCTGCGTCTTTAAGTTGTGAGAAACTCCATTCGTAGGGGTATGATATAAACTCGATTTCTTCAGGCTTCAGTACTTTGTAAGCTTTTTCTGATTCTCTTTCCTCGTGTTCAACAAGTAGTCCTTTTTCGACTAGTTCTTCGTAGAGGCCTGATTCCATCAGTTTTTCATAGTCTTCTCTGTAGCTTTCATTCACTTGGCGGAGTATTTCTCCATCTTTCCTGAAGATGAATCCGTCAGGATCCCTGAATGAGGCCTCTTCCCTTTTCATGTCATTCCCAGATAGTTCATTACTTTGTTCTTTATCTTCTTGAAGTACATCTTCAGAACGAAAAGAGCTGTCAGAAGTACTGCTGCCAGGTACTGGAGTATCATACTCCCTGTCCCAGGATCAAGGTATCTAACTGTTCCGTAAGTTAGCATACTGAATTACTTAGTTATCCTTATTCTTAAAATCTGGAGGTCTATGTTTCGATTGAGTTCAGAGTTCTGCTGTTTCTTTTCTGTCTTGGAGGTGTTTGTCGCCGGTGATTATCTTTAATTCTTTTTCTCGGGCCTGTGTCAAGATGATCGTGTCCATTAGGCTGATGTCCGGATGGTTTTTTCTTTCTTCTTTCTTGGTTTCTCCGGCTTTTCCACAGGTCTCTGGATCCAGTTTTATGATCTCTGTTTTGGCTTCTACAAAGTTTTTCACTTCTTCCCAGTTGTGGTCTGACTGGAGGTTGCCTGAGTGATAGTTGTCGGATAATTCGGCCAGTGAAATTATGGAGGTGTAGCATTTTTCTTCTGATTCCAGTAATTTGTATATTTTCTCTCCTTTCTCACTGCCTGTGTAAAATTCGATCCAGGCCCATGTGTCTAGAAGGTATTCAGTCATATCTGTCAGATCTATCTCTGTGTTCTCTTACTTTTTCTT
>JAWOFP010000017.1:0-3374 GCA_046497485.1 Candidatus Nanohaloarchaea archaeon | reverse complement strand
CTCAACTGATTCCACAGTATCCGGTAGGAAGTCCTCATTGTTCTGGTCAACATTCTCAATATTGGAGACGCCTGTAGCAATCAGGATAGAAGATACTGTCAAAATTATCAGTAATTTAATTGGGTGGTTAACAAGTTTTTCCGAATAACTGTCTATTAATTTCTCTATCATCTTTTCCACCTCTCATACTCGATTATTAGCGACGGCGTCAATACAAGTGCAGATGTAAGTGTAAGGATGATTCCGATTGATAGGGTTAGACCTAAATCTCTGATGAATGAAATGGATGCGATTAAAAGCGCTGAGAATCCTACAACTGTGGTCATCGAGGATCCGAGTATCGCGAGGCCTGTTGTAGGTACTGCTTCTCTTACTCCTTCTTCCACGGTTCCAAGTTCTTCTTTTTCTTCTAGTATTCTCTCCGTGATAAAAGATCCATACTCTACTCCGAGTCCGAGAATCATCGCGCCAAGCGCTATCGTGGCTATAGTCAAGGGAATCGAAACTATTCCCATTGTACCAAGAGTCCAGATTAGGCCTATAAATAAAGGCAAGAATGTGATTGGACCATAAACTCTTCCACGAGTTAATGTCAGCAGTGTTAAGATTAGAAGAGATGCCGCAGTTATTGTGGTGACTGAATCCTCGACTAAGATATCACCTATATCTGTCCTAATAACAGGATTTCCTGTAACTGTGATATCGATTCCAGGCTGTTTAGGAGTCTGTTCCAGATTCTCTCGTATTTTCTGGTTAGCATCTCTAATGTTCTCTTCAGTCATCTCTTCATCTAAAGTGATGAACATCTGAGTAGCTGTGTAATCTCTATTATAGAGCTGTGCGCCCTGACCGGATCTCTCAACAACTTCTTTAACCTGCTCCTTGGATTCAGGGATTTCTTCAAAAAGCGAGGCGCTTGACTGAACCTCGCCGACAATCACTTCTTCTCGGAGTTCATCGGCTAAGGCCTTCTGCGTTCTAATTAAACGTGGATCTCGTACATCAGTCACGAAGCTTTCCTCTTTCTGCTCATCGTTAACCTGGAATAAAACTATTATAGAAGATGAAGAACGAAACTCAGACTCTACTTTATCCTGTGTCTGAATAGGGTCTAAATCATCTGGAAGACTCGACTGGAAATCTGTCTCAAGCTGTATATCAGGTAAGCCTGTAGCAAGTACTAAAGTCAACAGTAGGCCTCCTAGGATTATCAGTCTTGAATGATTAATTTGGAGATTCGCAAGTTTTTTTAGAGAATCTTCTATCACATTAAATTTTAGATTGCTTAAGTTTAAAATACTGAATGAATATTCAGTTAGTATGAGTGATTCAAAAGAAGAAATAATGAACTCCACCTACATTGCATTATGCAAACATGGATACGCAGACCTGACCATAGAGAAGATAGCAGAGGAATCAGAAAAGGGAAAGTCAAACATATACTATCATTTCGATGACAAAAAGGCCTTGATACTGGATTTTCTGGATTTCATGAAAGATAATTTGGAGCAGGAGTTTGAATCTCTGAATTCTAGTAGTCCTGAAGAAAACTTTGATGAACTGCTCGACATGATGCTTGGGGTGGAAGACGAAGAGATGTGGGATTTCCACCGTGCCTTGATGGAGATACAGGGGAGAGCCCAATACGACGAAGACTTTGAGCAGAAGTTTAGAGAATTAGATGAAATAGTTCTAAGCAAGTTCAAAGAAAACTTGAGAGAGATGAATGTTGAGAGCCCTGAAGATCAAGCTGAAATTATTGTTTCAACAGTTCAAGGTGCTTTAAGTAGAAAACTAACCTTAAAGAACCAGGAAGGACTCAAAAAGATAAAAGAAGAGATTAAGAAAGATATTTGAGACTGCTTACTTTCTATCAAGCTTTTTCTGGACTTCAGCCCTAATTTTCTCTTTCAAATCAGGTAAAGTGATTTCCCTCATTACAGGCTCAAAATAGCCCTTTACAACAAGTCTTTCAGCCTTTTCATCTGTTAGGCCTCTACTCTCCAAGTAGTGAAGCTTATCTTCCTGGATATTTCCTGTTGCGGCAGCGTGAGAGGCCTCAACATTAGGGTTCTCGATCATTAGCTTTGGAGATGCATCTGACTCGGCGTTGTCTGATAAAAGCAGTGATTCCTGATCTTGGAAAGACTTAGTATCGACTGCAGATTCTTCTACCTGTTGTAGGCCTTCATAAAGGCTTCTGGACTGATCTTCTATTACTGCGCGAGAGTCCATATCGCATTTTGTGTTCTCTCCTCTATGGAACGTCTTAAGCGATATATCGAAGTGCTGCTTATTTATAGGGTACCAGACACCGGTCTTCTCTGTCGAGGAGTTGTCTCCTTTCAGTACTGTCTCGATTCTTGTCCTTGAAAGCTCTCCATTAAATACTCCATTCAGCCAGTTGAAGCTAGAATCTCTTCCGACTACTGCTTTCCTGACTGAGTATCTTAAATCTGCTTCTGAGGCCTCAATCGCTCCATATTCAATAGTAGAGTTCTTTCCAGTGTAGAATTCATTTATGGATGTATGGATATCTCCGGAGCCTCTGAATTCTTCAGTTATTGATAGCTCTGTCATATTGTCTGCATCTACAATCAAGTGAGTGTGGGCATCCCCTTCTCCAGAATAAATAATATTTAGCTCAGACTTTCCAGAGGCCTCAACACAAATCATAGAATTAACTCTGTAAGCATGTAAAGCAGTCAACTTATCTTCATCATACTTGACTGCGTCCATAAATTTCTTACCGGCTTTCTCAAAGGCTTCTTCACCTCTGTAAACCTTTACATCTCCTTCAGTCTCAATATCAACTTCAGGCCTAGAGTTTGTTTCACTCAAACTTATTTCTGGATAATTTGTCCATGTTCTGCCCGGAGTTCTAATGCTCTCAGGCGTTTTCAGGTTATCAAATCTTTCCTTAATCTTATCTTCTGCAATCATCCTAGACTTCCCTCCATTTCGAGCTGAATTAATCTGTTGAGCTCAACTGCGTATTCCATTGGAAGCTCTTTGGCGATTGGCTCAATAAAGCCTCTTACAATCATTTCTTTGGCTTCCTCTTCTTCCAGGCCTCTGCTCATCATATAATGGATTTCTTCATCTCCGATTCTTCCCACAGTCGCTTCATGCGCCATCTCGACATCGTCTTCCTTAATTTCAATGTAAGGCTCTGTATCGCTTGTGGCTTCATCTGAGAACATCAGTGCGTCGCATTCAATCGAGACTTTGCTTCCGTGACTGCCTTTTGGAACTCTTACAAGGCCTCTATAATTGGTTCTTCCCTCTCCTTGAGAAATTGATTTGGACTCAATCGTTGATTTAGTATTAGGAGCATTGTGAATTACTTTCGCACCAGTATCGATGTTCTGTCC
>JAWOFP010000051.1:0-2742 GCA_046497485.1 Candidatus Nanohaloarchaea archaeon | reverse complement strand
TTGAAGAAGATCCGTGCAGAAACGGCTTCCAAAACTTATGCTTCGCAGTTTGAGGAATGGCGGATCTCGCCCGGAAAAAGGCCTGAAGAAGTCTTAAGAATCGACTTAGAACGTCAGGAGGATTTCAAGTCTTTTCGCAACTATCTCAGAAGAAAATACTCTAGGCCTGAAATCAGGTTTTTTCATGCAGGTTTGAGTCCGCAGTTCAAGTACTGTGTGGAGGAGAATCGAAGTCCGGAAATAGAGGAAGAATTAAACTCTCTGAGGGTAGAGCTTTCAAGGCCTCAAATCGCTAAAAGAACTCTGAAAGGCCTGAAAATTAACGGTGAAAAATATCGGTCAGCGCCACAAGCTCTAGAAAAGCTGAATAATGAGTTTTCTGGTGAAGGCCCTGATATTTTGAGGATTAGTAGGTCTCAAGTTTTGACTCTGATTGATGAGAAAACTAATTTCTCGCTGGGAAGGGATTCAGGCCTGGAAAAATTAGCTGGGGAAAACACTGTCACGGCGTATGGTAAGACTGTTCATTCTCCTAGTCGTTACAGCGTCTCCGGCCGCGCTGTAATAGATGAATCCTCGAGCTTTATGCTTTCTGAGGCGGGAATGAAAGGCCTCTATGACTTGGTCTCGAGAACTTGGAAGCCGTTGCAGGAAGTAGCATGGGCAAGTATCGGAAACATCCTTACAGCGATCGAAATCCGACAGGCCTACAGCAATAATATCTTGACTCCATGGAAGAACTGGCAGCCAGAGACACCGAAAAAAGCAAGTACAATGCGGAAAGCCGATCGTGGAGGATTCATATTCAATCCGAGGCCTGAAGTCTATGAAGATGTGCATGAAATGGATTTCGCCTCACTATTCCCTAACATAATGGTGAATAAGAATATCAGTCCAGAAACAATCAACTGCGACTGCTGTGATAATTCAAAAGTCCCAGAACTCGGCTACAGCATCTGTGAGAAACAAACAGGATTTATTCCACATACTTTAGGGCCTATAATACATGATCGCTCTAACTATAAACAAAAAGATACTGAGTACAGCGATAAGGCCTCAGCGGCTTTGAAATGGATTTTGGTTTCCTGCTTCGGTTACATGGGTCATGCTCACGCAGCTTACGGAGCCATAGAATGCCATCAGGCAATTCAGGCCTTCGACAGAAAAATAATGGTGGAAGCTAAGGAGATGCTGGAAAAAGACGGCTTTGAAATCCAGCATGGTATCATCGATAGTATCTGGGCTTCAGGAGAGAATGTAGAAGAGGCCTGTCAAAAAGTCAGTGAAGAGATAAGTATAGAGTTAGAGCACGAGCATCACTTTGACTGGATTGCATTTGTCCCGAGAAAGAACTCTGATATTTCTACTCTGAACCGTTACTTTGGGAAAGCAGATGGAGAAATCGTTACCGCTGGAATCGCGATGGAACAATCTTCGACACCAGAGATAGTGAAGAGATGCCAGAAAGATATGATAGAAGCGGTCTATGAAAGCAGAGAGGAGACCCTAGAAATCCTAGAAGAATATATTTCTCGAGTTAGAAATAGAGAAATCGATCTGGAAGATTTGATTATTGAAAAGAAGATTACACGTAACCCTGAGGACTATAAATCAACTAATAGAAGCGCTGAAGCAGCTAAAAGAATGAAGAGAAAAGGAATAGATATCCGAGCAGGTCAGAAAGTGAGATATATAGTTAGGGATCAAAATTCTAGGCCTCGAGTCCTGCTAGATTTTGAGGAAATTGACAGATATGATAGTGAATTTTATGTCGAGCAGCTGAAAATTGCTGCTGAATCAGTTTTAATGCCTTTTGGAGTTAAAAAAGTAGAAAAAGGATTAGAGAAAGGGCTTGTCAATTATATTTAGAGATCTTTTGCCCAGTCGTATCCTTCATCTTCCAGTCTCTCAGCAAGTTCAGGGCCTCCAGATTCGACAATCTTTCCATCGATCATCACATGCACATGGTCAGGCTCGACGTAATCTAGAATCCGCTGGTAGTGTGTGATCATTAGGAAGCCTCTGTCATCTTCAGCAAGACCGTTGATCCCATTTGCGACAATTTGAAGTGCATCGATGTCTAGGCCTGAATCGATTTCATCTAAAATTGCATATTTTGGCTGTAGAACCGCTAGCTGAAGAATTTCGTTTCTTTTCTTTTCTCCACCTGAAAACCCATCATTAAGGTAACGGCGTGCGTATTCATCGTCCATGTCAAGCATGTCAAGCGCGTCTTCCATTCTCTTCTTGAACTCTGACTGCTTAATTGGATCTTCTCCATTTTCTTCTCGATTGGCATTAATTGCTTCTCTCAAAAACTCTGCTGTAGAAATGCCTGAGATTTCGGAAGGATACTGGAATCCTAGGAAAAGGCCTTCACGGGCTCTCTCATCTGTCTCT
This sequence comes from Candidatus Nanohaloarchaea archaeon, assembly GCA_046497485.1. GTDB lineage: Archaea > Nanohalarchaeota > Nanosalinia > Nanosalinales > Nanosalinaceae > B1-Br10-U2g21. The sequence goes on along the minus strand of JAWOFP010000051.1, from coordinate 342 downwards.
GCTTCAGTCACATCTTCTCCGTCTACAATTATCTTTCCGGAGTCAATTGTATAGACAGGGTTTCCCATTAATGATTTGCATAATGTACTCTTCCCTGAGCCGTTAGGACCCATAATTGCGTGAATCTCTCCTGGACCAATTTCTAGAGAGACTCCTCTAACAATTTTTTCATCCTCAACTGAAACCTCAAGATCTTTTACTTCCAATGTCATACTGAAAAGTTAGGCCTAAAGTTTCTTAATTAGAATCCTTTACCAGTTTGATTGCTTTCTCTGCAGCATCTACAATTTTCCGAGACTCCATCTCTTCTATTGAGGCCTCCATATTTTTAGGAGTCCAGAA
>JAWOFP010000056.1:0-38061 GCA_046497485.1 Candidatus Nanohaloarchaea archaeon | reverse complement strand
AATTTCAGGACCTGACTTTGAGGTTATCTCTTTGATAAGCGCTCAAAATTCTTCCTGATAACTCACTGCTTTTAGTCAGTGAAACTTCTCCAGACTTCCCTACTGTAGCCGTAAATAGGAACTCATCTCCATCATAGACATCTACTTCTTTACCAGATAAGGACTCTGCCACATCTACTACGACTGAGTTACCAGATTCACGGACATCAAAGTCAACTTCGGACTTCAAGGTCTGAGACTTAGGCTCAACTGTTATGTTCAGGCCTAAATCCTTTTCAAGTTTGTCTATATTTTCTCCACCTTTACCTATAACCTGGGAAATCTCATCTTCCTCTACAAACATTTTAATGTGGTTATCTGAGATGAACTCAATTTCTGGATTGTCTACTATGCCTCTTAGAAAGTGTTCGATTTGTTCCTTTGCAAGTTTTTCAGCTCCGGATTCTTCCCGATCATCCACAGGAATAACAACGGTTTCCTCACCATAAGTATAGACTTCATAAACAGGCCTAGAGTCCTCAAATGTCCTAATCTGGATAACCGGCCTTGCCAAGTCTTCTTCCGTCATTCCTTCTGGAACTTTTACAACCATTTCAAGCTCGTAGACTTCCGCTACTTCTGCATCTTCGATAAATATTACAGTGTCACAGACCTGTGGAATCATTCCAAGCTCAACTCTTCCAATCAATCTTTGAACTGCATCTACTGCTTCGGATGCGTGGACAATTCCGATCATTCCAACTCCTGCCATCCTCATATCGCTGAAGACTTCGAAGTCCGAGGTCCTTCTAACTTCATCAAATACAGTGAAGTCAGGCCTCACTAATAATAGAAAGTCACCAGTATTTTCCATCGATTCATCTAAAGCAGTATACTGAGTGATATCAGAACTTACATCAAGATCCCTGGGTTTCTCCATCGTCTTGACAACTTGATCCTGATCTTCGTAATGTTCTGCAAGAGCCTGGGCGAAAGTCGATTTACCGTGTCCTGGCGCTCCCGCAACGAGAATTCCTTCAGCCTTTTGATCTAACCTTTGAATCAGTTTTTCAGATAGCCCATAATCTTCTAATCCTACTTTTGCAACAGGCCTGACAGCTGTTATCTCTGCTGCAGATGAGAAAGGCGGTCGAGTCATAGCAATTCTGTAACGCCCGTACTGGACAACTGTCGCGCCGTTACCTTCCATCTCGATGAGGCCTTTCTCACTGTTCTCGGCCACATCCATTATATTATGAATTAATTCCTCTAGTTCTTCTTTCTCCATTACCTCTTCGCCGATCTTCTCTAACTTGAAGTTACCAGGCATTCCACGCTTGGCTTTAGGCCTAGCATTCTGAGTCAAATGGATGCTCATAGTCTCATCATCAAAGTATTTCTCAATATCAAGTTCTTCTGGAGCATCTTCTTTTTCAATAAGTACGACATCTATACCTTTAGCTTCAGCGATCTTCGACTGGACAATATCAGCAGTATAAAGAATCGCATCAATTTCTTCGGCGACATCTCGAATTAATGCATCAATCCTACCGGAGGATGCCAAGTTAATTTCCTCCATACTAGGCTTTCTACCTGTGAACTCTACAGAAATTCCCTCGCTCGCCGATGCCTTTTCTGTCAATCTCCTAATTTCTTCTATTCCTGTGAACCCGATTTCCAGGCCTTTGTTAGCCTGGTTCTCTACTTCATCGACCACAAACTCTGGTATAATTATCTCTGCTTCTAGGCCTTCATCTATCTCTTCCATCAGTCTTCCGTCTATAATTGCGGAGGTATCAGGTACTATTTTCATCTTTATATTAACTTCATTGGGGTCTAATGTTTTCAAAAGATAGGTTACTCGTGTTCGTCCATCAGGATGTATGTCCCTATTAGTGCGCTTTCTCCTTGATCAGTTAATTCTGTTGAACCGTTTTGTACAAGATAACCCTCTTCCGCCATTTGGCCGAGTGTTGCAAAAAATTCTCCTCTAGATAGGTTTGACTCTTTCGCCATCTCTTCAGTATACTGTGTGTCGCTGTGTGCTACCGTTTCAAGCACGTGGAAGTAGTTATCATCTTTTTTAGCTAGTTCCATTCCTTCAATTCTTGCTATGGTATCTTGACGAATATCTTGTGTTAGTGCTTCTCTAACGCCTTCAAAGTTTATTTCGCCAGATTCTTCATCTCCTATAGTTTCTACAACGTAATTCATTCTTTCCTGTTTGTTTAGTTCATGTTCTTCGGGGGTCCCACCAGCGTAGTGATGTGCCATGTTAATTTAGTCTAACCTAAAGGTTATAATCTGTTACAGCTTTCGCTACCTTCTGATGAATATTCGTTAGGCCTGAACATGAAAGAGTATAAAAGGAGTAACCCACAACATCTAGGTAAGGAACTACGATATGTAGTGGGGAGGGTAGAGAATTCTACCTATATGTAGTACATCAATTAAATCGGTTAGAGGTAACTATAGTGAAATGCATCTACTGTGAAGAAGGAGACACGAAAGTAGTGGACACTCGTGAAAGCGAACACCGTGTCAGAAGACGAAGAGAATGCAAGGAATGTGAGGAAAGATTTACAACTTACGAGGAAGTCGAATCACTGAATCTGAAAGTCGAGAAAAGCGATGGGGAAATCGAACAGTTCAGTGAAGATAAAATAAGAGCAGGCCTCGAAAAGGCGGTCAAAAATACATCTGTAGAAGAAGACCAGATAGACGAGATTATTGAAAAAGTGAAATCGGAGGTTAAAAACAGGAAAAAAGTACCCTCCAAAGAAATAGGCCAAATAATCAAGGAAGAACTCAAAAAGAGAAACGAAGTGGCCTATATCAGATTTGCATCAGTCTATGACTCATTTGAAGACCTGGAATCGTTCCAGAAGGAAGTAGAGTCGCTAAAAGAATAACTCAATCCTATATTAAGGTGACACAATGCCGAATAAATTAGAATCGAAGACAGACTTTAAACTACCTGTAAAAAGAGTAACAGGAGATACAGTTGAAGAAAGGCTGACAGAGAATGCGTACGAACGCATTCTGCCGGCCCGATACCTTCTCAAAGACGAGAACGGTGACGTAACTGAAACTCCAGAAGAAATGTTTGAACGCGTAGCAAAAAACGTTGCACAGCCAGACAAAGAATTTGAACACACAGACTACGAGGAATCCTGGAAAGAATTCTTCGACCTGATGACACACCAGGCCTTCATGCCTAACAGTCCAACACTGATGAACGCTGGAGCAGAACTACAGCAGCTTTCCGCATGTTTCGTAGCGCATCCTAAGGACGACATGGATTCAATTTTCAATACTGTTCACGACGCTGCAAAGATCTTCCAGAGCGGAGGAGGAATGGGATACCCTTTCCATTTACTGAGGCCTAAAGGAGATCAAGTCAAGTCCACAGGAGGAATCGCTTCCGGACCTATGACATTCCAGCAAGTATTCGACACCATGTGTGGAACAATCAAGCAAGGAGGGAAAAGACGTGGAGCACAGATGGGGATCATGCGAGTCGACCACCCTGACGTACTGCGTTTCGTAACCTCAAAGAGAAAGGAAGGAAACCTATCCAACTTCAACATCTCAGTCGGACTCACAGAAGACTTCATGGAAGCAGTCAAAAACGATGAAGAATACACACTAATCAACCCGAGAACCGACGAACCTCATATTGTAAACGAGAAAACAGCAGAGTTCTACAACAGGGACGAAGACTGGTATCCTGAAGCCGCAGGATCTGATTCAGGAAGAAACGACAACTTCTGGAGAGACTTCGCACCAACATTTGGAGAAGAAGTCAAGGAATACGATATAGATCTAGAGCCAGGAGAAGAAATGACGCTTCCAGCACGATTCATCTGGGAAACACTTATCGACGGCGCATGGAGAAACGGAGAACCAGGCCTATACATGTACGATGAAACCAATGACATGCACTCATTTGACGTCGAAAAACATCCGGAACACAAAGTAGAGGCCACAAACCCTTGTGGTGAACAGCCTCTTGAAAACTATGAGGCCTGTAATCTAGGACACATCAATCTATCATTGCTTGTCGATGATCAAGGCGACGGAACCGCTTTAACTTTCGATGAATGGAAGGAGAAGAAAGGCTCAGCCTATGATTTAGATACTCAGGACGGCCTTGAAAGAGCAATGCAGGACTACGTCCCTGAAGCAGTTGATATGGAAGAATTTGAATATGTCGCAAAGACAGGGCTTAGATTCCTCGACAACGTTGTAACAATGAGCGATTTCCCACTCGAAAAGATCGAAGACAAAGTCAGTTCGATGAGAAAAGTCGGACTCGGATTAATGGGATACGCACAGATGATGATGCAGCTTGGAATTCGTTACGGAAGCGATGAATCGATTGCAGCCGCAAAAGAAATCCAGAGACAGATCACAAGATACTCAATCGAAGCATCACACTCTCTAGCAGAAGAAAGAGGAGCATTCAGTGAATGGGATGACTCAAAATGGGCAAACCCAACAGAGTACCCAGAATGGTTCGAACAGTACACAGGAGGCCTAGACCCACAAGATTTCGAAGACGGTCTCAAGTTGAGAAACCACAATACTGTGACAATCGCACCGACCGGAACAACAAGTATGATCGGAAACACCTCCGGAGGATGCGAGCCAATCTTCAGCCTGGCATACTTCAAGAATGTTGCAAAAGACATTCAGGGAGAAGACATGCTTGTCGAGTTCGACGACTACTTCATCAAAGCATTAGAAGCTAACGATGTAGATGTAGAAGAAGTCAAAGCTGCTGCACAGGAGAAGATGGAGAACAACGAATGGGACGGAGTCAAATCAATCCCTGACGAAATTCTACCGCCTCATGTAAAGGAAATCTTCGCCACAGCTAATCAGGTAAGCGCTGAGGAGCACGTCGATATCCAGGCGGCTTTCCAGTACTACAACCATTCAGGCATCTCAAAGACATGCAACTTCCCTAACTCAGCAACTAAGGAAGACGTAAGAGAGGCCTACATGAGAGCTTACGACAAAGGAATCAAAGGTATGACGGTCTACCGTGACGGAACACGTGACACACAGGTCATGCAGACCAACAAAGAAAACACGTTGACAGACATGGACAAGGTCGATATGCTCTCCGAAATAGTTGAAGAGTTCGGAGGTGCAGAAGAATTAGTCCAATCCAACGAATTCGAGGAAGTAGTAAGCCAGACAGGCCTACAGCTACAGGAAGAAGGATCAAATGCCTCAGGAGTAGAAGCAGAAACCGAGTCAGAAGATCTTTCCCAAGAAGTAACTCAGGAAGGAATAGAAGCAGATACAGAAGAACAGGCAGCTTCAACCTCCATGAGCAAAGAAGGCGCAAGAGAAAGGCCTAAAGTAATCCAAGGCACAACACAGGAAATCGAGACAGCCTATGGAGACCTCTTCGTCACCATCAATGATGACGAGGACGGACCTTTCGAAGTATTCGCACAAATCGGGAAAGCAGGAGGCTACACACAGTCTTTCACAGAAGGCCTAGGAAGAACGATCTCACTCGCCCTAAGATCAGGTGCATCAGGAGAAGACGTCATCAACCAGTTAGATGACATCCGAAGCCCTCAGATCTCATGGGACGGCGGAAAACAGATCCACTCAGTTCCTGACGCAGTCGCAGAAGCAATGAAGCGACACCTCGGAATGGAATCAGGAAGCCAGCAAAAAGTTGACGAGTTCGACCAAGGACAAGTCCAAGCCAAAACCGAGACAGAAGAATTCGCAGACAGCACAGGTGATGTCGCATCCATAATCAGCGGAGGCGACAATCCAGAATGCCCAGACTGCGGAGGAATGCTCGAACTACAAGAAGGCTGCAAAAAATGCCCTTCATGTGGATGGAGCAAATGTTAGGCCTAACGGTCTAACCTTTTTCTTCTATTTTTGAGTAATTATTATGGAATTAATCAGTTCCAAAATAGAGGATAATAGTTAAATATAAACCATCAGATTGATAATAAATAATTATGAAGAAATATCTAGGCCTTGCGATTGGAGTTACTATGCTTTTAGGCCTTTCAATGGGTTTTTCCAGTTCTACTGTTTTTGTTCAGTCGGAGTCTGATGGCTGTAATGGTGTAGGTATTGGTGAGGCTGATGCGAATATCTCTGTAAATGGTTCTGAAGTATCGGTTGAAGGCCTTTACTGCGCTAATACTGGTGGGTATGGTTTGCTGGAACAGAGTATAACTCAGGACGGAGATGAAATTAACGCAGTTTTCAGATTGAGTTCTCCAAGCGATCAAGAGTTTGTGACCCAGGTTATTACTCCTGTAGAGTTTGAGGCCTTGGATGAGTTTGAGGACGGAGAGTATGATGTAAGTTATGAAGTTATAGTAGATGAAGAAGTTGTTAACTCAGATAATTCAACTGTCCAAATTGAAGAGTCTCAAAGTACTAGTATGATGGCAAGGTTTAGAACCTGGATTTCAGGATTTTTCAGCTAAATCAATTGAGACTTTAATTTGAGGTAATAATTTCGATAACATCTCTATGCTCTAATTCGTGGTCTCCGCCGATTTGGCGGTTATCTCGGCAGTCAATCGCATGAATAAATCCGTCTCCTATATCTGAGTGGATCTCATATGCGAAGTCTTCTGCCGTTGATCCTCCTGGAATCAGGAAACAATCAGGCAAAATATTTCCATGCTTGTCACCTAATCCATCTGCTCCTCCAGGGAAGACTGCTATAACTTCTAATACATCGAATAAGGCCTTCTCCATGACTTCTTGCACTCCTGTGCTTCCGAATTCATTTATGAAATCTCTGACATCTTCCAAGGCCTTTTTCTGCTGGTCATTCATTTCATCTTCCTGTAAAATCTCAAAATAATCATTTCCAGGCCAGTACTCGATCAGTTCTTTTTCATCCGCGTTTTTCAAGGCCTTTTCTGCGTGAGCGCTGCAAGGGACAAATTCAAGGTGTTCGTATTCTTCATCGTTTTTGATTTCCTTAAAATTCTCCTGTGACTTTTCTAGGTCCATCTTGTTGGCTGCGATAACGATCGGTTTAGTATCTTTTCTTACTGCTCTTGCCAGGCCTAGCTTGTCTTTATCATCCCAGGTATCTGGATCTAGCTCTAGATCTTGTCTCAGTATTAGTTGTTTGATCTGGTTCTTGTTTACCTTGAAAGCTGACATTTGTTCGGCTAGTTCTTCCTCAAGCTTGACATCTTGTTGTCTCTGTTTTCCATCGTAGCGTTCAATTCCTTTCTTGAGGATATCTAGGTACCATTGGTCTAGTTCGTTTTCCAGAAAATCTATGTCTTCTCTTGGGTCGTGGCCTGAAGTCGGTTCGCCCTCTATATCGGTCTCGCCGGAGAAATCGACCACATGTATAAGTACATCAGCTTCATTCAAGTCTGTTAAAAACTGGTTTCCGAGGCCTTTACCCTCATGTGCTCCCGGTACTAGTCCTGCGACATCGACTAGCTTCACAGGCACGTACCTTGTGCCGTGGTGGTAGTATCCGACCCGTGGATCCGGCTCTTCTCCAAAGTCTGGGGCCGCGTCTTGGACTCTTACATAGGCCTCTCCCACTGAAGGTTCGATTGTTGTGAAAGGATAGTTTGCTTCATTCACTGTGTTCATCGTCGCTGCGTTGAAAAACGTAGACTTTCCAACGCTTGGCTTTCCTACGAGGCCTATCTTGTATGGCATATCTAGAGAAGTCGGATTGATTTTTAAATACTGTTTTAACATTCAGAGGACTAAACCTAGATATGCGCCGTTTGGAACTTCCTGGAAGAGGAGAAGATATGCCTAGGTTAGAGGATAGAGATATCGCTCTAATCAAGGAGCTAGGAGTTCCGGGAATTAAGGAGCAGGTAAGAGATATAGTAGAGCAAAAGCTCCGTAAGCAGCCTAAAAATGACGGTGTTCAGACTCCTAACGCAGGAAACCCGGTTTATAAGGCGATGCATGCATGCCGTTGCTCATATAGAAAAGAACTTTCTAGAGCACATAGAATACCTGCTGGAAGGCCTCTAACAGATAAGGAAGTAGATTCTATAGTTAATTTAATTACTAGATGGATTGTAAGAGAGTATAATTTCTATAAGGAGGAAGAAAAAGAGCAGAAGAACCTGAAAGAGTTCAGATAAAGTCCTCGCCTTTCAAGTGTTCAACTACTTTATCTTCATCCAGGTTCTCTTCTTCTCCAGAGTCCATATGCTTCATAGTTACTTCGCCGTTCTCAAGGTCTCGCTCACCGACAATCAGGACTCTCTCAGCGTTGATTGAGTCAGCATACTCTAGCTGAGAGCCAAAACCTCTGCTGCTTAAATCAGTCTCTACCTTTAGGCCTTGTTCTCTTAGTTCTCTGGCATACTCAAGTCCGACATCTCGGACAGAATCGGAAACTGTCAGGACATAGACATCAGTCTCAATCTCTTTGAGAGGCCATCTGCCCTCTTTTTTCAGCAGTTCAACGGTCGGAGAGTAACCAAATGCGAATCCTACTGCGGGAACATCTCTATCTCCAAAAACACCGACCAACTCATCGTAACGGCCTCCGCCGAATAGTGCTCTAAGCTCTCCCTCAGAGTCAAATGCTTCAAAAACCAGGCCTGTATAGTATGCGAGGCCTCTGACAATAGATAAATCAAATTTACACATATCTGCCACATCATAACTCTCCAATGCTTCTCCCAAACTCTCCATTCTATCTACTCTGTCCTGAACCTCTTCCGGAGCTTTCTCCCTTAACTCATCTATATTCTCCAAAATCGGACCTGAAATATCCGTTAATTCATCGACCTGTTCAGCATCTTTCTTTGAAAGGCCTCGATCCATTAAATCTTTAAGGAACTCATCTTCACTCATTTTCTCTTTATCGTCAATTACCTTCATGGAGGCCTCTGTCTCCTCAATGCCATGGGCTTCCAGAATTGATTCAAGCAATGCTCTATCATTTACCAGGAACTTGACTCTATCCTCTAAATCTAATTTTTTGAATACTGTTGCAGCAGCTGATATAACTTCCGCGTCGGCCTCAACTGATTCTATCCCAAATATGTCAAAGTCTCCCTGAAGAAACTCTCGATCCCTGCCTTTTGTAACGTCCTCATATCTCCATCTCTTGGAAGTATCATACCATTTCACTGGGGTCTTGAGATCCTTTCTCTTCTGAATTAATCTAGCTCGTGTAGGCGTCTGCTCTGGTATTAAAGTTATCTCATTTCCTCCTTTATCTGTGAAAGCGTACATCTCATCTGTGACAGAGTCTTCCTCTTTCTCCGTCCAAAGTTCCTGTCTTTCAATTGTCGGAGGGTTGAAATGCCTGAAACCGAATTCATCGGCTGTTTCTTCAACTGTTTCAATCAATTTTTTCCACGATGCCCATTCATTCGGGTAACGGTCATATGTTCCTTTCAGACTCTCAAGATTAACATTCATAATACTGTATTAGTTCCGTTAGCTTTTCATTCTTGACTGATTTGAATCCAAGGATATCGTCATATGACTCCGACATCAACACAGGGTAGAAAGATTCCAAGGCCTCTAAAGTACCTTTATCGGATTGAGCAAAAGTTTCTTTTTTCTTAATTTCTACAAAGTTTTCTCCCAGAAATTCCCAGTCGCCGTCAGGCCTATCCACTTCTCCAGTGACTTCGAAGACTTCAGGAACATTTCTGTTCTTTTCCCCCTCAATGACTCCGTTGTTAACCAAGAACTGTCTCAATACTTTTTCTGCCTGTTTAACTGCTTCATCGGTTCCACGAGGCCCTACTTCTACCTCCACGCCTCCATAAAGGTTGATGCCGCAATCAGGAGTAAAACTGATTTCGACCGCTTTACTTACATTCAACTCTGTTAAGGCCTCTAGAACCTCTTCATCTTTCGAGGTGAAAAGGGAGAAAGGAGTAGGCCTGGATTCCGTCGAGTGAATGTCCAGAACCTTCAGATCTTCAAGTTCTTCTATCATCTCGGCTGCGATTCTTTCCTCATATAACTCTCTGTCTTTACTTCCAGGAAAGCTCCGGTTCAGATCTGAGTCAACGAATCTTTCTCCTTTCTCATAGGCCTTCTCGTTCGCCATCACAAATTTGACAGGTTCTTTGAACTCTGTCCTGGAGTTAATAAAATTCTCTACAGCCTTTTTTCCCTCCACCTCATTTCCGTGGGTGCAGTAGACAACTGCTAGCTCAGGCTCTCCTTCTCCTTTCTGGAAAGCCTTCATTCCAATTCACTCTCCAGGTCTTTCCATAGATAGATTCTTTCATCGCCGCCTTCTTTTCCAACAAACTCTACTTCTTGGGTTACAGGATCATTTTCTTCTCCATAAAGAAAGGCCTCGAAACCTGATTTTCCATCAAGCCAGAGTTTTCCTGTGTTTTCTCCGCTCCACTGGGTTCTCTGCATAGCCCTGGAAATATCTTCTCGGCTGTCAAGTTTCTCCAGTAGGCCTTCTTCCAATTGAGTCCCTATACCATTTCCTCTGTATGGTTCAGGCATTACTCCTACTTCATCGATCATGAAAGTTTCTCCATCGTAGACATCAGGCTCTACTTCTCTAAGTTCTTCCGGAAACTTTCCGTCTACATAGACAGATTCAGGATCTATGCGGTAACCCCATGCAAATCCAACAACTCTTCCGTCCTCGACAGCTAAGAGGCCTTCATAGTCCTGATCGCTAGTCCATTCTAGGAAATCATCTGTTGTTTGATAGTCCCAGTTCTCATCGTAGGGCGAGTTCTCTTCCGTGAAAACGGTCTGGAAAGAACCGATCAGAGAACCACGATTACTAGGATCATTCAAGGGATAGCTAGTCTCAGTTGGATTAAATCCGAATTCTCTGTAGCTAGGAGATAAAGCACTTTGTTTCCCCGACGATTTACTCACTGAGAATCGCCTCCAGAACTTCTCCATCGAAATTAAAGCCCTCAACATTTTCTAGGCCTGAAAGAAATACCAGAGCTTCTCTCTGAGAGTCAAACTCTTTCCTAATAACTCTGGAGGAATTTATCGATAGATTAATCCTGTCTCCAGAACTTAGGCCTAGTCTGTCTCTAATTCTTGAGGGTATAGTGATGCGGCCTTTCGAATCAATTTTCCCTGAGAAAGAGACCTTTGTGAACGCTGCAGATTTTTTGTCTGAGGTATCTGCTTTATTCAACTCCTCTTTTGAGGAGGTGAAAGCGGCCACCCTTTGTTGAGGAGGCCTGAGATCTATAGTTAGAGCTGGTTAAAAGGTTTTCATCTTTTGATACTTGGTCTTTTGTGAACGTATCCACCTTGCATTGTGAATCAACTATAACTCCATTTACTCAGATTACTTATAAACCTCTTTGGGAAGGCTGTGGGAATTTAAATCTCTCAAACTCGAATCTAGAACTGTGAATCCATTAGAAAATCAGGCCTCAAAGAATAGTCTTCTAGATAGACTTGGAATAGCCAAAGATAAAGTATCAGTCAAACTCGGTAATGAAGACCAAATAGTACAAAAAGAAATCAAAAAAGCCATTAACTTTGATAGGACAGATCCGGTCGAAGAGATAATCAAGGAAATCAAAGAGAGGCTGGAAGAAGTAACTGATAGAGAATATTCAGAGGAAGAAATTGGGCTGATCTGGATTTTGAAAGGCGGAGAGATGGCAGAAACACACTTGGAAAAAGCTGAGGAAAAATACAATTCCGAGGATTTAGCTGATTCAGGCCTTGTGGAGATGCGACAGGAAGCAGTCGAGGCTGAAAGAATTTTCGACAGGTGTCTATCAGTGGTCCAATCTTATGATTTCAATAATTTTGATTTTGAAGAGGTCTCGCTTCAGAAAATTCAACTAGATGGGGAAGAACCAGATAAAGAGGCCTTTGAAAATGAGATAAGTGCTAGAATTAATTCTTTCCATCAGAACAGTGAGAAAGCTGAACAGATTTACAGGAAAGCTGAGCAACAGTTAAACAATATTCCTGAATTTTGAGATGATTTGATCTTCTAATTCTTCAGTCCAACTGGAAAATCTTTCTATATAGCTTTCAAATTCTGATACAAGCTGAACTATTATTAGACCTAAAAATGCTGAAACTGTAATATCTAGCGGGAAGTGTTCTCCGCCAATTACTCTTGCTAGGCCGTTTAAAACTGCGAGGCCTAAAAAACTGTAACCTATTTTATCCCTGTTTCTGTAGATTAAGGCGATTGCAAAGGTGAACATTGTGGCTGCGTGCTGGCTTGGAAAACTATTCTCTACCCCTGAACCTAGAAGCGCATCATATATCATGAAAGGGGCTTCCTGATAGTAAAACAGTCCAACTAGGTAAGATATGCCTATTGAGAGAACTGTGGCTGTGAAGACGAAGAGGCTATCCTCCCTTAATTTATCTCTTTTCAGGTACAGGCCTATCAAAATTAACGGTATTAGAATGATTGGAGCTTCAGCTAGGAAGACTACTGACATATCAAAAATTTGATTTATTCCTGTCAGGCCTCGAAGCATTTCTGCCAGGATGTAATTGAACTCCGCCATTTTCCTGTAAATGTGTTAGAGGTACTTAAAATTAAAGTTTTACAATCTATTCATGGCACAGAAATTTGAGGAAGCTGAAGAACGCGTCTTCAAGAATGTCTATGTATGCAGGAGATGCAACGCAAAGAACAAGACGACTAATCCTGAGAAGACATCTTGCAGAAAATGCGGTTACAGACACCTTAGAAAGAAGAACGAACAGTTTGCAGGATAAAATAGCTTTTGTCCAGAACCGGTAATTCTTTGCAGTAGACAGAGGCCTTAATTAATGGAATGGATATTCTACACTTTATACGCCGCCACAGGATTCGGAGTCCTCAGCGTGATTGCAAAGAATATTATGCAGGATACCTATGCCGAGATTTATACAGCTTTATACAGTTTTCTAGGCCTGATATTTTATTTGCCGGTATTTCTGTATTACTTTCTGAATTCAGGGATTAATTTCACGGCTCTGGCATTGACTGCATTGGGAGCTTCAATGATAGGAAATGTATTGGCGTTCACGGTCTACAATTATTCAGTGAAAGAAGGTCAGCTGTCAAGAGTAATCCCCATGACTCGTTTAACACCTATCTTTGCTGCAGCAATTGCAGCATTAGTTCTCGGAGAAAATGTCGATCTACAGCTCGCTGCAGGGATTTTACTTGCGACATCCGGAGCAATCATAGTTTTGAAAGAAAAAAATATTTCATACCTGAAATCAGTGGAAGATGGCTTACATGTCAAGGCCTTACAGGCCGCAGTCTTAAGCTCAGTGCTTTATGGAGCTACATCGGTCGCTGATAGATACGCAACACAGATCATAAAGCCTGAAATATATACAATTTTTACATATTTAGCACTTACGACGGGAATGATGATTTTCGTCCGCCTAAAGTTCCAGAATCCAAAAGAAGAAATAATATCTACTTTCAGAGAATATACCGGCCTCTACATTTTAACAGGGTTAATAGCGGCAACAGCAACTCTAGCAATATTCAAGGCATTTTCACAGGCCTCAGCCGCACAGGTCACAACGGTTCAACAGTTCCAGGTTCTGATACCTGTCGTTGCGGGAGTACTTATGTTCGATGAAGGAGACCTACTCAGAAAATTGGCAGGTTCAATAATTCTGATAGCAGGAATCGGATTAACGGCATTATGAGAGAGGTTTAAGAAAATAGGCCTCACCTCATTTACTATAGTCGCCGCATTAGCTCAGCGGTAGAGCGCGTCCTTGGTAAGGACGAGGCCCCGGGTTCAAATCCCGGATGTGGCTTTTTCCATAATTTTACTTCTTGATTCTAACTCCTGAAATCATCATAAATAGACTCCAGGTTATACCTGTCAATAATATTGAGGCCTTCGCTGTTTCTTCAACAGGATTTCCTATCAAGGTTTGATAACTAATTAAAAGCGTTAAGGCTGTTAGGCAGTAAAGCAAGATTTTAGGCCTTCTATTTGATTTTCCTGTTATCAGTTCTCCTTTGATTTTGGATTTGTTGAATGGTTGGTTCCACGCGATCCCTGATTTTGTGCAGCTGTCTTGGAGCATATGCATGAAAGCTCCGCCACAGTAAGCAGTTAGGAAAACCGGCAGCAAAGCAGTGCTCAAACCTATGTAATTTAGAGGCATATAGAGCAGTAGGCCTGTCACCAAAGTTAATGTGGCGACCCCGGTTATCGAGTGAGTGAAGCTTCTATGGCTTTCATGAAACTTGTATGGGGTCAAAAAGTTGAGTAGATGAACGACAGGTTTGTATATTAGATACTTTGAGACATAAGCAAAAAGAGGTAATACTGGCCCTATGAAATCATTGAAAGCTATTCCTGGGCTGCCTAGGCCTTTTACATTTGAATGAAATACTGCTGAATCAACTGAGTCAATATCGGGTATAAGTGAGCCTATAGATACTCCTATTAATCCTATCAAGGCCTGAGTAGAGTGTTCTTGAAGGAACGGTATTATCAATGCGGTATAGGTCATTACTGTGAGTTTCAGGTGTTGTCTTCCAAGCATCTAAGAAAAAGTTGAATCTGGCTGAATAAGAGATATTAGGTCTTAGTCGTCAGCAGGTTCAAGAATTTCTTTGGAAAAAGGCCTTTCATTCAGTATTTCTTGGAAAGTTCTATGAGCTCTTTGAATTCTGTCATTTGTGAATTTTTCATATTCTTCTTCAGTGAATATGTAGTTTTCATCTCCAGTAGTTAGATAATGTAATACAGTAAACTCTTTTTCCTGTGAAAAATCGGAGTCAATGTTTATGGGTTTTGGACTGGAGTTTTTGCTGACGCTTTGAATTAAAGTGTAATCTTCCCCGAAATCTACCGCTCTATAAAATTTAGCGCCGCCGTAGTTTTCGAGACTGAATACTATATTTTGATTAGACTTGTCTAATGCGATGAATTCAAAGAAACCGTCAGAATCTACTATTTCAAAATCTTCAGACTCTTTGATACTTTCAACATCAGGAGAAATATTTCCTAAGCCCGAGTAGCCAAAATCATAGGATCCCGGATCTTCAAGAACTTTCGGATAACTTCTTCCAAGAATATCTTCAGGACTATAACTCTCCATAATTGAGACCTGTTCTCAAATCTTATTAGCTGAGTTAAATCGTACCGAATTTAAAATACTGTAGAGGAAAATATTGTTATGAGCGAAGGCCTCAGAGAAGAAGTAGTTGATGCCAAGAACCATTTTGAGCGAGAGTTCAATTATCTGACATCAAATTTCTACATTATGAAGGCCTGTCTAAGGTATTTCACAGTAAAAAAAGGGATGTCTTTCACTTCTTCCAAGGTTTCTGACAACTTTCCAATTTCCATTCCGGTAGCAGGCTCTAGCTTGAAAGTTTTAGATGAACTAGATGTGATAGAGTCAAGAGGCTCTAAGCCTGAAAGGTATATGCCTCAGAAAGTTGATTTAGAGAAGATGCTAGAGATTGAAAAAATTCTTCTAGAGAGTAAAGAGATTAGGGAGTTCCAAGGTTGAAATGAATTATAAATTGATCCGAACCTGAAATAATTTTATGATCGATTTTCTGAAAAAAATATTTGGAGAAGAAGAAAAGGAGTTCTCAACTGAATGGAGGGAAGCTCCTGAACTATTGAGAGACTTGAAAAGTGAAGAGATAGAAAGAGCTGAGGAAGAGGTTGGAGACCTTATGAGTAAATCTTCAGAACTTCTGGATGAGCTTGAGGATTCTCTTGAAGAGGTCAAAGATTATGAAGATCGTCAAGGAATAGAGGCAGTGGAAGATGTAGCAAATAACTTCTACAATTCTAGAAGAAAATTGATTGAAGATTTAGAGCTTTCAGATAGGCCTATTCAGCATAAAAAAGATCTCAAAGAGTTTATTGAAGAGTTTGAGGATGTCTCTCGGAAAGAAGAGGCAGTAATGAAGAGAGTAAAAAATGAGGCCAATTCGCTTTTCCGAGCGATTAAAGACATCCATGAACATTTGGAAGAGTTCAATGAATTTCTTGAAGAGAATTACAGTACCGTGACTTCTATTGAAGATATGGAAAGCCAGGTAGAAGAGATAGAAGGAGTTTTAGATAGAAAGGAGCAACTTGTTGAAGAAAAAAGCGATATAGGTATAGAGGAAATCAAAAACGAAATTTCAGGCCTTGAAAGCCAGATTGAGCAGTTGAAGGAAAGTGAGGAATGGAAAAAGAAAGAGAAAATCGAGAAGAAGTTAGAGGACTTGAGAGATGAGAAAAATAGTATAGAGTCAGAGTTAGACCGACAGCTTTCAAGGATTGAAAGGCCTATGAAGAAGCTTGTATATAATATAGAATCAGGAGATGTAGACTTTGAAGGTTCAGTTGACCAGTTAAGAAGGATGAGGGATCAGGAGTTTGAGAAACTAGGTTCTATTGATTTATCTGAGGCCTATGATTTATCCAAAAAAGCGGATTTCATTGAAGATAACCAGGTTAAGAAACTTGAAGAAGTATCTAATGCGCTGGAAAATTTCTCTGATCGGAAGGATAAGATAGCTGAGCTTGAAGAAAGAATTGAGAAAAAAGAAGGAGAACTTGATGATCTTGAAGTCGATGAGGAAAGGAGAAAGCTTGTCAATAAGCTAAGTTCCAAGGAGGAAGAGCTTAGAGAGAAAAAGATTGATCGAGAAAATCTTCAGGAAGAGATTTCAGGCCTGAAAGAAAAGGAATCTAAATTGATTAAGGATCTTGAAAACGATGCTAATGAGCTTACTCGGCATGAAATAGAAATAAAGAAAGAATAAGTGAGAAATATGTTTATTCGTCTAGTTCTTCGTTGAACTCCTTTACCTGGTGCTTTAACTTCAGCAGTAGATTCTCTGTCTGTTCTAGAGAGTTCTGAAGTGATTCTTTCTCGCTTTCTAAGTCCTCGATCTTTCGCTCCATCGAGTGTTTCTCAGACTTAAGCTCTTCACGATCGTCTTTCAAGTTATCGAGCTTGTTCTTCATTTCATTTACTGTTTCTTCTTTGTCCTCAATACCCTGTCTAAGCTTTTCCTTTGTCTCTTTAAGATCTCCTACAGTATCTTCTAGTTCCTCCTTTTCGTGTTTTAAGCTGTCGACTCTCTGTTTGAGAGATTCTTTCTCTTTCTTGATGTCCAGAGCTTTGTCCGTTTCTTCTTCAAAAGTATCTACAAGATCCTGTAACTCATCAATTTGCTTGTTTGGATGCATCTGGCCTTCATGAATATTTAGGCCTGACTCTGTGTCAAATTCTTCTCCACATACTGGGCATTCGAGGGTTTCATCGCCGTTATTTGAATCGTTATTATCTGCCATTAAGTTATTTCACCTATAACTAACAAGTAACATTCTCGCTGTTTAAAGGTTATCTAGATTGTTAACAGTCTGAATAATCTCGTTTACTTGACGCTCAAGCTGTTCTTCAGAATAGTTTTGAGGATCGATTTTCAGACCTCTCATCACATCTTTCTCATTCCAGCCGTCCTTGAAGCTGTATTCGAATCCTTCATCGTCCATCTCAATGTATGGCTCCATTTTTTCAACTAATTGGAGCAAGGCCTTGTTGGCTTCTATCAGTTTGTTTCTCTGGTCTTTCAGTTTCTCGATTTTATATTCCGCTTCATTCATCTCTGAAAGGATTTCGTCGCCGTCCATACCTAACATTTTAGATGTTTTGAAGATAAAACCTTTGCATGGAACTAGGACTTGGAACTTGGCAGAACAAAGAAGAATCCTGCGCAAAATCAGTTAAACAGGCCTTAAACATGGGTTACAAACATATCGATACTGCACAGATTTATGAAAATGAGGATCAGGTAGGGAAAGGAATTGAAAACGCTGATGTAAGTAGAGAAGATTTCTTCCTAGCTTCAAAAGTGTGGATAGACCAGTTAAACAAAGAAGATATAATTAAGAGCACAGAGGAAAGCCTGGAAAAACTAGGGACAGATTATGTTAATTTAATGTATATCCATTGGCCTGCGGGAGAATATAGCCCTGAAGAAACATTTGAAGGGTTCAAACAGTTGAAGGAGAGAGGCCTAATCGAAAATATCGGTGTCAGTAACTTTACAGTCAAGCAGATGAAAGAAGCTATGGAACATGCCGAGATATTCGCTAACCAGGTTGAGATGCATCCTTTGCTTCCTCAGGAAGAGCTTTTACAGGCCTGTAAAGAAAACGATATTGAACTTGTTGCGTATTCGCCTTTAGCTCGTGGAGAAGTCTTCAGTGTGGAAGAGATTCAGGAAGTTGCTGAAAAGCATGGAGTTTCCGAGGCACAGGTTTCACTAGCTTGGGTTATTGAGAAAGGAGCAACTCCAATCCCTAAGGCCTCGTCGGAAGACCATATCCGTGATAATTTAGAGGCCTTGGAAGTCGAGCTAGATAATGAAGATATTCAGAAAATTGACTCTATAGATAGAGAGGAGAGGATGGTAGATCCAGAGTTCGGGCCTTGGAACTAGATTTAGGCCTGATATCAGGATTTATATAAGAAAGAGCATAATTGATTGCTATGACGGTAGTCGTAGATCTGCTGACATATTCAACCTTAGTAGCTCATGGAATAGGCGTGGTTGCTTTAGCAGCATTTCTAGTTAATAGAACGCCTATAGGAATGAATAATATTTTGGAAGGTCCGAAGAAAATTGTTCAGCAGTTCTACCGTGAAACTTCTTTCTTTATAGCATTGTCAGCTACTACTGGAAGTCTTTACATGTCGGAGGTTATGGCATTTGAGCCATGTCCTCTTTGCTGGTATCAGAGAATCTTCATGTATCCTTTAGTCGTATTATTCCTTTCAGCTATACTGATGATGAAGAAAGATGTTCAGACCTATGTAGTTCCGATGGCGTTGATTGGAGGGGGTATTTCAGCTTACCATTATGCAGTACAGATGATAGGAAGCATCAGTTCAGGCTGTTCAACAGGGATATCATGTTCAACTGCTCATCTACCAATAGGAGAAGTCCCTATAATAGTCGAACACGTTACTATTCCATTGATGGCCTTGACAGCTTTCGCTTCTATTCTGGTAATTAACCTTATGGCGCCTGAAGAAGAGGAAGACGAGAACGAAGGATTTGAAGATCTATATGCATCATGAAGAAGTTTTAGATCTTAAATGTAAACTAGCAAATACTATTTTGAGGCCTAAAATGGATAATTAAGGGAAAAAGAAAATGTTTTTTAGAATTTCTTAGACATCTGCTCAGCAAGCTGTGGAAGAGGTTCCACCACTTCATCTTCAGTAATGTCATCAAATGAAATCCATTTTCCGTTCTCAGGGTCTGCTTCTTCATCAATCTCCACTGAATAAGGCTGCCAGTTAATAAGCTTCTCTTCATGGGAAACCTCCGTCTTAAGTTTTCCTCTATACTTAGTGACATTTACTTCGCAGTCTAAGTGTTCCTTAACTGCTCTCTCCGCTGTATCGGACGAAAGCTCTCCGGATTCGCCTGCTGCTTTTGGAACATCCCATTTCTCTTTTTCTTCATTGAAAACCATGAATAATTTTTTATCTCGTACAATAAGGCCTGCTGACAAGTCAATTGGCATAAATAATATTTATCGCCATTGTTTATAATTTCAGGCCTAAATAAGAGGAGAAAAATTAGAGATAGGAAAAATGTAATTTAGACTTGAGCGTCAATCAGGTCTGGCTTATCATCGATTCTAGGGATGCTCACTTTCTTCTTGATTCTTCTGAAAGTCTGGTGATCCTTTGGTTCTAGCAAGGTGATTGCTTCTCCTTCCCGTCCCTGGCGTCCAGCTCTACCGATTCTATGAGTGTAAGTATCTGCTGTGTCAGGTACATCGTAGTTGAAGACGTGTGTTACACTGTCTACGTCGATTCCTCTGGCGGCTACATCAGTCGCTACAATAACCTTGATACCTCCTTTCTCAAATTTATCAAGTGTCTGTTCTCGTTTATGCTGGCTCATATCGCCGTTCATCTCCTGAGCATCTATGTCGTTCTTCCTTAATTTGTCGGCAAGCCATCGAGTAGTATTCTTCGTCTTACAGAAAACTATTGAAAGATCTCTATCCCTCTTCTTGAGGAAAGTGTAAAGCATCGAGAGTTTTTCATTATTTTTCACGTTAATATATTTCTCATCAAGATTCCTTGTATGCTCTGAGGCCTTGATTCTGATCATCTCAGGCTCGATATCGTACTTATCACACATCCTTTTGAGGCCTGAAGGGATAGTTGCTCCAAATAATAAATTCTGTCTTTTCTCCGGTAGAAAGCCAATAATTTGCTCTAGTTCGTCCTGGAACCCCATGTCAAGCATTCTATCGGCTTCATCTAGTACAAAGTATTCTAGGCCTGAAACATCTATCTTTGATTTTTTCAGTAAATCCAGGGTTCTTCCTGGAGTTCCTACTACTATGTCAGCAGACTTTGCACCTTTAATCTGTGGTTCATAGCTTACCCCGCCGTAAATTGTGACAGTCTCCGTCTCTTCTGAGGCCATGTTAATCTCCGCGGCTATCTGTTTTGCCAGTTCTCTTGTAGGAGATAGAATCATGGCTTTGACTCCGTTTCCGTCTAATTTTTCAATTATCGGGAGAGAGAATGCAAGGGTCTTACCCGATCCTGTCTCTGATTCTGCTAGTATATCTTTTCCTTCGAAAATCTTGGGTATTGCTTTTTCCTGTATCTCTGTTGGTTCTGTAATATCGTTCTCAGAAAGTCGTTCTACAATCTCCTGAGAAAGCTCTAGTTCTTGAAAACTCATCTAAAATCCACATATCATATTGAGGCGGTTATCTTTTTGTAACCGGGTCCATGTATAAAGGTACCCATCAAATGTATACTTAGACAAGGAGGTGTTTTTATTTATGAAAGGTACAGTTAAGCTATTCAAGTCACAGAGTAACTTTGGTTTCATCGAAACCGAAGATATGGACGAGGATGTTTTCTTCCACGTTAGTGAAATTGAAGGCGATTCAATTGACGAAGGTACTGAAGTCGAATTCGATCAAGAAGACGGCGACAGAGGACCTAAGGCAACAAACGTCGTAGAAGTATAAATTACACACAAAATTAAAAGGAATTACATATTTCCCTATCTATTATTTTTTCTATAAAAAACTCGCAACACAGCTATACAATATGGAAACATTCGGAGACGAAGACGCAGAAACCGCCGGAATACTTATACACGGGAGAGGCGCAACCGCAAAAAGCATTTTAGGCCTGAAAAACCAGATAGAGAACAACGATATTTACTATATAGCTCCACAGGCAGAAAAAAGGGAATGGTACCCAAACAGCTTTCTAAACCCGATTGAAGATAATCAGCCTGAACTTGATCAGGCCTTGAAGACAGTTGAAGAATGTATTGAAGATTTAGAGGCAAAAGGATTTGAAAAAGAAAACATTTTCTTACTGGGATTCTCTCAAGGCGCATGCCTAGTAACGGAGTACGCAGCTAGAAACCCTGCTAGATTTAAAGCAGTTATAGGCCTTAGCGGAGGACTAATCGGGCCAGAAGGAACAGACTTTAATTATTCGGGCGATCTAAATGAGACTCCAGTATTTATCGGATGCAGTGAAAATGATCCGCATATTCCGAAAAGCCGAGTAGATGAAACTGCTGAAGAACTTGAAGGCCTAAACGCTGAAGTCGAGAAAAGAATTTATGAAGGATCATTCCATGGAATAGTGGATGACGAGATAGACTGGATAAATCAAAACGTTTAATCCTTTGAAATATAAGCTGTGACAATCCCCAAGAACAAGATTACATCTACCGCTAACTGGATAAAGCTGGAAGACGCAATGTCAATGGCGATCTTCAGAGAGATTAAGAAAAGCGCCACGGTATAACCCATTTTAAGGTTAAACAATATGCCAAGGCCTCCGAATACGATTCCTGTATTTAATGTAAATCTCGCTAAAGTATAGCTTTCAAAACCATTAAGCAGAACTGTGATTTCATAGGAAATAATACTTAGGCCTAAAAGACCCCATATCGCGATTAAAGCTCCTGCAATCTTTCTCTCTAGGCCTACATCTTCCTCGCTCTTATCAATCATCATTTCCTTGGGCATAGAAAATCTTTCTCTTTATCTAAATTAATAACTTAGGTTGAGTCAAATGTTTGAATTGATGCGGCGTCCAGGGTTTGAACTCAGGATTTGAATCGGCTACCGCTATATCACGATTAAAACACTGGAAATTATCCGTTCAAGCCGTATACTATCCTCACTCTCATTGTCCGCTATTTCCTTAGGCAATATACTTTATACTTTGAGAGTTGGAGTTTTGGTATTCTCCAAATGAGCTTAAAGTTTCAATTAAAATTATACGATGTATGGCTTCAGAGATTGAAATTTCTCAAATAAAAACGCTTGTAAGAGAAGGAGAATCAGTAAATCAAATAAAAGAAATTTTGGATCTTCCGAAATCCACGGTTTATTATCATTTCAGGAAGGAAGTTGGACAAAAGCAGAAGGAAAATAAAATAGTTATACCTGAAGACGAAGAGATCAGGGGTGAGTTGTGCGGTATTTTTGCAGGTGACGGTAGTTATCATTACACTAAGAATGGAAATTATAAAATAAAATTTCATTTGAATTATAAGGAAGAATATTGGGAGATATTAGAAAGGTTTCTAAAAGAGAAATTAGGGAAATCTCCTTTTATCTGCGATAATAGGGAAAGTAAGGTTGAACTATTATACAATTCTAAAACGCTGTATAACTTATTTGATAGATGCCTAGACTGGACAGAAAATAAGACATATTCTATTAGATTGGGGAAGAATTGTTCAAAGGATTTTAAAAGAGGTTTTGCAAGAGGTTTAATAGACACAGATGGTTATCGGCGTCCTGAACACAAAAGATATGTATTTAGTTCAGCTAGTAAATATCTCAGAGATGATTTATATGATGTGCTTAATGATCTTGATATAAAATCTCATAAATTTGAAGAAAAACCAGGTAAAGAACATCATAGTATAAAGTTTAAGCTGAGGATAACTGGGAATGATGTAAACAGATTTAACCAAGATATTAATCCTAGAAAACCTAAAAGAAAGTATTAAAATGCGGTGTCGGGGATTT
The DNA here is from genome assembly GCA_046497485.1 of Candidatus Nanohaloarchaea archaeon. Lineage (GTDB taxonomy): Archaea > Nanohalarchaeota > Nanosalinia > Nanosalinales > Nanosalinaceae > B1-Br10-U2g21. Next base: position 15,052 of record JAWOFP010000056.1, on the reverse strand, counting down.
GAACCCCGGTCTCCACCACTTTACGCAACATATCAGAGATATGGTGCCTGGCAAGGTGGGGTCGTGGGCCACTGGACCAACACCGCGTTTGTAATAATTGATTAGGCCTCTAGGAATTATAAACCCTTTTCTAACTGAAAGGTAATTTGTTGATTGCAGATTTAGTACTTAACTAAATTTAGTTCAAATATTTGCAGTAAATATAAAATTTTTTGGAATGAAGATATTTGCATGCCAGAGCCTAGATTCGAAAAACAAGAGTTTAGAGGAGAGTTAAGAAGAGTGCATCAGGGAGTTAGATCAGCTATCTATAATTCTGATGGAGAGATCTTGATGCTGTATAGAGAGAATGAGGACTGGGATACTGGCTGGGAAATTGTAAAAGGTAGTGTGGATGAAGGCGAGACCAATATAGAGGCGGTAGAAAGAGAGATTGACGAAGAAACAGGTGTAGACTATAGAATAGTTGACAAGAGAGAAGACCCTTTTGATGCACTTATTCCGAAAGATGATGAAGATGATGTACCGGTTCATTCTTGGCTTTACGTTGCCGAGTATGAGGGAGGCGAAGTTGAGATGGGTGAACCAGAACATAAAGAATACAGATGGATGAAGCCTTCAGAAGCCAAAGAAGAATTATGGTGGGATGATGGCGAAGATGTTATTGATTATGCAGAGAAAGTTATTTCAGAAAATTTAGAGAATTAGAAATTAAAATGTTTATGGGCTTTTTTGAAAATGAATTAATCAAGTAGAACTTTTTGAATATTCAGGCCTAAAGAATTGTTTATGACTAGAGAACTGGTTATTATTGGAGGGGCTTCTGCCGCTCAAAGTGCTGCAATCTATGCTTCTCGTGCCGGAGTCGATGTGACTGTGGTAGCGGACGAGTACGGAGGACAGATAAACAATACTGATGTGGTAGAGAACTGGCTTGGCACTAAATCAATTTCTGGTCCTGAACTGGCGGAGAAATTCACTGAACATATGAGAGATTATGATGTGGATGAGGTTACGGGTCAGAAGGCTGTCGATGTGAGGAGGCCTGGAGATAATTTTGTAGTCGAGCTGGAGGATGGTTCTACCCTTGAGGCCTTGAGTGTTGTGATTGCGACAGGCGGTTCCAGAAGAAAGCTAGGCGCAGAAGGAGAACAAGAGTTTGCTTCTAAAGGCGTAGGTTACTGTGCTGTATGCGACGGTCCATTGTATCAAGGTGAGGAGGTCGCAGTGATAGGGGCAGGCTATGCTGCAACAGAGGCAATCGATTACCTATCTGATATTGCCGAAAAAATCTATGTAATAAACCGGAGCGAAGGATACTCTGGTGAAGAAATAACAATTGAAAGAATCAAAAGCCTGGATAATGTTGACCACTTAGAAAATGCGGAAGTGGAAGAATTTTACGGCGATAACTTGATGGAAGGCCTAAAAGTAGATCATGACGGAGAAATGAAAGATATTGAAGTACCTGGAGCATTTATTGAGATCGGGACGAAGCCTAACTCCCAGATTTCTGATCTAGTTGAGAGAACTGATTCTATGAGAATAGAAGTAGACGAAGATATGGAAACGGCTGAAGAAGGCCTGTTCGCAGCAGGAGACGTGACAAATAGAGGGGTTCAACAACTGGTAGTTTCTGCCGGAGAAGGATGTATGGCAGGCCTCAATGCTGCAGAGTATGTGAAAGAGGTAAGATCCTGATATTTCAATTAAAGATTTAACTTTTAATTTTGAGTTAGTTAATTTATGGAACGAGAATTGAATAGGAGAAGTTTGTTGAATGGATTAACGGCTGCTGGAGTTGCCGGAGTAGCAGGATGTTCAGGTATTCAAGAGGAAGAACTTTCTTTACCTGAGTTACTAGATCAAGAAATAGAGAATAGATCCTCAGATCTTAGTGAAGGCATTGATTTGGAAGGCCAGTACAGAGAAGTTAATGGATATCAAATTGATCTAGATTCTGAGGACGGTAATGAACCTCATACAGATGTTATACTGGATGTAGATACCGATATTAACTTTGATAGTTATGATTCTGGCGGAGATCTCTTGGGAGAGTTTGAGGACGATTATGCAGAGATGGTTAGAGATGTAACAGCTCAGATGGTTTCTCAAGTTCAAGAGGTTTACGGTGAAAGATCAGATATTGAGTCTGAGGACCGGTTTAATGGAAGTCTTCTGGAGACTCAAAAGGATATGCCCGAGATTGGCGATGTACTGATAAGATTTAACGGCCGTGATGAGAAGTTTGCATGGGATCGACTGGAGCCAGAGACATTCAGTTTAGATAGTTACTCCACTAATGAGGTAATGGAAGACTACCACATCACAAAGTAATGGACTGCAAGTTCATTATATAATTCTTATTTTCTCTTATTTCTTCTATAATGACTCCAGAAACCAAGATGACAAAATGTGTCTTCTGTGGAAACAATGCCACAACCAAAAATTCTGCAGGACAGCCTGTGTGCCAAGAGCATAGGGAGAAAGAACCCAAAGATGTAGGCTGCCCTGAATGCGGTATGCCGATGAAGATCAAGGAAGGCCGCTACGGATTCTTCTGGGGCTGTGAAGGATATCCACAATGTTCCCAGACTTACCAGATTGAGGCCTTGATCGAGGATGAGTATAAGGATGAGGAGTAAGTTATTCTACAGTAAAATCTTTTGACTCATATGAGCCTATCCGTATGTCATTATATTTTTCGTCTAGGAGATCTGCTATTTCGATATCTAAGTTTTTTTGTGGTTCACCTCTAGCTCCTTCCTGTTCTTCAACCATTATACGATTAAAATGGTCTATTGGAAGTTTATCTCGCATTATTACTCCATAGCAAGAATCAGGGTCTTCTATAACCTTAACATTTGTAGGATCTAATTCTAGATAGCCTCCACCCCAAGCATAAATTTCTGCACATTCTCTACTATCAGTAACCCATATAGCTTTCTCTTTTCCATAGACATTCATTTCAGGAGACATCTGAGTAAATACCTCTTCCTCTTCAATTGTTGAACCTTGGATAAAACCTGTTTCAGCAATATTTCTGAGGCCTTCTTCTCCACGGCCATGGTAAAGATTCCTAGTCATTAAAACTGGAAAATATCAACGAAATCTTTAATTATTAACTGGTAGTAAACATTAGAGAGTTATATGTTCTCAGTTGGAAAATAGAAATAACAACAATAAAGGGCCTGTAGCTCAGCTGGACAGAGCGCAAGGTTCCTAACCTTGAAGTCGAGGGTTCGAATCCCTTCAGGTCCGCTCTTTTAGGCCTTATTTGTAGGCCTCGTTGATGTATTCCTTCACCATTCTGTCCGTGTTGAAGTATGCTGCATTTATTGCGATGCAGTTTTTCATTATCTCCAGCCATTCCTGCCGTTCATTCTCATACATCGAAATAATGTGGTCAAGTTTCCTGTAGACTGATTTCGAGTCGATCTCATCTTCATTTTCTCCCTCAACATAGTCTTCTCCAATACTCCAACCGGTGACATCCTCAATATGTCCTTCAAGCCACCAACCATCAAGCACTGAAAGCTGAGGAGTTGCATTATGCATGGCTTTCATTCCTGAAGTACCTGAGGCCTCTTGACCTCTATGCGGGGTATTTAGCCAGACATCTGATCCTGCGATCATTGTGAGAGAATCCTCTATTGAGTAATCCTCTACAAAGTATACATCTACATGGTCAAGCATGTCTCCATACTTAATGATCTTCTGGATCAATTCTTTTCCTTGGGTGTCGGCTGGATGAGCTTTTCCACCGAAAACTAGTTGGAGGCCTCCATACTTTTCACCGAGCTTGTCTAGAGACTCAAGATCCTTGAAAATAAGTGTAGGCCTCTTGTAACCAGTCATTCTCCGTGCAAAGCCGATTGTGAGAGAACCTAGATCTATTTCTCCCCCATTCTTTTCCTTCACAAGTCTCTGAAGTTCTTTCTTGGATTTAATCTTAGCATCCCATATCTCGCTATCAGGAATCTTCAAAGCCTGACCCAGTCTTGCAGATTCATCTCGCCATCCATCAACATAATTATCGAAGAGATCTTGGAACTCTTCTGATGTCCAACTCTCTGAATGAACCCCGTTAGTCACTGAGCCAAACTCATAGTTCGGGAACATCTGTTCTGTTACTTCTTCATGCTTCTTTGAGACAGCATTGGAGTAAGAAGCATGTTTTAAGGCCTGCTCCGTCATATTCAATTCATCCTCAATATCAAGATCAGAAGCTCGATTTCCTAAAACTTCATCCACTAGACCTCTATCGAATTTATCGTGACCAGCAGCCACTGGAGTATGTGTGGTAAAAATGAACTCTCCATCTGCTTCAAGAGTCGAAAGCGCGGAGTGACCTTCGTTCATATGGTAAAACTCTGGATTAATTTCTAGCTGATTTAAGGCTTTAACCCCGCCAATTCCAAGTAATACTTCCTGTCCCAGCCTTGTCCTATCATCGCCACCATAAAGCTGTGAAGTCAAATTCTTAGCTTCTTCAGAGTTCTTTTCTAGGCCTGTATCCAGGAAATAGATATCAACATTTGATTTACTTTCAATAGTATGTTTCCAAATCTTTGCCTCAACTTCTTCTTCAAATATTTCTATTGTTATGCTTTCGCCGGTATCTTCCAGTAGTTCCGAGTAGTTCCAGTTGTCGTTTTCTTCCTTCTGATAGCCATCCTCAAACCTCTGAGAAAAGTAACCGTCCCTATAAAGCAGAGTAACAGCTGTAAAATCCTCTCCTAGATCAGCAGCGGACTTCAAAGTGTCGCCAGCCAAAATACCTAGGCCTCCACTGTAAGTCTTGATCTCAGGTTTGACTCCTATCTCCATCGAAAAGTACGCTACCGATCTGCTCATACAAATAGTAGAGATATCTCTGAATAAAAACTTGGTTCATGCCGATGGATAGAAAACAGTAATTCCTCAATCAGAAATTAATGGAGATCGAAGATCCTGTCCATGGAACCCGCGAACTAGAGGAAAAAGTCCTAATTGAACTAATTGAATCAAGGCCTGTCCAAAGGTTGAAAGGTGTTCATCAAGCCGGTCCATCGCCTTTTTTCTTGGACTGGAAACCATATACTACTAGATACGAACATTCAATTGGGGTATTGCTTCTTCTCAGAAGATTTAATGCGTCTATTGAAGAGCAGATAGCAGGTCTGTTACATGATGTGCCGCATACAGCATTCTCTCATGTTGCGGATTTCGTGTTTGAGGACGAAGGACATGAATATCATGAGAAGTTTTTAGATGAAATGGTATATGACTCTGAAATCCCGGAAATACTGGAAAAACATGGATATGATATTGAATATATTTTAGATGAGTCAAACTTCGGGCTTCTTGAAAGAGACCTGCCTAAATTATGTGCTGATAGACTGGACTATTCAATGAGAGATCTCAAATCTCACAAAGGATATGACATGGAGAAATTTATTGAAGGCCTAACTGTAGAAGAAGGAGAGTTTGTGTTTGAGGAATTTGAAACAGCTGAAGAGTTCGGAATGAGATTCATAGAGCTAGACTCAACAGTTTATGCCAGTCCAAAAGAAGTGGCGATATATGAACTGTTCGCAGATATAATTAGAAAGGCCTTAGAACTTAATCAAATCAGTGAAGAGGATCTATTCACGACTGACAGAGAGCTTATGGAGAAACTAAGAGGGATTGAATGTGAAGAAATCCAGATGAAATTCAAGTTATTAGATGAAGGCCTTGAAATTGAGACTGGTGTGGAAGACCCAGACATTGATGGAAGTACTAAGGCCCGAGCAGTTGATCCGCCATTCCTTGAAAATGGAGAAAAAGTTAAGTCCTCAGAAAAGTCAGAAAGATTGAAGAAAGCTATAGAAGAGCATAATGAAAGAGTTGGCTCCGGTTTCAAAATTAACATTGTTAATTGAGGCCTCTCTTAAATCTTCAATATTTGTTTTATTTTAGGGCTCTTAGTTCAGTCCGGCAGAACGCCTGCTTCGCAACGAACTTCTGAAAGTTCGATCATCAAATGCGGCATTCGCATTGTTTAACTGCTTTCGGAAAATAGCGGAATAGCAGGAGGCCTGGGGTTCAAATCCCCAAGGGTCCATTTTACAGTAATTATCGTTTAATCTATGAATTCTCTCATCCATATTTCGTAACTGTAAAATCTGTAGGCTATTTCAAAACTTAATTTATCGTTCTCTAGCAATCTTAGGGTTCTCTTACCCTTAATTAAATCTCTTCTTTGGAACGATTTAGAATTAAAGATTTTGTAGAACTTTCGCTTAACCTTATCTGTAAATAAATCCTCTCCTGAATGGACAAAACCTGTCTTAACTTTCCTTTTAAAGATTTTTTCTGGAATATCTTCTCTAAACTCTTTTCGAAGCGAGTATTTTTTCAGACCTTTCTCAAAGTTCTCCCTAAAATCTATTTGTTCTGAAAGCTCTAGCAGTTTTTTAGATAAAAACACAGGTCTTACATCTACATTATGATGGTTTGAGTTTTTTTGAGTGGATTTAAGCATATGAGGGGCGTAGAATTTTTCCAAATGTTTCTTTCTTGCTTCATCCAAATTTTCAATCTTAACTGATTTGGCATCCATTTTTACGAGGTCACTAGCCTTAGCTGAAACTGTTGTAGAACCTTCTAAAAGTATTTCCTTTATTCCTTTGAGATGGCTTTTACCAAGACTTTTCCTGTAATTTATCAAAAGCCGTATAAATTCTATATAGCTTCCTTCCTTGAATTTATCGGAGATATAGAAGGGTAGAAACCATGTATAACCATAGAAAAGTTCATCTGCCCCCGTACCAGAGATTATTTTACTGCCATCATCTATTTTCTTGTAGAGCAGCGATTGGGCCGGTACAGCAGGATAAGCTGTAGGTTCTTCCTGTGTTTCAATAGTTTGTTTTACTTCGTTGATCAGATCAATAGGCCTGACTTCTATCTTCTCAATATCTAGATTATATTCCTTCTGAACGGACGAAAGATATTTGCTATCACCCGTACCTTGTTTAAACGAAATGAAGATATTTTCTGCGTCACCGCATTTCGAAGCCGTTATTGTTGAGTCAAGCCCTCCACTCACAGGACAGTAGTATTTCTCTTCTTCAGGTTGAAGATTTTGAATATTTTTCTCTACTGTAGACCTTAAATCTCTCGAATGGCTTGTTAGAGAATATGAGGCTTCTTTAATATTGACCTCGCCTTTTTTGACAATTAGTTTCTCCTTGGGTTTGAGGCGGTTTACTCCGTCAAAAAAGGTTTTTCTACGGTGATCTGCCATTCCGTTAGCAAGATAATCCGCGGCCACAGACTTGCATAAATCAGGCTCAATAGGCATTGAATGTATTATAGACCTTATATTAGACGATATGAATAAAGAATCGTCATCTTTTGAATAGTAGACTGGCCTGGATCCGAAAATATCTCTAAATATTTTTATCTCTTGATTATCTATAATTAAAGCAGTAAAATAACCATCTAGCTTGAGGAATAAATTCTCTAAACTTTCGACTTCCTCACTTAAAATTTCTTCTATTTTCCTCTCGTTAATCAGTAGACCATCAAAAACACAGATGTTATCATTTAATTCGGTTATTTCTATATTATTATCGTAGTATATACTGAATTCTTCAGTAACCTGCTGATTTAGGCCTTCAACACTTTCTTCATCAAGGTCGCTATTAGTTACAAGAAAGACCATTTCATGATATCTTTGAATCTATCTGAATAAATAAGATATCAGGTAGATTTGGCTTATGTTGAAGCCTAGTATTATGCAAAACTTTTCATCTATAAAAGAATTCCAAGGCCTGTAATTTTTGTGGGCCCGTAGCTCAGCCTGGACAGAGCGAGCGGCTTCGGACCGCTAGGTCTAGGGTTCAAATCCCTACGGGCTCGTATTATCCAGTATTTCCTCTACTTTTCTGATCTGCATCATGTTCGTGGTGCCCGTCACTGATGCTGGAATTCCTGCGCTTAAAACTAGCTTATCATTATTTTCTGCTAGATTAAGGGATTTCATTCTCTGAGCTGAACTTTCGATCATCTCATCGACTGAATCATAAGTCTCCTGATAGTAAGGCCTGACACCCCAGACCAGTTGAAGCTGGCGCTCAGTGATTTCAGTATCTGTAAATCCAATTATCGGCGTTTTAGGCCTATACTTTGAGATGTTTCTTGCGGTGCTGCCAGAAGTTGTATGAGCAACGATATACTCTGCATTTCCGTCTCTTGAGGCCTGCCATACATTTTTACAGATAATCTCTCTTGTACTATCAGGTCTCTGCTTAACTGTATGATGAATATTTCCGTTCATGGACTGTTCGACTTCTCTGACGACTTCCGCCATGAATTCTACGGTCTTAACTGGGTAGTCTCCGATCGCTGTTTCTCCTGAAAGCATGACTGCATCTGTTCCGTCCAGTACTGCGTTTCCAACATCTGAGATCTCTGCCCTGGTAGCTGTTGCATTTTCTGTCATTGATTCCAGCATTTGAGTTGCAGTGATAACTGGCTTACCAGCGTTGTTACATTTCTCGATCATTTCTTTTTGAAGTCTTGGAAGCTTTGCAGGAGGCATTTCGACACCTAAATCTCCTCTAGCCACCATTATGGCATCGGAGGCCTCAAGAATCTCATCAAAGTTCTCAACCGCTTTCCGATGTTCAATCTTTGAAATAATATGCATATCCGAGTCGTGTCTATCTAGAATTTCTCTGACTTCTTCTACATCGGAGGCCTCTTTCACGAAGCTCAAGGATAGGAAGTCGTATCCTTTTTCGGCAGCAAATTCGATATCTTTCCTGTCTTTTTCTGTCGGTGCTGAAAGACCAATATCTTTCCCAGGTACATTGACTGCCTTTCTTGAAGAGATTTCTCCTCCGAAAATCACAGTAGCTTCGATTTCTTCTCGTACATTATCTACTTCTAACTCTATCTTCCCATCGTCGATCCTGATTTCGTCTCCGGCTTCTACATTATCTAATAGGCCTTCATAGTTCACTGATATCTTTTCAGAATCTCCCACAATTTCTTCCGTAGTGATTTTTATTTGATGGCCTTGTTCTAGAAATGTATCCTCTTCTACTTCTCCGAGCCTGATTTCCGGGCCTTTCGTATCAGCCATTATAGCCGTCTTCTCTGAGGTCTCTCGAACCCTGTCAAATATCTCGCCGTGAACCTCGTGGTCTACATGAGAGAAGTTCTGACGGATCACATCGACGCCAGAGTCGATTATAGCATCTATCTTTTTCTTTGAGTTTGTTGCTGGACCTATAGTTGAGACAATTTTAGTCTTCTTCATATCCTATAAATCTGAACCGATTTTTATAACAGAAAGGCCTCACCAGTTTTTCCGTGGAAAGAAGAAAAGTTCTATCATATCTTTCAGCAGGAGTAGCAGCAGGAACAATCTACAAGGCCTCAAAAATGGATATTGATCGAAATGAAAAAGTCTATTCTGTTTCAGATCCGGAAGATTTTCCTGATACCAGAAAATATGATGTAGGGAAAGGTTCTGAAACCTTCAGTTATAAGGCCTTTTTGAGAGATGGGTTTTCGGATTCTTTGGATGAATTTGATTTATAAAGATAAGAAGATGTTTTTCAAGTAGTGAATCCGGGCAGTTGGCTGGAAAAGCTGAAGGATTTTCTTTCAGGTGAAAGTAAAATGACAGATAAAGAAGAGAACGAGAAGAATGAAGACGGTAAAAAACAGAAAGTCCAGTTCCCACAGTACTTTAATCAGAAGAAAACTGGAGGAAATCAGAATCCTAACGGCACCCAATTGAAGACTCCGGTGCTTAGAGGAGTAATAGTTTCAGAATACGACGGAAACAGAATCTGGGTAGAAGCAAGCGGAAACATGAAAGGCCGCTACGGAGTAGAAGTACCTTCAAACTACGAACCAGAAGACTTCACACCCGGAACAGAAGTAGCATTAGACCCTAACAGTTTCAAAGTAACAGATATTGTAGAAAAAGTCAAAGACTCCGAATTTAATCCTGTAGAAACAGATGTAACTTTCCAGGATATCGGAGGCCTAGACCACGTAATTAAATCACTTAACTCTAATGTAGGCGCACAGCTTAACGGAGAAAAACTTGAGAAAATCCAAGAATGGGGAATGGACATGGACAAAAGTCTGCTCCTAATTGGAAGGCCTGGAACAGGTAAAACACATATGGTAAAGGCTCTCTCAAATGAATATGACGCTGATATGTTCATGATTAACGGACCTCAGCTAGTTGAGAAGTTCATTGGAGAAGGAGCCAAGAAAGTCAAAAGACTCTATGAACAAGCAAGAGCCTCTGAGAGGCCTGCAATCGTATTTATTGACGAGATAGATGCGATAGCTAAGAAAAGACTAGATGATAGAAGACACGGCGGAGAAGAGGTTGAGAGGACAATGTCTCAGCTTCTATCCGAGCTTGACGGATTAGATTCAGATGGAGACCAGAGCGTAATCTCGATTTTCGCAACGAATACTCCTGACATCATGGATCCAGCACTACTTAACCGTACTTCAGCGATTGAAGTCCCAGTACCTGACAAAGAAGCGAGAATGGAGATTCTCCAGGTTCACACCAGAAAACTTGATCTTCAGGAAGATGTTAATCTTGAATTAGTAGCAGATGAACTACAGGATGAGTTCACTGGAAGAGATATCCAGCAGGTTGTTAGACAGGCAGCAGTCAATGCACTTGAAGAATCAGACGATATAGAAAATGCCAAAGTCTCGATGGATGACTTCAATGAAGCTGTCAAAGACCTGAAGGAAGGAAATCTCGGAGTAGAGAAGGACTTCCTCAACAAGGCAAGCCATCACCCAGATGAGATGTTCGCATAAATGGATAAGGAATTTAACCTGACAAGGAAAGATGCGGCCGAACTGCTGAGAGATGTAGCCGATTCTATAGAAGGTGGAAGCATCGCGCTTGACGGAGAAAACTGGAAAGTCTACCATGAAACAGATAAAGAAGTGCCGATGCGGATTCATTCAGATGATCAAGGCACTGAGATAGGCTTCAAGATTCTCAGGAAGAAACAGAATCAGGTCTAATTTAATTTTTCTTTATCTGTTTTCCATCTAGGATTTGGTTCTTTACCAAGTTTCTTACAGAAGTGTTTAGTTATATCATCTAATTTTCTACGCTTTTCTACTGTACTAGAAGAATTAAGAAATTCTTGAGAAAGCTTGTACATATACCCGTCAAAATCTTTAAGCTTTTCTAGTCTATAGTTTTCCTTAACTAGTGGTTGTTCACAGACTAAATAGTGCTTTTTCAAAATATAATCAAATGCATGGTACATCATGAATCTCTTTTGTGCCACATCCTTTGACTCAATATCTTGAATAAAATCCCATACTGCATAACTAATTCTTTCGGCATCAATATCAAATTGTTCTCGTTTAAACTCTTCACTAAGCTCTTCTAACTCATTAAATAGGTTTTCAGGATCATAGCGTACATCTCTATTTTTAATCCAATGATACATATACCATTTCTCTTCATCAAAGTACGACTTTATCCAGTTCATCGAATTATAGAAAATCTCCCAAACTTGTCCATCTTCTTCAAAAGTTTCTCTTCTTCTCCAGTCACCTTCTACAATCACATAGATATCTATATCATTGTGGTTCATGTCTGGCTCACGAGCATAACTACCCACAATAGCTACTGCTCTAACATTATCTCTATTTTTTAATTCATCAACTTTTTCATCTACTAACTCATCTGAACTCATTATTTAGAACCTCCTTAACTCTTTCAGGCCTGGCTCTACCAGATGTCCTCTGCATAACCTGTCCGATTATAAAGTTTTCAACTGACTGCTTTCCCTCCTTCAAATCTTCTAAGGCCTCAGAATTTTCATCCAATATCTCATCTATAACTTCCTCTAATTCAAAGCTTCCTGAATCTTCAATCTTGCCTGTCTCAGCATAAGTTTCAACTAGTTTCTGCAAATGATTCAGGTTCTCTGAAGCTTCAATTATTTCAGTAACTATCTCTTTCTCAGGTCTTATGTCGCGGCGTAGAAGCTCCTGAAAAGACTTAATTACATCCTCAGAATCATAATTTAGCTCTAAATAGAGTGGTGCTAGGCCTTTATCCGCGACAAACATTGCATCCTCCTTGTCCAGGCTTTCAGATTCAAGAAGATCAATATCTTCCTGTTTAGTTAGGGAGATATCCTTGATTTCATAATCAAAATTTGATTTTTCTAGGCCTTTCCTGAATTCTTTTGAGTTTATTATTACTCCTTTAAGCTGTTCTCCGACTGTAAATGATACTTCCTCGTTTTCCAGTACTCTGTAATCTATAACATGTTCAATTTCTGTGGAGAATGGATGTACCGTGCCTGATTCAAATCCCGTAAGTTCCTTGGATTTTTCTGGAGAGATTAGATGATGTTCCCCAAACTTTTTCTCGCTAATTTCTCGGTCTCCAGGCAGTAAGACATGAATCAAATCACCTTTTTTCACTCCTTTCTCTTTATGTCTCTCAACTATCAAACTCTTGACAATCTGAGAAGTTTCTACTCCTCGTTCCTGAGCTGCGTCATCACAGTCCTTAGTCGGATTATCCTGTTCAACTACCTCAAAATCAAGGCCATTTCCCTCCAAAAAATTGTGTGCTTTCATTCTATCCTCTCATTTTCAGGGTTGAAAGGAGGACTAGTAATTACTAAAGTTCTGATATCTCCTTCCAGTGCATGGCCTTTCCCTTTCTCAATAAATATTAGATCTCCGGAGCTTACAGAGAAATCATTGTCACGAACATATATGGTGCCTTCTCCTTCCAAGACATAGTAAGCACGCTCACTTTCCTCATTAATTACCTTTTCTCCTTCTTCAGGATGATAACCATCTACCTTAGAGATTACTGCGTCAAAATTAGCGTCTTCCTTATCGAATAGAGAAGTGATTTCGGTGTTTTTATCTACTAAGTTTGATTCTTTAGGCTCGAACTTCATATTATCTAATTTTCAAGCTGTTCTTTCAAAAGTTCTCGGGCGTTTTTAGGATCTGCCTTACCGCCGCTTGTAGACATAACTTGGCCTACCAGATAGTTCAATGCTCCTTCATCGCCGTCATGGTAGTCCTCTACAGCATCGTCTTCCTCTTCAATCACTTGCTCCACTACTTGGGCAGTCTCATCTTCACCAGACTTCAGAAGATCTTCATCCTCAACAATCTTCTTGAATGGTCTAGGGTTATCGACTGCTTCACGCAATGCCTCCTCAGCGTTTCTATCGCTTATCTTTTCTTCTTCAACTAATTTTAGTAAGTGCTTAAACCATTTCTTTTTGAGGCCTGACTCACTGAACCTGATTTCGTGGTAGTTCAGTACTTTCTTCAGGTCTCCGGTTAAGAGAGAAGCAGTCATAACTGAATCGAAATCAGACTCCAGCATCTCAAATAAATCCGCAATCTCAGGATCTGAGACAAGGGCTTCCGCCATCTTCGGTTTCAGGCCTTTGCTCATGTATCGCTCAAGCTTCTCCTTTGGAAGCTCTGGTATCTCTTTTGAGGCCTGTTTAATCTTATTATCATTATTTCTCTGCCTGGTTAAATCAGGGTCGAAGATATATCCATAGTCTTCCTCAGTCTCTTTTTCTCTCATCTTCTCAGTTGAGCCCATTCCAGGATTGAATCCTCGGGTCTCCTGAGTAATTTCTTTACCCCTTTTCTTCATCTGCTTTTGACGGCTTATCTCATAGTTTAAGGCCTTCTCAATATCTGAAGTTCCAGTAATGTTCTTGACCTCAATTCTCTCTCCGCCTTCAATAGAAATGTTGGCGTCACTCTTGATCGCAAAATCTGATTCTGGATCATAGATTCCTAGGTATTCAAGCATCTGGCTCAACTGCTGAAGATAAGCTCTAGCTTGTTCAGGAGTCTCAAAATCAGGGTCTGTAACGATTTCAAGTAAAGGTGTGCCTGCTCTATTGTAATCTACTTTAGTATAATCTGATTTTTTGACAGATCCTCCTTCATGCACTAGCTTGGCGGGATCTTCCTCAATATGTAGCCGAGTAATCCCTACATTAATTTTGTCATCCTCTACTTTAACTTCAAACTCTCCCTTTTCACCAACAGGAAGCTCAAACTGAGTTATCTGATAATTTTTCGACATGTCAGGGTAGAAATATGTTTTACGGGAGAAAAAGTAATCCTCATTCACATCACATTCAAGAGCAAGAGAAGTCTTCAAGGCCTGTTTCAATACTTTTCCGTTGATTCTAGGCTTTGAGCCTGGCATACCAAGACAGGTCTCACAGACATTTTCGTTCGGTTCCTCGTCTTTACTGTTCCTGCATCCGCAGAAAAGCTTGGATTTAGTATCTAACTGGACATGTGTTTCCAGGCCTATCATTACCATGTTATCAAATTCTCCTGTAAATCTTAACTAGTTTAACCTGTTGACCTCTAGGTTTTGCGGTGCAGAAGTATCAATTCTAAGGGCTTTGTGAAGGCCTGAAGCCAGTGAGAAGCAGTTCTTCTTCTCTCCATGATTTGTCAAGACTTTGTTCGGAGTGGATCTCAGGTTCTTGGTGAAGTTGATTATCTGCTGTCTATCGCTGTGAGCTGAGAATCCTGAGACGCTCAAAGTATCAAGATTGATCTCAACTTTGTCTCCATCTATCTCAACTTCGTCCGCTCCATTCTGAATTTCTCTACCTAGTGAGCCTTCGAACTGGTAACCAACAAAGATCAAGGTGTTGTCAGGTTCTGAGGCCTCTCTTTTCAAGTATGACATAATTGGGCCTCCTGTAATTGATCCTGAAGTGGTTAAAATGATGCATGCATCGTCATCGTAGACTTCTTGCCTCTCATTGTAGCTGCCAATTGCTTTGATATTCTCTTTGAGGAAAGGCGAGTTCTTCCGGTTTACTTTGTTCTGGATCTTCTTTGATAAAAACTCTGGGTAAGCTGTATGCAGTGCGTTGGCGTCATTGATCATTCCATCGACATAGACATTGTAATCAAAGTAGCTTCGATCCATCTCATCAGCGAGCAAAGCAAGAACCTCCTGTGAGCGGCCTACTGCGAAAAC
>JAWOFP010000046.1:0-4001 GCA_046497485.1 Candidatus Nanohaloarchaea archaeon | reverse complement strand
CCTAGCATTAGCAGGCTTCCTAACCTATCTGATCTATGAGATCTATGTGCTCAGAGAACAGCAGGCCTCACCGCTGATGAACGGTCTCGGAATCTATGTAGCATTCATGGGAGTCTTCATCCAGATCCTGCAAATGGTGCTGAGATATTATTTAGAAAGATGAAGAATTCCGAAAGAATCAAGATACTTTCTTTCTAAATAATTTTTATGCAGCACCGTGATCTTTCTGAAGCAGATCCTGAAGTACATGAAGCACTAAAAAACGAGATGGAGAGGCAGGAACATGAAGGCCTTGAAATGATAGCAAGTGAGAACTTCGTGCCTAAACAGATTCTACAGGCTCAAGGCTCGATTCTAACAAACAAGTATGCTGAGGGTTACCCAGGAAATAGATACTACGCCGGTTGTGAATACCACGACAAGATTGAGAACCTGGCGCGAGAACGAGCATGTGAAATTTTTGGAGCTGATCACGCAAATGTCCAGCCTCACTCAGGATCTACAGCAAACCTCGCGGTCTATGGAAAACTGGTTGGAAAAGGCGGAAAGATTCTGGGACCTGTGCTTTCACACGGAGGCCATCTATCACATGGACACGGAGTAAATATGTCAGGCGATATGTTCGACTTCGATACCTATCCAATGAATAAGGAGACTGAGAGATTCGAGAAGGAAGATGTGATGGAAGCGGCCAAGGAACACAACCCTGATCTGATTGTCTGTGGCTACTCAGCCTATCCAAGGGAGGTAGACTTTGAGATGTTCGCGGAAGTAGCTGAGGAAGTTGATGCGATGTTGATGGCCGATATCGCACATATTTCAGGCCTTGTAGCCGCTGAAGAACACATGCAACCGTTCCCTCACTGTGATATAGTCACAACGACAACTCATAAATCTATTAGAGGGGCTCGCGGTGGCATGATCTTATGCAAGGAAGAGTACGCAGAAGAAGTAGATAAGGCCATCTTCCCATACTCCCAAGGCGGACCTTTAATGCATCAGATCGCTGGAAAGGCAGTCTGTTTCAAGGAAGCGATGCAGCCAGAGTTCAAGGATTACGCAAAGCAGATTAAGAAGAATACGAAAGCTCTTGCTGAAGGCCTGAGATCGGAAGGCCTGGAAATGGTTTCAGGAGGAACTGACAACCACCTAGTCTTAGTTGATCTTAAGGCCGAAGATATAACAGGTAAGGAAGCTGAAAAAACACTGGAAGACTGCAATATAATCGCTAACAAGAACGCTGTGCCTTATGATCCTGAGCCTCCGATGGTTACTTCAGGTCTCAGACTCGGGACTCCTGCCTTGACTACTCGAGGAATGGAGGAAAAAGAGTTGGAGGAGATCGGAGAGATGATTGGAAAGCTAGTGAAAAATGCAGAGGACGAGAGCTTGAAAAAAGAGGTTAGAGAACGGGTTGAAGCTTTGATGGATGAGTTCGATCTCTACCGTGAGACGGATATCGAGTACTGAATTCGAAAAGTACTAAACACTGATCGAGAATCTGAGATTATGGAAGAGTACCATCAGCTTGTCAGAAATATTATTGAGAACGGAAATTACAGGCCTAACAGGACCGGAGTCGACACTGTCTCAACCTTTTCACAGAGTTACAGAATCGACCTATCGGAAGGATTTCCACTGCTGACCACAAAAGATATGTCGGGATATAGATGGAACTCCTTAATCCACGAGATTTTATGGTACTTTTCCGGAGAAGAACATATCAAAAACTTGCGTGAGGAGACCAAGATCTGGAACGCCTGGGCTGATGAGGAAGGCCTGTTGCCGACTGCTTACGGCCGTTTCTGGAGGCGCTTCCCAATTCCAGAGGACGAAGATCTATTAGATGGCGAGTGGTGGCCAACAAATACAGATGACTGGATGGAAAAAGCCAAAGACCAATACGACAAGTCTGAAGATGAAATCAGGGAAGGAATTTCCAGATGGATTAATGAGGAAGACGGTAGAAAGACTTTCGACCAGCTTCAGTACATAATCGATACATTGAACGGAGATCATCCCTACCGAAGTGAAAACTCCAGAAGACTAGTAGTGAATGCGTGGCACCCGGCAAACGCGGCTGTCTCTAAGCTGCCTCCATGTCACTTCACATTCGTCTTCAATGTCCAGGGAGATGAGTTAAACCTGCATATGACCCAGCGCAGTGGAGACGTAGCTTTAGGCATACCTTTCAACATCGCCGCGTACAGCATAATCGCCAAGATTGTTGCTCAAAGAACAGGCCTGAAACCAGGACACTTCTCGCACACGATAGTCGATGCACACGCATACTGCGGAAAAGAAGAAAGAGGAAAATGGTATCAGGAAAACCTAGAAGAGCTCAAGGAAAGAATGAGAAATGATAGGCCTAAAGAAGTCAAGGAATGGATAGAAGAGAATGCTCCAGAACAGGACGAACCTTATGACCACATACCTGGCCTTTTAGAGCAGATCTCTCGAGAGCCGAGAGAGAGGCCTGAAATGGATATAGCTGATAAAGGCCTCGACGAGCTGGAATATGAAGACTTCAATTTAGAGGATTATGATCCTTATCAGGGCCTGAAGTTTGCGGTAGCAGAATGAGTTTTGAGGAGAAGTTCCTTGAAATCTATCGGGTTTTAGTTGATGAAGATCTTGGTGAGTTCTATTCTAGTGATATAGCGCCTGAAGTGGATTTTGAGGCAGGGACTGTGGGAAAGGCAGTATATAACGTGATCGAGAATTATGATCTTCCGATAGATGCGGATAGGGAAAGTCCTGGGAGTCCCTCACTCTTTATTATTGAAGAATTTCTACCTTATTCCGAAGTTGAATCAATGCTGGATACTTCAAAAGAGGAGAGACACACTTGGGAGGCCATTTTCAATGATGTGAGAGATAGACTCGAAGGAAAGTACGAAAACACCGAGTTGAACAAAGTTTTACGAGCTGCTGCCGAAGACTATTACGATAACAACGGAGACAGATTTCAAGGAAGGGCTAAAGTAAAAAGTAAGCTAGAACAAAAAGGAATTATCGAAGGCGATACAGTAGATGGATGGAAGGTGAAAGACTCATCTTGAAAAAGACGATAATAGCAGCAATAGACGAAGAAAATGCAATAGGGAAGAATGGAGATATTCCTTGGCATTATTCTGAGGACCTGAAGCATTTCAGAAAGTTGACTACAGGAAATACTGTTATCATGGGCCGGAAAACCTATTTTTCTCTCCCCGAAGATTTCAGGCCTCTACCGGATAGAGAAAACATTATTCTTACTAGATCAAATCCTAATCTTGATGAGAGTGTAAAGATAGTGAACAGCCTGAATGATGCCTACGAAGCAGCCGAGAATGAGAAGCTGTTCATCGCTGGCGGCGCTTCAGTCTACAAACAGACTCTAGAGGACGCGGATAAAATGATTTTAACCCGAGTTCCAGGAAAGCATAATGGCGATACTTTCTTCCCGAACTGGGACGAAGAGAACTGGGAGTTAGAGTCCAGAAGAGAAGAAAACGAGCTTGTGTTTGAAGAATTTACCAGTAAGAATTAAACCCGCTGAAGCCTAAACCTTTTTTGATGACATCTAGAGAACTTGAAGTAGAGCTCTTCGGAAAAACCGGAAGCATCGAATACAGCGAGTCAGGCCTCGGATACGCAATACTAGCATTGAGGCTTGTGATGGGCTGGACATTTATCCAGGCAGGACTAGAAAAGATTTTAGCAGAGGGCTGGAGTTCCTCAGGATTCCTGAATGGAGTACCTGAAGCGAATCCTTTCTACGCGCTTTTCCAGTTCTTCGCAGCTAATCCTGGAATGGTCGATCCACTTGTAATGTATGGGCAGATTTTAATCGGATTAGGCCTGTTACTAGGTGTGGCTTTTAGATTCTCCGCATTGATGGGAGGCCTGCAGATGACTTTATTCTGGCTGGCAAGTTTCCAGGCAGGATTTATGGCAGGACTACCTGTAGATCACGGATTCGTTGTAAATAGCAATCTAGTCTATGCAGCGATCCTGTT
>JAWOFP010000066.1:0-8436 GCA_046497485.1 Candidatus Nanohaloarchaea archaeon | reverse complement strand
TAATCTTCAAATCATCGCCTTCAAAATAAAACTCATAATTTTGCCAGTAAAGGTATTCGTATACTCCTCCAGCCAACAATATAAATGGAAATAACAGTATAGCAGGCGGGAAAAAGACTGCTAGGCCTAAGATTCCTGCTCCGGTTCTGGATAGTGTTCTGTAGTACATTCCTTTCTTTGACAGCTTCATACTGCGTCAAACCCTTTTTCTGACTGGATAGCCTTTGACTTAAGTTCTTCCTGCATCTCTTCAGCTCGTTTTCTGGCTAGGCCCGGAATTCTCATGTCTGCTCCTTTTGAACCTGCTGTATATACTCTAAGCGATGCAAGGCCTAAGACTCTTTCAAGCGGTCCTCTATTGGTGTCAATATGCTGGACTCTGACATAAGGCACTACTGCAGAAGTTTTTCTCAAGACACCATGATTTATTTCTAGGTGGTCTTCGTGTACTTTGAAGAACCAGTTCTGGTATCTATAGTATGAGTAAACTGAGAATATAACCGGGAATATCAGAAAGGCTACATTAGCAACTGCGGTAATATCTGTAGCTGCAAAAGTTATAGCTGCAAAAATCATTCCAATAAAAATTCCTGTAAAGGCTGAAATTGATATCCATACATTCCTAATCTTTCTGTCAAGCCTTTCCATGGCTAACACTTGATTCTACTCTTTTTTAATCTCTTCTATATCAAAGGACTTTGAATCCTCCAATATTACTTCATTATCTTCCATTTCTAGAATCTTTACTTCTAATTCTCCTTCAAACTCCAATACCATCATTGATGGATTTGAAGGCCTAGCGCTCCCTCCTCCAACACCTGTGCAGCTCCCCGGATTCAAGAGTAAGGCCTTATCAGTTTTCTCAATTTCCTGTTGATGAGTATGGCCATTAATCAGAATCTCAACTCCTAAATCTTCAGCGGCTATCTTCTCCAGTGTCAGAGTATGGCCTCTAGGAGTAATGCCTGTGCCGTGATAGACGCCTATATTCAGGTCTTCAACTTCAAAGGCGTGAGACTGTTCTAGCTCTTCTGATTCAAAGAAGTCACAGTTCCCTTTAACCCCATAAAATTCATTTGAGTAAGTATCTAAAGCGTTAAATGTTTCTTCTCTTGCGTAATCTCCTGCATGGACTGTTATGTCGGCTTCCTCTATTTTATCCCAGAATTTCTCCGGTATTTTATCCGCTCTATCAGGGATATGAGAATCTGAAACCACGGCGATCTGCTTCATAGATGCAACTTTGTGTAAAAAAGGTTTATATTATAGGCTTAACAGTAATATATTACAGACACGGGGGAACGATATAATGATGAGGCCTAACGAATGGATTTCAAGCAGCTAGTACAGAGAAAGACACTAGTCATGATGCTAGGAGTCACAGGCTTTTTCTCAAAGTTAGATGTCAATCTCCCAACAAAATGGCACAGCGCCATAGATACACTCAGAGTTTCTACAGGGGTTCTTCACTCAAGATTAAGCTGTATAGATGAAGAAGCACAGAAAGAATACGAAGAAATTGAAACCAATGTCGAAAGGCAGTTAGGCTTAGCGTCTTACTACAGCCCTAATGAAATAGAAGAGATTAAGGAACAAGTTGAAAGAGAGATTGACACAGCTAATATGCCAAAAAGGCCTTTCTAAAGTTTAAAGCCCCATTTTCTGCATCATATCCTGCATATTCCCGCGTTTCATCGATCCCTTATCCATCTTATCCATCATGTTCTTAGTCTGCTGGAAATGCTTGATAAGCTCACGAACTTCATCAGTAGACTGACCTGAGCCTTTGGCAATCCTCTCCCGGCGAGACCTGTTAATCACGGACGGATCACTGACTTCTTCATCAGTCATAGAATCAATAATAAACTCATATGACGATGCCTTTTCCTCTGTCATCTGTGAGATATTGTCAGGAAGCTTTCCACCGAACGGAAGCTGCTGCATCATTTCTTCCATCATACCAGTCTCCGTCACTTGAGAAATCTGATCTTTAAACTGCTTCAAAGTAAACTCTCCTTCCAAAAGCTCTTCAGGATCGGTATCCAGTTCCTCAACTTTCTCAAGAAGAGACTCCAGATCTGGCTGACCCAGCATATCGGAGACATACTTCACAGGATCATAGACTTCCAAGTCTCCTACCTGCTCACCTGTACCGATAAATTGTACCTGGGCTCCTGAAGTACTACAAGCGACAAGGGCTCCACCACCTTTAGCACTCGAATCCATCTTAGTCACGATAACTCCGGAAATCCCGACGGTTTCATCAAAGCTTGAGGCCTGATCCTTCGCACTCTGCCCAATATCCGCAGGCATCACAAGATAGGACTCATCCGGATTCAAAACCTGATTAACTTCAGCAAGCTCTTCCTTCAACTCCTCATCCAGAGAGTTTCTACCTGCTGAATCAACTATAATCACATCTGCATCAATTCTCGCCAATCCTTCCTCCACAACTTTTGAAGGATTCTCTTCCTCAGGATTACCGTAAAATTCGGAGTCTGCTTTCTCAGCTAATTGCTCCAACTGTTCATAGGCTGCAGGCCTGTCCGTGTCTGCTGCGATTAAACCGGTTTTCAGGCCTCTCTTCCTGTAGTAATCTGCTAGTTTTCCTGCTGTAGTGGTTTTACCCGCACCGTAAAGCCCACATAAAAGTATTTTCTGAGGCTTTACATCAATATCAGGTTCGTCTCCGAGAAGCTCCTCCATCTTGTTGTAGACTGTCTCGAGAACATGTTCTTTTCTGGAGAGGCCATCTTTTTTTCCTTCAAGCGCTTCATCTCTTATCTCATCGCTGAGTTCTGATACTAGGCCTACATCTACATCTGCCTGAATCAGGTCTCTCTGAATATCTTTTACAAGCTGTTCTACCGCCTCTTTATCTATCCCAGACTTTGAGGAGAACTTCTGAATCGATTCTTTTACTCTGTCAAACATAGTAGTTAATTGGTGTCGTGTTTTTTTATCCTCTTTTCAGGCGATGTTCCAGTAAGCATAGACAACTGTGCCAAAAGCAAATCCAATAAGCGCCAAGCCTGTTGCTGCCGAGCTAGAGGGAAAAAATCCGAATCCGTCCATGGAGAAGTAATAGTATCCTGCCGCGACCCCGATCAAAGCCATGATAGGCGGCTGCTGTAGAAGCCCTATGCTTTTCCAAATTGCTTCATAGCTTCGGGTGGCGAACGCAAGTAACGCTACAAAGAAGATTATTACAGCTGCATTCATTACAGAGGAAGAGTTATAGTATGCTGAGTAGCCTAAGAGGCCTGCCCAGATTCCAAGTAACCCCACTAAAGCTTTTTCTAACATCGCCTTGTTGATACTGTTACGGGTTAATAGATAAAAGGTTTCATTCAGATTCTTTGTTGTTATGAGCTCTCTTCCAGACATTCAGCTAATATTTGTATCAGGACTGTTAGACTCTGAGATCTGGGAGCATCAAGAAAAATACTTTTCAAGAAGCTGTAGAGTCGAAACTATAGGAGGAGAAAGTTTCGAAGAACTTTGCGAAGATCTGGAGGACATGTTAGATAACTGTGATAACGCAGTTGTGATAGGCGCTGAAAAAGGAAACCACGCAGTAAAGGCTCTTGAAAGCCATGAAAGCGTCATGTCCACAGTATTCACAGGCCTTTTCGAAGATCTTCCAGAAATAAAGGATGAGAGAAAATATAATTTAATCAAGAAGAGTTTGAAGAAGCCTAAAATATTCAAAAAAGTGTTTTTCAAAGATAAAACGAATTACAGACTAGTTAAGCAGTTCATGCATTCATTCGAGTTACCATCTTATGAAAGATATGAGAGTTACAGAGGAATGTCTCTTGATGTGCCTCTGAAGAATTCCCTGGTAGTTTATAATCAGGCCTGCAGGTTTTCATCAATGGATGAAGTAGAGCGTTTGAAGTCTAACTCTCAGATTGCATTGTTGGATGCTGGAAGCTTCTCTTTCTATGAGAGGCCTCAGGAGTTTAACAAGGCATTGCATGACTATCTTCAAGGTAAAAAAGAGTTTCTGGAAAAGCGTGAATTGGTGAAGGCAGCGAGTGAAAATCGTTCTTTAAAGGATTTTAACAGGTTAGAGGTGGAAAGATGATAGCAGGACTTTATCTAACAGAAAATGAGTGTACATTGGCAGTAATTGATGATGGCATAAAAATCGAAGAGTATGAGACTAATCAGGAAATAGTTGATAACTTGGAAGATGTAGATATTCTATCGGTTAATGCTCCTTTAACAAGCGGTAGAGAGCTTGAGCAACAGGAGGAAGAACTCCAGGAAGAAGGCTATATTTTCAGTCCTGGAGCTCATGATGAAACTCTTAGGAGAAGAGCCGCACATCTCAAACAATTGATTGAGCAGAAAGGAGTCATGACCGAAATGATTAGGTACGATCCTATGATTACTTCAAAGGAATTAGCATTGGACGGGGACAAGGCCTTGGAAAGTATGGGCTTCGAAACTTACAACATTAAGAAGAGCAGAGACTTTGACGCAGTCCTAGGAGCTGTCACCGCCAGATTCTACGATCAAGAGCAGTTTGAAGACTTTGGAGTCATTGTGCCAGAGGCTTTACATAACACTTAAAAGGTTTTTACGAGTTATTGGTAGATACAAGTGGTTCAAAATGGGCATGGATAAATTTTACAGAACTGTAAGAAAGACATTTGGCGTCGAGAAAGAGCAATTAAAAGATGAATTAAAGGAAGAAGTGACTGAAGAACTTCGACAAGAATTGGGACAAGAGATATCCTACATTGAAGCCCAGCTCAAAGAATACGAACAGCTAGTAGCTGAAGTAAACCACTTGCTCTCCACAATGAGAAAAGATAGAATCAAGGAGAGAAGCCAAGGAAACGAAGTCCAGATGCAGATGGACGAAGATATCCAGCCTCTCAAGTCCAAACTGAAGAAGCTTGAGAAGTCCATGCAGAAAAGACTGGATGAACAAAAAGCCTACATGTAAATTCTTAATTAAAACAGATTTTCCACATATCCTTTATTTTGTATATTCTAAATCAGATTCTCAATAAACTCTTCCGTATCAAATCTCTCTAAATCTTCATAGGCCTGACCTGTTCCCGTGAATGCGACCGGTTTACCCGATTCTCTCGCAGCGGAGATCACTGTGCCTCCTTTATCATCAATATCCATTTTAGTCACAATAATAGCATCAAACATCCCTTCATAGGCCTTAATCTGCTCTACTACATCGTTCCCGCTTAACGCATCCACAACCAAGAAAGTAATATCCGGGTCATTTACATCTATCATTTTTTCCAGTTCTTCCATCAAGTTGCGGTCGGAATGAGATCTTCCAGCCGTATCAATTAATGCAATTTTACCATGCTTTTCCGCGTGCTCTATGGTATCATAGGCTACTGCCGCGGGATCCGACTCATACTCATGTCTGACGACTTTCTTGTCTAAGGCCTCTCCGTGCTCTTCAAGCTGCTCCATTGAAGCGGCTCTAAAGGTATCTCCTGCACCCATAACTGAATCATAGTTATTTTCGTCTAAGAAATTAGCTATCTTCGCCAATGTAGTAGTCTTACCTGACCCATTGAATCCTATAAAGAAAATAGATGGATCCTCTATACTTTTCAGTTCTTCAAGCAAGTTATAGTCATCGCTGACAGTCTCTCTTATCTCTTCTTTTACAGCTTTTTTGACTTCTTCCTCTACTGAGAATCGTCCTGCTTTCTTTCCTACAAGAGATTCTTTAACTGAGGCCTCTATGCTTTCGGCTGCTGAAAACGATACATTGCTTTCCAGAAGCTTCAACCTGAATTTTTCCAGAACTGAGGATATGTCTTCTTCCTCTATCTCTTTCTCTGCTACAGAGGATTTCACATCCTCTGACAAGTCCTTTACTGTGTCCTTGAATTTTTCAAACATCTTTCAGGCCTCAAAAAAGAAATTATTTACTCCGGTTGATTTTGCTGTTGTTGTGCCTGTTGCTGGAGCTGCTGCATCTGTTGCTGCATCTGCTGAAGTCTGCCTTCAAGATCATCGCTGGTTTCTTCGATTAACTCTTCCTGTTTCTTGAAGACCTTCGCTGCTTCATCATTGCTTCTCTTCTCAAATGTATCTCCGCCTACTTCGCTAATTACTTCATTTGTCTCCTTGATTTCTGCGACAACATAAGCACCTGAACCCAGAGGAGCTAAAATCTCCGTCCCTGGTTCGGCATCTTCAATATTTTTGACAGCTTCTCTTGATCGACTGACTTCTTCCTGTGTCTCTTCTAAAGTCTCTAAGTATTCTTGGATTTCCTGCATCTGCTGCTGTAACTGTTGAAGCTGCTGCATCTGATTTTTTTCCATTAGAAATCACTCAAGCTGAATGCTTCCTCTAGTAACACTGTGTTCGCTGCCTAACTGAGAAAGAACTTTTTCTCTAGCATGTTTTTCGCTTGAGGCCTCTACTTCTCTTTCAAATTTTTGTTCATCTTTTCCCATCTGGATTTTCCCTGAGAAAGTGTATGTCTCCATAATGAAGGAATTAATATGCAGTTTTTTAAATCCGAAAGAGAAGGTCTCAAAAAATTTCTATGAGTATCTATCAAAGATTTCCTGAGGATCATCGCCGTTTTCAGCCATCTCAATAATCTCCTCTGAATCAGAATAATATTCGCCGATCAGCATTCCAACTTCGTTTACATCAGTAACTCCTCTGTCAATCATCCACTGAAGGACTTTCTCTTTGTCCTCAATATTTTCATAGATTTCTTCTCGATCCATTCCAGTATGCATTTTCAGCTTGTCCATTATATTATCAGACTCTCTCTTCTTCTCAATTTCATCAGTATCTGAGTCCCAGCCATAAATTACATTAGCACCTAAACTTGTTGATTGACTTCCTCTCTTGTAACCTGACTTGGATATTTCAGCAACCTCAAATACCCTTCTAAAGTTTCTACGCCTATCTCTAAACATCACAACGTTTACATCGACAGACTGAACCATCTGCTCTGCAACATTAATTGGAGGGTTGATAAGCCTTTGAACTGTTTGCTCTGCTGTATCTGCGTGTAAAGTAGAGTAAACTGAGTGTCCTGTATGCATTGCCTCAAAGAGAATCTCGGCCTGTCGCTTTTTACGGACCTCTCCTACTAATATACGGTCAGGCCTCATACGAAGCGAGTTAACAAGTAGGTCAAGCATTGAAATCTCTCCTTCACCCTCAGGATTCGCCTGTCTTGTGGTTAATGGAACCCAGTGAAGGAAGTCAGGTAACTGAACCTCACGAGTGTCTTCAATTGATATGACTCTCTGATTTGGAGGTAGGAAAGGCATCAATACGTTCAGTAAAGAAGTTTTACCTGAACCTGTTCCTCCTGAAACTAACACGCTCATCTCATACTGTAGACATAACCATAGGAATGCTGCAACTTCCTTTGAAATCGTTCCATTATCTATAAAGTCCGTAATTGTCCATGGATCACGAGCGAACTTACGGATAGTAATAGTATTTCCATGTGTCGAGATCGGAGAGAGTGTAGCGTTTGTACGGTCGCCTGTAGGCAGATGCGCATCTAGTAATGGATCCAAGCTTGTAATATTTTTTCCTACACGCCTCGCAATTTCTGAAGAGTAATTGTAAATTTCGTTTTCATCCTCAAAGGCAATGTTAGACTTCAACCAACCATAATCTTGATGATAAACCCAAGTTGGTTCATCAGCACTGTTTACAACCATTTCCTCGAGATGAGGGTCTTCAAGTAAAATTTCAAGATCTCCAAGCCCAACCATCTGATGAATTAAGTTTCCAACTAATATTTCTATAACATTTTCGTCAGCTTGGGGAATCATCTGCTCTAATTGAGCACGAATCGCTTTTTTAAATTTCTCTTTTACTTTTCCTACTTCATCCGCATCAGTAAACTCTTCTCGGGAGAGCTTAACTGATCTAACTGCCTGAGATCTTAAGTTCTGGACAAAAGCACCTGTACCACCACTAACTTGAGGCCTATCCAATTTATAAACTTTAACATATTCTCCACGGCGCTCACCGATCGTAATTCTTGCCGGAACGCCGTCAGACTCTACTTTATAATCCTCTTCAATTTCAGTGAAGAACTCATCTTCGTCCTCGTCATACTCTTCCTTGATTTCCGAGGCCTTTTCCGGGTCTAATGACTCTGTATCAACATCTTCAAGCTCATCGACATCCGGAACATCATTTTCGTCTTTTTCAGAATCATTCTGGACTGCCTCAGATCCTTCAAGGCTTTCTTCTGCACCAAAATTTGTTTCTATCTCATCAGAACTTGATTCATCCTTATCTCCTTCCGAACTTTCGTTCACTGGTTCAGCTTCTTCTTCTAGAAATTCTTGTCTCTTCTGTGCTACAACCGATTTTGGATCAGAGTCCTCATCTGACATCTTGGGCTCTCTCCTCTAGATAAGATGTGAGTTCAGGCCTGTCGCGATTATATTT
>JAWOFP010000060.1:0-43174 GCA_046497485.1 Candidatus Nanohaloarchaea archaeon | reverse complement strand
GTAATATTTATCGAAGATGCAGAAGTAGCGGAAGTCTACGAGCTTGAAATGGTTGTAAAAGTTCCAGAAGGAATGACGGAAGAAGACCTAGCAAGGCCTGTTATCCAGATCAGGACATTTGAAGACTCTAGGCCAGTTTACGAAGTCTATACTTACGGCGAGGAGACCGTTGTTATACCGGTTGATGAAAGAGAAGAATCCGGTGCTGAAAAACTGGCGAAGGAACAGATCGAGCACTTTCTAAGAGGACGAGTAGACAATCCAGAAATTGAATTTATCTCGGACAACCACATCAAAATGTTTGTAGAGGAAGATGAGATTTCCCAAGTAATTGGAAAAGGTGGAGAAAATATAGACAAACTGGAGAAGGATTTAGGCCTGAACATAACAGTCGAGCCCAAGTCTCAGACCTTGAAGTCTGAAGTAGACTTTGATGTCCGTGAATCCGGTAACTCAGTAATAGTAGATGTAGCAGAGTCGTTGTCTGGTAAAGAAGTCGATGTCTATGACGGCGACGAGTTTCTATTCACAGCTACAGTAGGAAAATCCGGGGAAGTTTCACTGACTAAAAGCAGCGAGTTATCAGGAAGAATTTTGAGCGCTTATCAAAGAGATAACCTCAAAGTCAGGTCCTGAAATTTATATGGAATGAAAGGCCTAGTATTTCTATGCGGGAAGTAAAGATAGATATCCCTTCAAAGTTTGAGGACGATGCAGAGGAAGTAATCAAAGAGTACACCGATGAGATCAGCTCTTCCGAAATTGAGAAGAAGGACAGCAAGTTTATTGAACTGACCGCTACAATAAGCCAAGAAGATTTGGATGAATTAACAGATGAATTAAAGGCCTTGGATGTTGATTCAGGCGACTTAAGCATCAAAGTCTTCGAACAAGAAAGCCTTATAGAAAAAGGCGCTTCGACAAAAGGAGCATCCAACAGCATACTTTCCAACCAGGAGATTTACAGTAAGGCTCAGAAGTCCGCAACTTTAAACCGTGCACAGTGGGTAATGCTAGGCCTAGCTGGTGCGATCGCAGGAATAGGCCTGACAACAGGAAACTTAATAGTTTTAATTGGCGCAATACTGTTAGCGCCTTTACTTTACCCACTTTCATCTCTATCAGTTTCTATGGCTATGGGAGACAGCAAAATGTTGGCTTCAAGTCTAAAATCGATAAGTCTGGGGACTTTACTCGTTGCTCTATCCTCAATCCCTGTATTTGCAATCTTTGGAGAAGCAGAAATCAATGTTTTACTTGATGGCCTTGAAGTAATCGCTTTATCAGTATTTGTAGGAGGAGCAGCGGTACTTACATTCATATCCGAGTATAAGGAGGAGATGGCTGGTGCAGCGCTTGCAGTAGCAATAGTTCCTCCAGCAGTTGTTTCAGCTGAGGCCTTATTCCTTCAAAACTTTTCAAAAATGTTTTTAGGCCTAGAAGTATTACTGATAAACCTTTTAGCAGCAGTACTGGCCGGATACCTCGTCTTAATCGGATTTAATGTTAAGCCTCTAACAGACTACCGTGAAAAACTCGCTGACAACCTGAAAATTGTTTTATTTGGATTATCAATCTTATTTGTTCTGTTCCTATTATCGGCCTTATAGCAGGTTTTTATATTTGGACTTTAGCAAGTTGTAGCTATGCCTATAAATCAGATGCTTTTTGCAGTTAGTACTGCGCTCACTCTTAGTATAGGCCTGGTGAGCTTCTTTATAGTTTACAATACTTCAAAGAGGATAGAAGATGAAATAATTCAGGAGTTCTCTCAAAGATTATTGCTTTTAATCGGCGTAATGTTGTTGTTCCTAGGATACTGGGCATACTATACAGCTGCGCTTACAGACGTGCCTTTCGCACAGTACCCACTATTTATTTCACTAATATTTGTATTCATCTACCTGATGTGGAACACTCTATCATTCAGAAAGCTCAGCTTATCTACAGAATCAAAAATTGAGAAAATGAAAAATGATGAAACCCTTTAAGGTTTCTCTTTGTCCTTCTCTTTTCTTACCTGGGTATTGATATCGTCTAAGGCCTGGTCTACTACATTCATTAAGTCCCAGTCCTCTTCGGTTGTGGTCGTAATCCCAAGTTCAGAGTAGAACTTCGCAATCACTTCATAGCGGTGTTTTTTCCCATCCTTATCTTTCTTCTTGAAATGCATCGAGAGCTCCTCAGGCTCCTCGACTTTTCTACCGAGCGATCCTCTGAGCTGCTTCTCGATCTGTTCATGGACAGCAGCCTTTTCTTCTTCAACTTCTAGGCCTACAAGGTTTACTAGAACCATGTTGTGCTGACTCTGATCCATTATATACTGGACGAAGTCCTTCACTGTCAGAACTGCTTCAGGATAACCGTTGTTAGTGATTATAACATCGGTCTGGCCGTTCTGCTTCATCTTCTTCACAGCATCTACCGCGTCTCCGTAACCTTCAATCTCCAGAGGATTACGGTTCATAACCTCTTCTACAGGGATGTCGGACATTGACTCCTTCTCACCTGATCCTCTAAGTGAGCCGTCTTTCTCTCTTGAACTGCCGCCAGAGTCGCTCTGAGATTCTGGAACTACAAGCATCTTCAATAAATCAGTTGATCTGATTATACCTGAAAGCGTCCCTTCTGAATCAAGCACAGGTAGCCGGGAAATATTGTTGTCTAACATTGTATTCCTGGCTTTGTCAAGAGGATCTTCTTCGAAGACTCTGATAACTTCATCGGAAGCAAGATTACGGGTAGAGTATCTATCGAACTCTTTGATATCTCCAGCTACTTCCAAGAATTCCTGGTCTCCGATAAGGCCTTTCAGTGTATCTCCTTCAAGATTAACAATCATCTTTCTTCCAGATTCAATTCTGAGGCTGGCAACATCTACTAATGAGTCTGAGGCCTCAAATTCTGGAGGATTGTGCAGCACTTTTTCGAGCTTGGAAGCTCCAGGATTGTACTGAGCGTGCCTGATGAGTTCTCTGTAGCTGATAACGCCTTTAAATTCTCCGTCATGTTCTACAGGGACAGCTCTCAGGCCTTCGTCTTCCATCATGTCTTTGACGCTTCCTAGGCTGTCTGTTATTTCAACAGTTTTTGGATCTGTGTTCATTACTTCTTTTGCAGACACATCATGAATAGATCTCATTTTTAGTTCACCAAGTATTTTTCACTGTTCTCATCCATGTCTATGAAGTTATCGGCCGCTTCCCTAATCTCTTTAGCGGATGACTTGCCGAAACTCATTACCTCGACACGAGTCCCCATCGCTCTGAGATGATCGACTAATACTGCGAAGTCTCCGTCACCAGTTACAAGTACGACTGTGTCAAGCTTCTTCGCCTGCTGGACCATATCTACTGTCATTCCTAAGTCCCAGTCGCCTTTCTTCTGTCCGCCATAGAATTCCTTCAATTCCTTAATCTTGACTTCATAGCCAATTTTTCTCAAGGCCTCAAAGAAATTCTCTTCATCAGGCGTATCAGCTTTAATTACATAAGCTGAAGCCCTGATAAGCTTTCTATTCATTGTAGCTGAATGAAGAACTTTTTTGAAGTCTACTTTGCTGTTGTATAGATTTTTTGCACTGTAGTACATATTTTGGACGTCTACAAAGACGCCAACTCTCTGATTATCGTGTATTTCCGTCATTTTAATTTAACCTTAATTAGATAGTTCTTAGATAACAAAATGATATTTTGTCTCTAAAGAAATATTGAAGGAAGAACGTTTTAATGATGGAGGTTTCGATAAGAAAAAGGAGATTTTAAATTTTGTGAGTAATCAGTGACTATGAATGATTCTACGCGCAGAGAATTTGGAAAACTTTTTGGATTGACAGCAGGTGGGGCGTATAAAGCAACATATGATTATCTTGATAGCGAACCAACATCTGAGATAATTAGAGAAGACGGAGAAGTATGTTATAGAGGAGTCAACCCCGAAATTGATGGGGAGACAGTAAGATTCATATTCTCAAATAACGATGGAAACAAAATATATTCTGGTGATGTTGAAATTGTTGAAAGAGCCTACAGAGAAGTATGCGTAGACGATCCAGGAAAAGAATACAATATAGAAAGCATAGAATCAATAGACTCCTCCTGGAGCTACCAACCTTAGTTCCTCAAGGCCTTAATCCTCTCAATATTCTCCTTATAGCCTTTTTCATCAGTATTCGGAGTCTCTAACATCATAGGAAGATCTTCAAAGTCTTCGGAGTTCACTATATTTGAAAATCCCTCCTCTCCAATATTTCCTTCACCGATATGCTCATGGTTATCCTTCTCGGAACCGAGTTCATCCTTTGAATCGTTTAAGTGCAAAACTTCTACATTCTCAAGGCCTAAATCCTCTCTAATTTCCTGCATCATATCCTCAAATCCCTGCTCATCTGAAAGATTGTATCCTGCTGCGTGAGCATGACAGGTATCGATGCAGACTCCAACATTTTCCTGTTCTGTGGCTTCAACCATTTGCCTTAACTCTCCAAAGGATTTACCTAAAGTAGTACCTTTTCCAGCAGTATTCTCGAATAATAGAGTAACTGATTTTGGAATATCTAAATCATCGACTGCAGAAGTTATAGTATCAATTCCTGCTTCTCTCCCTGAACCAGTATGGGCTCCTGGATGGAAAACCACATACTCTATTCCTAGTTGTTCGGCGGCATAAAGCTCTTTCTGAATGCAGTTCTTTGATTTTTCTAGTAAGTCATCTTTAGGTGTCGCCAAGTTTACCAAGTAGGTCGAGTGAATCACATAAGGAGCCTGACCGTATTCTTCTTGAGATTCTCTAAACTTTGAGGCCTCTTTTTCTGAGTATTCTTTCACGCTCCAAGTCCTTGGGCTTCCAGCAAAAATCTGTCCACAGTTTCCTCCGACTTCTTCCTGTCTTTCAAATGCTTTTTGAGCTCCTCCAGCTACCGATACATGCGCACCAACTTTGAGATTCATAATTTATATTTGTACAAAAAGATTGTTAACTTCTTCTACCATAATATTAGTAGATGAGAATTCTTTCAGCCGCCCCATCCAATACAGAAATTCTCTATGCTTTAGGCCTAGAAGATCAAATTGTAGGGACTACTTCTCTATGTGATTATCCTGGGGCTGCTAGAGAAAAGCCGAGTATCGGAGGATGGAGCGAGGGAGTTAATTACAATAAGATAGATGAACTTAATCCAGATATTATCTTATTAAGCGATCAGTTACAGGACGAACAGGCCTCAAAACTAAGTGAAAAATATGAGGTCCTGCAGGTAAATCCGGAAAGTTTGGAAGAAGTATTTGAGAGCATAGAGAAGATTGGAAAAAGATTTAATCGTGAAAAAGAGGCCTCAAAAATTATTTCAGAGATGAAAGAAGAAATCCAAGAAATTAATCTAGAAGGTAAGAGAATCTACTGCGAAGAATGGATGGATCCTCCAATGGTATCTGGTAACTGGATTCCAGGCCTGATAGAGGCGGCTAATGGAGATTACTTTATTGGAGAGGAGAGAAGTAGAGAGCTCGTCTTGGAAAAGTTGAAAGAGTTCGACCCCGAGTACATTTTCCTGAATGTATGCGGAGCAGGAGAAAATATAGACAGGAATAAAATTTTGGAAAGATCTGAATGGCAGGAAATAACCGCTGTGAAAAACGAGGACATCTATGTTGTCAATGACGCTCTTCTTAACAGACCTGGACCTAGAATTGTTGATGGTTTAAAGGAAATTGAGGGGTTCATCAATCCGTGAATAATGATCAAGCTCCTATAGATGAAGAGTTTGATTCAATTGATGATCTAGAGATCAAAGGAGTTCTACTTTTACGTAATAGCGTAGGCCTAGAGGAGTATTCTGAAAGTTATGGAACAATTGATTTTCAAGTAGAAGAAGGAACACCAGGATCTATCTGTTATAGATTTGAATTTAATGAAGAAGCAGAACTAGAATTCGTGTTTAGAAATGCGAAAGGATCTGATAACTTTCTTTATGTCCTTGAGGCCTTATCTAGAGGTATTTCCTTTGATGATGCAGTCAATAAAATCTATGTTTCAGGTACGGGCAAAGAATACGATATTGACTCTGTTTTGAATTCAGACAATAGACTAGAAAAGAGATATCAGGAAGACCTATCTAAACTACTGCAACAAGAATTTTGGAAATAAAAAATAATGGAATTCAGGTGTCGTGATCGTCGTAAGGCTCGCCGTACTTTTCGCTCAGTAGATTAACTGCTGCCTTTGCGCCATCACCGATAGCTACAGAGCTTTGATGCTCCCACGAATTAGCAAGGCCTGCTACATAGACTTTTTCAGCGGCTTTATTTGAGTTATCGGTCTTGACATGTTGATCCATCATATAAGGATCGTCCACGCCTTCCTCAAACTCCACATCTAATTCAATATAGCTTAGATCGCCTGCTGATGCAATTATCGCATACCCTGATTCATACTCATTTTCTTCTGTCGAGACTTTAAGGCCTGAATCAGTTCTCTCTAAGTTTTCGACTTCTTCCTCCTTTATTTCTCCATTAAAAGCTTCTACTTTTTGTTTTCCTGAGGTGAGAAGTTCTCCTCCTGCAACCGAGTCATGGCCTACCAGGTTCTGAATATTTGAAGTATTTAGAACTAGAGACTGTCCCGAATCCAGTACAAGTGTTTCTTCTCCTGCTTTTGCAGTCATTACTGCTGCTTGAAGACCTGCGAGGCCTCCTCCAATCACAATTACATCCTTCATATAGAATATTTAGACTGTAGATTTAATGAATACTTTGGAAAACTCTAAATTATTACCACTGCAGTCACGACTACTGTACAGATTGCTGCAGAAATAACGGAAGCCCCATGAATTCTCTTCGCTTTATCTTTATCTTTTTCTCTTGATTCCTCGTCAGTGACTTCTTTTAGGCCTTCTCCCTCATTGTAAACTCCTTTATGCGCGTAGTGGACACAAAAAGAGTTTAAGGCCTGGAAAATTCCTTCAAATCCTAGAAGAAACGGTATAAATGTGAAAAGCATTATAGAGTTCGGAAGATCCTGTTGAACTATAAGACCTGCCATTAATGCAGCTGTTAAAAGCCCTGAAGCCCCTAGTATCGCTCTATTTCTTTTTTCTGTTTTCCCAATATTGCATTTTCCTGGTTTATATTCTGTCATAAAGAAAAGAAGGGGAGAAATTGGTTAAATAACTTGTTTTTCACTTGGCTTCCTCGAATCTCTCTTCCACATCAGTCCAGTCTAATACTTCAAAGAATCCGTCAATAAACTCTCCTCTGCTTGGACCGTAGTCATGGTAATAGCTGTGTTCCCAGACATCTAATGCGAGAACAGGGTGCGCTCCCCAGACTGCTCCTTCATCATGTCTATCAACTGCTACATTGTGAAGCTCATCATGTCTTGGAATGTAAACTAGTAGAGCCCATCCTGATGCGCTTGAAGCCGCAGCTTTGAACTCTTTCTTCCAGGCCTCGTAGCTTCCGAAGTCCTCCTTAATTTTCTGCATTAGAGATCCTCCAGGCCTTCCTCCGCCGTTCGGACTCATGTTCTGCCAGAAAATCTCATGCAAAACTGTTCCTGCATAGTTATGTGTGAAGCTGTTCAGTAGGCTTCCTGTATTTGAAAAGTCATCGTCTTCTCTTTGCTGCTCAAGTTTCTCTTCCGCAGTATTGACTCCGTTCACATAGCCTTGATGATGTGTATCGTGGTGCCATTCAAGAACTTGGCGGGAAATAGAGGGTTTTAATGCGTCGTATTCATACGGTAGTTCGATTAATTTTTCTCTCATAGAAAGATTCTCACCTATCTAACATTTAGGCCCGGAGGTGTTTGTAAGTATCGGTAACTTTAGTGTAATCGAGAAAGTAAAAGAAAAAATGAAGATATGTAGTTTTGTTGAATGAAGTCTTATTCAGTCTGATTCTCAAGTTCTTCCTGAAGGTCTTCTGGAATCTCTTCCTGACTTGGCTGCTGTGTCTGATTCTGTGCTCTTTCTAACTCCTGATCAACATCAATCGGGGAGATTACCTGTCCAAGCTGACTCTGCTGCTCTGGGAACAATAGGTTTCCGTCAAGTGTCAAGTAGAAGTTCTGAGGGAACTCTTGTTCCTGTGTCTCTGTCTCATTACCTTGTGCTGGAACTTCTTGAGTGATAGTAGACTCTACATAGTACATTCCATTGCTTGTTGATACAGACTCAATGCTGTAATCATCAAACTGGAGCTCTACTATATCAGAAACTCTTTCCTCGGCCTGATCTGCAGTAATATCTGCGTCCGGTCCACCAGTAGTGTAACCTACTGCAACACCGAAAATAAGGCCTAGAACAAGCCCTGCCGCAAGTCCTGCGCCAAGAACTTTATCTCTTGAAAGACCTCCTAGGAGGCCTCCTTCTGTCTCTTCTTCAATCTGTTCGACTACTTCGTCTTCTGCTTCTGTAACTTCGTCTTCCTGGTTGTCAATTCTCTTCTGCAGAAACTCTTTGATAGTCTTCCTGTCCTTTCCGGACTTCTCTTCTTCTAGAAGAGCTTCATAATCAAGGTCTTCAGCCTCCCTGATTTGATCTTCGACTTCATCAACGTTATCGGTAAGATCAACGTCTTTAGACATGTATAAGACCATGTAGAAGATTCTTATAAAACCTATTACAAACTCAGACCCAAATTCAAATCCGTAATCTGTCTCCAATATCCAGTCAGAAAGATTTTGGATGGGGGCGACAGGATTTGAACCTGCGACCTACCGCTATCTCCAAATGTAAAGGTTTAATCATTGGCCAGGTAAAGGCCTCATCCCTCCAGTAAAGATTCTGGAGGCGGTCGCTCTCCCAGATTGAGCTACACCCCCTCATAGACCAAAACAGCCTGCTCGGTAAATAGAAATTAGAGGCCTCAGCTTTAAAATATCAACCACAAAAAGATTGCTCTCAAACTAACATTTGTGATAAGAGAGAAAGATGGAATCCATATTGACGCAGGGGAAAAGTTTGTTGCGGACTCTCAGAAGGCCTTGGGAGATGTAAATATTGCGTCTCATGCTCATATGGATCATGCCTTTCAGGGTGAAGGGAAAGTAGTCGCGTCCGATTTGACTCGAAGACTATTGGAGTCTAGGCTTGAAAGAGAGTTGAATCTCAATGAACATCCTGATGTTGAGCTGATTAATTCAGGACATATTTTGGGCTCGACAGCTGCATTAATTGAATCTGATGGAAAAAGAATACTTTACACCGGAGATGTCTCAACCAGAGATAGAGCCTATATTAAAGGATTTGAACCAATAGAAGCAGATATCTTAATTACTGAAAGCACTTATGGGATTCCAGCCTACTCTCTTCCTCCACAGGAACAGATCGAGAACAGTATCAAGGCCTGGATTGAGGAGACTAAAGCGCCTTTCCTATTTGGTTATTCTCTGGGAAAAGCCCAGAAAATCCAATGGTTGGCTCAACAGGTTACTGATAGACCTCTAATCGCGCATGGCGCAGTCATGAAGATGAACAAAGTAGTAGAAGAACATACTGACTTGAGTTTTGATGCCTTGCCTTACGGCGAGAATAAAGATATGCTGGAGAATGGTGAAGGAATTTTTATCGGGCCTACAAGATTTGCTAAAACCAACGCAATGAATGAACTAGTTAAGGCCTCAAATGGAGTTAAAGCAGGATTCTCCGGTTGGGGGATGACAGATCAGTACAAGTATCGAGGCGGTTACGACCAGGTTTTTCCTTTCAGCGATCACTGCGGTTTCAATGACTTAGTTAAAATGGTGAGAGCTGTGAATCCGGAAAAAGTCTACACTCATCACGGATTTGACTCAGAATTTGCATCATACCTGAAAAGAGAGGAAGGAATCAATGCACGAGCCTTGAAAGAGAACCAGGCCTCGCTTACTGATTTTTAAGTTGAAATATTAAAATCTGGATAAATTATAGATTATTATGCGCGAAGATGTAAAGGAAGGCTACGAAGAGGCCGATTACGAAGGCCTCTATAGAGAAGGGAGAGAAATCCGTCCGGAGGAAGAAGAGCTATTTCAGAAACTTTTTGATAAATTAGGCAGTTCAGGACAGATTTTAGATCTAGGCTGTGGAACAGGACTTCCATTTAATCGATATATAATCGATAATGGTTATGATTTGATAGGAGTTGATATAGCGGAGAAGCATGTTGAGAAAGCTAGAGAAAATGTTCCTGAAGCAGAAATTGTTCAAGGAGACTTCTTTGAAGTTGATATAGATAATAAATCTCTCAACGCAGTAGTAAGTTTCTACGCCATCTTTCACATCCCTAGAGAGGAGCACCGAGAACTATTTGAACAGATTAACGACTGGTTAAAACCAGAAGGATACATCCTTGTAACAGTAGCCTCTACAGAAATGGAAAATTTGAAGGAATCATGGAACGGCGCAGAAATTCAGTGGAGCTCATATGAAGGAACGAAAACACTGGAAATAATAGAAGAATCAGGATTTGAGATAATAGAGACTTACGAAGAAGACTGGAGGGATGAAGACCATCTATGGGTGCTAGCCAGTAAGCAATAAGTCTCAAGTCCTTATTACAGGATTAAAAAGTCTTCTGCGTTGATTTCTCTTTCTATCTCTCTTATCGTATCTTTATGTTTTTCCAACCTATTCCTCGCTAGTTCAGAGGTTTCTTCAAAATGCATTTCTTCAATATGGTTTTCAAACTGGCTTACTGCTTTATTCCAGAAGTAGTCTAGGCTTTCTTCCAAAGTCCTTTCGTGCTGAGCAGAATAATGAATCTGTCTCCATAGATTGAATACTCCGAAATTTGAGACTTTGTCAGCATCTTGGACGATTTTGCCTTCAATGGTTGAGGCCTCAGAGTGATGATTCTCTATAATTTCTTTAATTTTCTCAAGCTGTTCCTTAGACACGAAATCCGAAATATATTCTTCGACTATTTTGGCTCCGTGTTCTGCGTGGCCTTCATTCCCTTCAAATGGATCCATCTCTCCATATACAATATCTTTGACCCTGCCTATGTCATGGTAAAGCGCTGCAATCTCCAACACTTTATTATCAACTTCAACATCTAATCTTTCTTGAAATTTACAGACATGCTTATGTGTAGTTTCTAGATGCTGATACCTGTAATTCTTGCCTCCAGCGATTTCACTATATCCCGAAAATTCTTCTTTCAGACTTTCCTTGAGCTTCTGAAGCTCTTCCTTTGTCAGACCTTCACTCATATAGGCCTCTCAACTCTGCTTTCTCAATTACATGGTCTTCCATTGCTTCTTCCACTTCATCCTTCGAAGCGCCCTGTGGAAGACCCAGTTCTATATCCAGTGCATAGAGTTTGAAGACGTATTCGTGTTCTCCGTCTGGAGGATTCGGGCCATTGTACCCTGTTTCTCTGAAATCTGTTCTTCCTTCTGTTCCTGGGCTTTCACCTGAAGCAATTTCCTCGATTGTAGGATCAATATCATACATTATCCAGTGATCCCAAATTTTTCCTGCCGGCTCCAATGCATCAGGATCATCCATTATCAAAACCAATGAAGATGCCTCATCTGGGACTTCCTCGATTCTCAATTCTGGATTAGTATTTTCTTCCATGTATCCTGCTTTTTCAGGTAGTTCTTCTCTATCTTTGAATTCTGGGCTGGAAAGTTTCATACAGTTAATTATTAAGCCCTTCAAAGTTAAGTTTTCTGTTATGAGCTACAACGAGGATAATATTTTGGTCAGGCCTATTCCCTATAAAATCCTCAGAAATATTCATTTGAGCGATGGCGGAAGCTATCATGTCCAAATGGATCTAAAGGCTGGTATAGATGAAGAAGTTGCCGAAAAGATAATTGAAGTAATGCATAAAGAAGGCCTGCTGTATAAAGTTGAGAATACTGACCCTCAGCTCTATGATGTTAATTACTCAAAGTTTGAAGAGATCTGGAAGGATCTCTGGATAGAAGAAGTAGCTGATGTTCCTATCGAACCTGTTCATTTCGGAAGTTTTCTGGAAGGCTATATGAAATCGTACATGTCCGATATTGAGAACTCCAGCATAAAAGAAATGTTAGTCAGAGATTTCTTAACGGGTTTAAACCATGAAGAGTCTAGCAATCTCCCAAGAGATTATGAAGAATTGTTAAATCATCTTGAGAGCCGTTTTGAGGGAATCAACTCTCCTTATAAACATGTAAGGCATGGTTTGAGGTTCAAGGACTAATGTAAGGTTCCTTCTCTTTTATCTACATCCATAGCGAAAAGAGCATAACCTATTTTCTCAGTAGTAAACCCTGTTTCTTTTGCTATTTTTCTTATCGGTCCAATCATTTTAACATAGTCATCAGCAGTGAAACATTCTTTTCTACCCTCTAGATAACCAAGTCTTTCTAATGATGCCCAAACCCTTGTATCAACAACTGCATGTCTTTCAGGATCTTTTACAGTCAATATAACTGAAGCTGTGGGAGCCTTAAATCCTTTCAAGGCCTCTATCAGAGCAATTTGGGAGAAATCATCGTTTACCTTGGATAAATTAGAGGTGACTTCTCTACATCTTCCCCTAGAATTCTTTCTTACATGGTATGCGCTTCTAGTTGATGATTCGTACGCAAGTTCATACAGATCCTGTTGGGTCAAAAATCCTTTTTCCTTAAACTTGTCTCTATACTCCTCCAATTTTTCCGGTAGAAGGCCTTGAGTTTTATCGTAGTATTCAATATATTTTTCGACCTGTTCTCGATCCATAATTTCTCCTTTAACTGTTAATCTATTATTTTTCAGGGATTGAACAGGCCTTTGCTTTTCTCATATTTTTGCTTTAATTCTTCTCTTCTGTAGATGAAGTAGAATAGTAGAATTGATGCTCCTATTATGAAGACTACTGTCGATAACTGACCTATTAGTGTCGCGGCTTCGTGGAAATCATCAGCCAGATACCATCCAAGATATCCTAAAAAAAGATTTCTTGGAACCATACCTATGAAACTCCACAGACCATATCTCTTCCATTCTATTCTAAAGAATCCTGCAGAGGCAGATATGACAGATAGAGGCATCAGGGGAATTGCTCTGAAAAGAGCAAGATATCGATGCTCATTCCCAGAAGTTAAATGCCTTTTAAAGGCCTGAACCTGTATCCAACTCACACCAATATACTTCCCGAATTTGTCTATAGCAGGTCTACCCCCATAGAAAGCTATTCCATACGTTACATATGAGCTTAAAACTGATGCAGCAGATCCTAGAATTGCAATTATCACGAAAACCTGGAGAAACGCCATATAAGGGTTTTCTGCTGAAACCAGTAGATAAGCTGCCGCCATTGGCGCAAGAACAGACGGTACTGGAAGAAATTCCTCCATAAACATCCAAATCACAACGGCTATAGGCCCATAAACCTCTACATTAGACATCAATTGCTCTATCACAGGCCTAAAACCTCATTTAGCCATTTAACCAGTTTTTCAATTAATCCTGAGAAATCTGAGTTTAGAGGCTTGTTCAGTTCTCTTTCAGGTATCTCAGCTTCTCTATAAGCAACTTCTGTTCTTGATTCAGATGGTTGAGCAAGCAAGACCCGGTACCTTTGATTATTTATCTCATCGAGGCATTCGTCAAACCGGCTCCTTGAATCATAATCGCAAGGCCTCATATCAATAAATTCAGAGTAAATGCTCCATTTCTCTTTGTTATCTTCTACTCTATTTTCTTGCTCAGCTTGAGAGTAGATATCCTGTATAGAATTATTGTTCTTAACATAATTTTTCACTACAAGTTCTGAGTAAGCATATCCGAACGATCTATTTCCTTTTCTTGGAGCCCAGTCCTTCATCCAGTCTTCATCATTCTCATAGTAACTCCATAACTCATCTCTATCGCCTCTAGAAGGCAAAGTATAGATATAACTATCTTCGCGGTATTTTACAGATCCTCCGAATAGGTTTGAGTTTCTTTCACGGCCTTCCTTACTGATACGTGCTAAATCTTCTGCATGCTTTGCAATACCTTCATCCATCCAGGAACTACTGGTCCGATCCCAGCTAAACAATCTATCATTTAATCCGTGAACTGTTTCATGTGTCAGAACAGAGAAAGCGTCGTCTGAAGGCCTCAGATAAATTCTTCCCTGAGTATATTCTCCTGCAGACCATTCCTGGCCCTCAAAATCCTCTCTAACTACAACAGGAAATCTCTCAAAGTTCTGCTGGTAACCGACTGTGCCTAATGCAATTTCATAGGCCTGATCCATATCAGAATAATTAAGTTCTTCTCCAAAGAAAATGAAGTAGTCAGATTCTTCTGCTTCGCCGTAATTAACTGTGAACTGGACAGGACCGCTTCCTTCAAAATTCATGGATTTGTTGTAAGAGGCCTGGAAACCTTGGCTTATACTCCCTGAAATCAGGTTTTCTACCTCTACTTTTCCACTAGTTTTCTCTCCGTCAAATCCTGCAAAATTAAAGGTCCTATGGTTGAGGCCTGAAAAACTGTTTTCTTCTTTATTGATAATATAGTTGATTCTAAGATATTCTTCCTGCCTTCTATCCCCAGTATTCGTCTTCAATTCAAGTCTTCTATCGGAGTAAGTATATTCCTCAATTTCTCCATAAGAATCTCTTATCTCTATAATTTCACTGTTTTCAGGCAGCCTGTAATTTATATTCCAGGAATTAACTTCTCGGTCTGAGTCTAGCTCCAAAGTAGTATTAACCTTAGCCTGACTTTCTTCGACATCTAAGCTGTGCGTAACTTGTGCTGCTGCTCCAGTCAGAAATAGTACAATAAAAACTAGAATCAGACCTGATTTCCTCATAGGTATGGAATAATTGATCTGCAAGGAATAAAAGACTGCAAGTCAATTTCAAGGTATGGCGATTCTCTCAGATAAGGATATGCGCAAACTGATAGAAGATAAAGACGCGGTTCAGTGCAGCGAAGGCCTTGATATGGATCTACAGCTCGGACCTTCTTCATTTGACTTGAGACTTGGATACGAGTTCGGTGTATTAAATACTAGAAAACTTGAAATGGTAGACACAAAAGATATGAGCAGTTACGAAGACTATATTTCCAAGGAGCGTCATAGCTCTGATGATGGAGTTGTGATTCATCCTGGAGAGTTCATTCTCGGCAGCACAATGGAGAAAATTAATGTGCCTGAAGACATGGTTGCTCGTGTAGAAGGGAGATCAAGTTATGGCCGGCTCGGTATCATTGTTCATGCTACTGCAGGATTCGTAGACCCCGGTTTTGAAGGCGATATAACCCTTGAGATTCAGAATCTTGGAAACGCACCAGTCAAACTTTACCCAGAAGACCGGATCTGCCAATTAGTATTTGAGACCATGACTTCAAGAGCAGATCAGCCTTATGGAGATAAAGAAGATACAAAATACATGGGACAGACGGGCGCAACCGGCTCCAAACTCAACCGGGAAAAAAGGAAAAAATGATAGATGGCCACTGCCACCTCCAGTTCGAGCAGTTTGATGAGGACAGAGAACAACTAATTTCTAAGATAGAGGAAAAACTAGATTTAGCAATTATAGCAGGAACAGATCTTAAAGACAATAGAGAGGCGAAAAATATCTCAGAAAGTTCTGAAGAACTGATTTACTGTCAGGGGGCTCATCCTTTATTTGATCACCCAGATTTAGAAGAAATCAAGGAACAGATTAACGAGAACGAACCCGCTGCAATAGGTGAAATAGGCCTAGACCATAATTATATTACAGCTGATGAGGAAAGAAAAGAATCTGAAGAGATTTTCAGAGAAATGCTTGAACTGGCGGAAGCCGAAGACCTAAATGTAGTTGTTCATTCAAGGAACGCGGAGAGAAAGGCTTTCAAGATTGTTCAAGAGTATGATGTCAAAGGATTTTTCCACTGCTTCAATGGC
The DNA here is from genome assembly GCA_046497485.1 of Candidatus Nanohaloarchaea archaeon. GTDB lineage: Archaea > Nanohalarchaeota > Nanosalinia > Nanosalinales > Nanosalinaceae > B1-Br10-U2g21. Next base: position 27,323 of record JAWOFP010000060.1, on the reverse strand, counting down.
AGGCCTGAACTTGTTGAAGAAATCATCTCAGAAGGCCATTTAATCGGTGTGACTGGACAGGTCTTGCATTCTACTCGAGTGAAAAATATAGTAGAGAAAGTACCATTGGAAAGTCTTTTGACCGAGACTGATTCTCCTTATCTTGGAGAATATGATAGAAATACCCCTCTTTTTGTGGAAAAAGTGACTGAAGAAGTCTCTGAGATTAAGGATGTTGATGTGGAAGAAGTTGAGGCCTCAGTTGAAGAAAATGTTGAGGAGTTTTTCAGGTATTACTGTTAAATGTGCTGGGGTTTAATTTTGTTTCAGTGTTTAGAAAATGGTTTTGAATAGAATCAAGAACAGTGTTAGCAATGATCCGAATGTTGCAGTTTATGTTGACGGGCCTAATGTGGTTCGGAAAGAGTTTGATCTTGATCTAGATAATCTTAGGAAGAAGGTAGAGGAATACGGTAACATTAAGACTGGTAAAGTCTTTGTTAATCAGCATGCTTCCTCCAAACTGATTGAAGCGATCGCCTCACAAGGATTTGAGGCCTCACAGGGAATCGGCGAGAAAGCCAAGGAAAGCGATGTCGATGTCTACATGGCCGTGAATGCCATGGAGTCAGTTTTCAACGAAGATATCGATGTGCTTGTACTGGTTACGAGAGACATGGATTTCCTTCCTGTGATTCAGAAAGCCAAGGAGCATGGAATGGAGACAGTTATAGTTGGAATGGATCCTGGATTCTCTACCGCATTAAAAAACGCCGCAGACGAAGTAGTAACGCTGAATTAGATGATCAGACTCGACCCATTAGGCCTTCTTGATATTCTTTCAGCCACCTTAATTTTAATGACAGCTTCAGCACTGCCAGAAAGCTTTCTACATTTCCACGCAGGATTTCTATATTTCAAAGGAGGCCTATCTTTGTTAAAACCAAGTTTACTGCCTTATCCAATGTTTATCATGGGTAATGCAGCTGATGTATTAAGCGCAGTCATATTAATTACAGGAGACCCAGCTATTCTAGCTGATTACAAGTACTGGATAGCTGGATTCCTAGGATTCAAAGGCGCATGGGGATTAACATCAAGCTTCTAATCAAAGCCTCTGATTAATCCTTTTCAATAATTCAATTATCTGATCGTTCTGAGCCTTCAACTCTTCAATTCCCTCTCTAGAATCAGCAACATTACCTTGTAAATTATTTCCTGATGGGTCTAGGCCTGCGTTCTCCATTTTTTTCTGAGTATTTCGGCTTAACTGCGGCTGATCGCTACCCGGTTTGGGCCTTCCAGCCTGGCCATTCGGAAAGTTCTGAGAATTTCCTTGAGACCGGTTCCGGCCTTGACTTGGATTATTTCCTCCTTGACTATTGGAAGGTTGATTATTAGAAAACTGATTTGACGGGTTATTTGATTGATTAGGCCTCTGATTTCGAGAGTTTCCTTGAGGGCCTGAGCGGCCTTGAGCCCCAGACTGAGCCTGATTGTTTGGAGACTGTCTCTGACCTCTATTCCCGTTATTTAGATTATTCTGAGAATTCGGGTTGGTTTGGTTCTGAGATCGTGAGCCAGGTTTCTGAGGGCTATTTTGAGAGCCTAACTGGTCAAAGTCGTTTCCAGAAGAATCATTTCCCATATCCGATCCGATATCGGACCCGAAATCCATATCGTTATTTGAAGAACGACCATGCCTTCCTTTACTATTATTTGACTTATCGGAGGCTGTAACAGAATCCTTCAGGTCATCAAAAACTCCCATAGACTATTATTACCTTAACCCAGTTTTAACGGTTTGGACTTTATGCCAACCCATTTCTCTTCCTAAGCCCTACAAACCCTAAGTAGAGCAGCACTGCAAGGCCTACAAGATAAGGAGTCAAATCAAGATTCTCAGTATTTTCCGAGGTCTCCATTTCCATCCTTTCAAAAAGAACGTCGATATTCTCGGAATCGTAGACATTGCCGTTATTCGTGAAACTGGAGAATTCCTCTTCATTGTAGCCCACCTCCTCGATTTCAGGCCTATAATTCACACTGTATGTCAAATTCTCTGTTTCATGGAATCCTGTCTCCTCAGGATTTAGTTCTCTGACATATCTTTCATTAGATTCTCTTGAAAAACCGGAAACTCTTTCCCTTGAAACCATAGTGAATTCATCTCCTCTCCTGGATCCTTCAACCCATAAGTCCTCCTCTAAAGGTCCTGAGACCCATGACATTGTTCTACCAACCAATGCAGGATCCTCCTTCATCAAAGTTTCAACGTTAGGGTTATCAGCCGTAAAGGCCGCAATCCTTCCCAATCCATACCTAGTAGTCGTTAAAACTGGCTCTCCACTACTCGTCGAAACGAGTTGAGACGCAGCTGTTCTAGGCCTTGAACCATCTACTTCAAAGACTGTCGCATTCGGACTGTAACCTTCTGTGATGAAATGATTACTATTTGAAACAACTAACGGCTGCATCTGATCTGCTCCACCACCTGCGTCAAATGTGAGGCCTAACTCTCCTGCAGAGTTCCCGTCAAGATAAAATCCGCCTTCAGTTCTCTCTGCAAGATTCTTCAGAAAGTCCTTATCTTCTTCATCAATCTCAGCTGGGAAATTATCTCCCACACCTATAGTAATTAATCTGCCTGAAAGCGTGTTTGCTTCAATCTCGGCCTCTCTTTTAACATCGGATCTTTCCGCTAATGTGGAAATCTTTCCATCTGTTATCATTACAATATTTCCTTCTCCCTGATTTCGTGAAATCATTGACTCAGAAGCCCTCAACCCATAATTATGGAATGTCGGGCCTTCAGGCTGTAACTGTGAAATCTTTGACTGAACGCCTTCTCTATCAGAAGCTAGTAAAGTAGGCTCAACCACATCATAAGAATAACGGTTGTATGCAACCACCCCTACACGAGAGTTATCCGGAAGGCCTTCAACCAACTGGTAAGCGATCTGTTTTGCAGATTCCGATGCGCCAGATTCTTCCGTACCTACAGAGATATCAATCGCAAATATGATCATAGGCGCATCAGTTTTATCCTCCTTTTCAGCAGGCGCGACCGGGAGATAATCGCTTGAGTAATCGCTTCCGGTATACATTACGCCTCCGCCATCAACCATGTAATCCCTCAACTCCTGAGAATCAGCAGACTCCTTTAGAATCAAGGCCTGATAACTGTCCAAGTTTTCCGGGATGCCGTCAGAGCTGTCAATCTCATAGAAATCTGAGAAATCTTCTTCAAGTCCTGATCTTTCACCAATAGATGCAATTTCAGGCCTTTCGTTCACTTTAACTGCTTTAAAGTATTCATTATTCGATTGATATTCGTCTTCAGACTCTATTCTTGCGGAAAGTTTTTCTACACCTTCCTCTTCAAATGACATGTTTAATTCAAGAGGAGGCTGTCCTGATTTAACTGTCTCATTATTTAGAAAGACCTCAACTTCAGGAGACTCCTCAGTTGAACTGTCTACCTCGACCTCAAACTGGTTTTCGGCGCCTATCACCGTCTGACTAGGCCCGCTAATCTCTATCGAATGCTCCTCCACCATTTCTGGCGTTAATAAGTTCATAGAAATATTGTTATCACTGAAGTACTGAGGCAGACCTGAATCAAACTGTAGATCAGATACAAATAGATAATCCTGATTCTCTTCAGTAATGCTTCTGACCTGGGCCTCAAAACTATCCGAGTCAGAGTTAACAGTTCTAACATCTAAATTAGATGAATCGGCGCTTGACCTCCAGTCTTCAATTAGATTAGATGACTCTGAAGTATCTTCTATCACAGTTATTGAAGGCCTTAGGTTTTCTTCCTGAGTTACAGACATTTGAGGTCCTGCAGCTGCTAAAACCAGTATAAGAGCTGTAAAAATATTTAGAAACCCTATCTTTCTTTTCAATCCTGTCATATTGTAGGCCTTCCACCCCAGGAACATAATTAATGGAATTAGGATCATGAGATGCGGTGTTTCAAAGAATATCAATGGTATACACCTCTGTTAAGAATTAACAGTGTTTCTCCTGTTATTAAAAGCAGGACAAGAAGTGAGATTAGCGAGGCCTGACTCATTTTTAATCCCTGCGAATCGAGTTCTTGTTCTATACTGTTGAACTCTGTGTCGGCCTGATCTTGGTCAAAGAAGTTGTAACTCTGTCCATTACTGAATCCTGTCTCCGATTGGTCAGAGAAAAGAATGTTGTGATTCAAGTTCTGAAAGTTTGGCGGCTCAGAAATCTGATTAACTAAGTTTTTCCATAGCACCGGATACATGATATCCTGTCTTATCTTCGAGTCCTCAAAATTATAGTAAACCGTTTCTTCTTCAACAAATAATGCTCTGCCAGGATTTGCCAGGCTATTTTCCGATGCATTAATATCATATACTTCTGATTCGAGACCCGCATTTACTTCAGTAAACTCAACCTCTACGTCCTCAGAAGCTTGAGTCTCCCAGTGAGAGCTGCTTCCCTGCATCAAAACTTTAGGCCGGTCATCATTGAAAACCTCGGAATTTTCCTCATCAAGAATTACCATTTCTCCATTTTCCTCAACTTTTTCTAGGCCTTCAATAAGCTCTAGAGCAGTATCAAGATAACGGTTCTCCGAACCATAATACTCCACGCCCAAAGCCTCATCATCAGGCCTGTAAATATACGCCGTATTATCCGGCTCAAAACTGTCTATCTGGAGCTCTACAGTATTTCTCCCATCCGTCAGATTCAGATTTATTCTATTATTGGATCTGGGCTCAAGACTTACCTCTTGAGATTCTCCATTTACTGATATGCTTGTCTCCACCGCTTTATCACCGTAGTTCCTGACCTCAACAAAGTCTTCTCCAACCTCAGTGAAACCCCATCTATTTTCAGTAGAGTAATCTATCTGTTTCAGGCCTCTATTCGCCCCAAACTCTCTATAATCATTTACCAGAGACTCTGATTCATCAAGATTCGACAGTAAAATTAACTCGCCTTCATGCTGCCTGGCTTGTTGGAGTGCCGTTCCCATATCGCTTTTAAAGTATCCAGGAGGATTGTCTCTGATAAAATCAACAGCTTCCTGACGGTTAAGGCCTTCATGGACTTCAACTGTATCCGAGGCCTCCACAAGCGTTATCTCGGAAGCCGCATCATTTTGAACCATCGAAATCATCGACGCATGCTCCTCTATCATTGAAGCCGATCTATCATAAACTACAACAGACGATTCCTGTCCAGATCCTTCCATATAGAGGCCTGCAACTGCCGATGTCATCAAAATTATAGCGAAAATATTGATTAACAGGATCAGATTTGATTTCAGAGTCTTTATAGCGTTTTGAAGCATGCTTTCTCTTTCTTCCTGGGAGAAAAACTCCATACTCGGCATAACCTTTCTTTCAGGTTCAGGCCTCGTCAAATAAAATATAATTAATGGAATTAGTGCAAGTAAAGCGGTAAAACCTAAAGGATTCAGGAAAAAGTTCTGGAGGAAACTTGTTATTGACTGTATCATGTCACTGGAATAATATTTGGTTCAGGAAGATTTTATTGTTGTTCCTCAATTCTGGCCATTACCTGCTGATGAAGTTTCTGTAGCCTCTCTTTTTTATCTTCCATTTTAACCACATCAGTGCTTCCCTGAAGCAATAAGTTATGGCTGAAAGGAGAAGGAATATCACTTTCATGCACGCTAAATTCAATTTCACTATCTTCTAGGCCTTCAATAACTTCTTTTGCGTGTGGCAAGTCCATTGCGTCTTCCATAATCTCCCTGTATGTTTCCTTGATCATCGGGAAGCTTTCATCATACTTGTTTCTGATCGCGGAAATCAGGAAATGGCCTTTCATCTGCTGCTGGCCGACAGTCTTCGAATTTCCTTTGTAGTTCCGTAGCACCATTAATGATCTTCCTGCAACATGTCTAAACCTTCTCTTCATTAACTCGGTTTTTGCAACCGCCTCTCTAAGTTCTTCCTCTGCATCACAGTTCACAAGATCATTAATCAGCTCTTCTATGTCCACAGGCCTTCTCGGAGTCTGGAGTACAAAGCCGTTGTCGTCTATAATCATCCCAATGTTGGCTCCGAACTTTTTCTGCAGTATATGCGCTAGTATCCGGGCGATCGCGTCATGGACTCTTCTACCGTAGATTGTATGGAATATTATATTCTGACGGTTTTCTTCATCAATGTATTTCTCTACCGTGATGTTTCTATGAGTTGATACTTCTCCAAGGTACTGGTGTTGCTCCTGAATATAGCTGGTGACTGCGTCCGCTGTGTACTCATCCAGGTAGTAGTTGTGCATGGTCCACTGGATCACTTCATCCTCTGAGACGTTCATGTCCAGCTGCTGAGAGATCTTCTCCCTAAACTCTCCTATCTTTGTTCCAAGGTCATAGCTAAGCGGAAGTCTCTCCGAATACCATGAAGGAACGGTTGGTTGTTTCTGCGGCTTAGGATCTACATAGACCTTCATGCCCTTCGCATAACTGAACTGATAAGTCGATCCACCAAGCGTAAAAATATCTCCCTTAGTCAGACGATCCAGGAACTCTTCATCTAGGCTTCCGACAAAGTTCTTGTTGCCTCGAGTCACTACCTCATAACCTGTCTCATCTGGAATTGTGCCGATATTTGTCATGTAGATTACACGAGTCATTTTCCCTGAGCGGCCTAGAAGATTGTTCTCTCTATTAACCCAGATCTTCCTGTAGACATTCTGATCCTCTAATTCGTACTCTCCTGCTAGGTATTTCAGTACTGAGTCGAAGTCATCTTTACTCAAATGCCTATAACAATGGCTTCTCCTAATCAGGTTGTACATATGATTGATATTCCACCTGTGATCACACGCCATTCCTATCATTTGTTGCGCTAAAACATCTAGACAGTTAGTCGGAATCTGAATTCGATCAAGGTCGTCTTCTTTCGCACATTTTGTTAAAACAGAGCACTCCATTGCGTCATCTCTGTCACTGACTAGCATCTTACCTTTGGCTTTTTTACCTATTTTATGGCCTGAACGCCCGATTCTTTGAATTCCACGAGCCACTCCTTTAGGAGAGCCAAGCTGAATCACTAGATCAACTGCCCCAATATCGACACCAAGCTCAAGAGAAGTAGAAGTCACACCAATTCTTAACTCTCCATTTTTCAAGGCCTCCTCAACTTTCAGTCTTTCTTCACGGGACATAGATGAGTGGTGAGCTCCAATATCACCTTCATACTCTCCATATCTTTCTGTCAAATTATTGACGACTCTTTCCGTCGCACTTCTAGTATTCGTAAATATTATAGTTGATTCATGCTCCTGGATCAAGTTATGCATCTTGTCATACAAGGCCTCCTGAATCTCATTCCCGGGAGTATAGATTAGGTCTCTTACGGGAGAGATAGTCTCTATATCGATTTCTTTTGAGGCGGATACATCCACAATTTTGCATCCTCTAGTTTCGTAATCTTCATCTGAGGCTTCTTCTGCACCAGTCACTGGCTCAAATTCTGTTTCTTGCTCCCACGTTTCTTCCTCTGCATTGAATCCTACTAGATAAGATGCAATATCTTTGATGGGTGCTTGGGTTGCTGAGAGGCCTATCCTTGTAACTTTATTTTCTGCTATGTCTTCTAGTCGCTCCATTGAAAGGGAAAGATGGACTCCTCTTTTATTCTCCGATAGACTATGGATTTCGTCCGCTATCATGTACTCTACTTGTTGAAGATTTTCTCTGAATTTTGGTGAGCTAAGAATTATCCCCAGAGACTCAGGAGTTGTTATCAGAATATGCGGTGGTTTATCTCTCATCTTGGCTTTCTCGGCATCTGTAGTATCGCCGGTTCTCACTGCGCTTCTAACTTCAGGAACATCGTAACCCATCTCCTCTGCTTTCTCCCTTATACCGCTGAGAGGATCTTCCAGGTTTCTCTGAATATCATTATTTAATGCTCTCAAAGGAGAAACATAGACAGCATAAATCCTGTCCTCGAGCTCATTGTTTTCCCCTTTCTCAAATAAGTCATCTAGAACCGATAGGAACGCTGATAAGGTCTTTCCAGAACCTGTTGGAGCACAGATCAACGAGTTCTCTTTATTATTAATTAACTCGAATGAATACTCCTGCGGAGGACTCAGTGCTGGAAAACTATTATTGAACCATTCCTTCACATAAGGCCTGAATTCTTGCGGTAAATCAGAATTTCCCTCTCCCTCAACGAACTCAATACCCATACTATTTAGATGGGAGATTAGTTTTTAATCTCTTCAAAATCTGCCTTCAATGACTCTAAATATTTTTCCGAACAGCGCTGTCAGTAGGCCTAAGATCGGCTGTAAGGCGTAAAGAAACATTATTGAGAACGGGATTGCGATAAGGATTATCTTCCCTGAGATCAGGCTTTCCAACATAGTGGATACTCTTCCCTCCATATCAGGTTGATCTCCTTCACTCTCTAGATTGTTTATTATCTCGGATTCAGCTCCTTCAAAGCTTTCCTGCAAAACCTGAGTCTCAGGACTTTCTGCATTCTCCGCGTAGTTCTGAACTACATAAGCCTGAGTAGATGCAACCGTCATATTAATTAGAGATTCAAGTTCTTCATTTCCCTGATTCTGATTAGCCAGGCCTGAAGCTTCTATTGACTCCATTGTAACCTGTGTGCCTGTTTCTACAGTCTTTGATTCTATCTCCGATTCAAAGCTAGGGTTCAAATAGGAATAACCTGTGATTCCGGAGCCTATTACGAGGCCTGTCATAATCAATGGTATTGCTGTAGAGGAATAATGAGCTCTAAAGCTATCACTGACAGTAAAGACTGAGATAAAGTTATTGCATAGAAAGATGGTTGCCGCCATCGCAGCCATAAACATGCTGATAGGCGCGTAAAATAATGCTATGGCTGAAGCCAGTGAGGCCTTATTGAACTCGGATTTAGAGATAAATGCTGTATGCCCGAACAATAATGGAAGGCCTAACATGAAAACATAAGTCGAATGATTACCGGGCTCAACCATTAACAGCATGGACATAGCGATAACAGCGAAAGCAGTCTGAAGCCCATACTCAATGTAATCTACTTCCAAATCCATTAATACAAATTTACATTCTCCGGTTTAAATACTGGAGGCCTCTCTGTAGACGCGTTCAGCATCGTTCTCTGAATCCGCATGAACTATAGCTCTGCCAGAATTAAAAACAGTTAATTCCTTTCCTTCATACTCAATCTTTCTCAGATACTCATTCTCCACTAATACATTTTCACTGAAATCCTCAGGCCTCTTATCACCGAAAACCTGATATTTTCCATCTCCGCACACTGAAGAAGCCTTAATCTCAAATTTCTCGCAGCTACATTCGACCGGTTCGAACGATTTTTTATCCGGCAGCATCTCCAGCTTTTCATCAACTTCCAAGCCTGAAAGATATTTTACTGCTTTCAAAGCAGCGGTAGAGGCAGCAATCGAAGAAACCCCTCTCATAACACCATCCGTTTCACAGCTTGAGCTAGGATTAAGGTCCTGAAACATACAGTTAAAGCATTCTTCTTGTATAAACATTGAGAATCCTCTCTGGTCGAGCGCAGAAGTATAGATCCACGGAGCATTATTTTCCTTGGAAAATTCTTCTATCACTAGCCTTGTTTCCATATTGTCAGTGCCATCCAGGATTATATCCACATCTAATTCTCCGATACTTGCAGAGTCAACATTTTCCACTAATGCCTTGACTTCAGTTAATTCTGAGAGTTTTTCTTCCGCTGCTTTTGCCTTTGGAAGAGAATTTTCACACTGATCTTTTGAATAGAGGTTTGATGAATAGAGATCGTTCATCTCCAAGTAGTCTCTATCAATCAATATGAGATTGATCCCATGTCTGGCCAGATGCTCTGCTATTACCGAACCTGTCGCTCCTAAGCCTATAACTGCTGCAGTCGAATCCTGCAGCTTATCTAAGTCATACTTTCCTAAGGCCTGGAATCGTGAGTACATATCCAGAGAAGTTAGTTCGAATCTTTAATAACAATTGTAGGGAAGAATAAACTGTGATTAAATAATGGTTTTAGAACAGATAAATGGGAGTGTAGGCGCTTATGGAATCCAAATCAGTACTTTAACAATAGTATTTGCAGCCGGAGTATTCTTCCTCGGATACTTTGCAAACAAATTCTCAAACCTGATGGTGGAGAGAACAGTCAAGCGTAGAGGCGGAGACCCACACGCAGCTGTGACAGGGAAGAAACTTACATCATACATAATTTATCCATTAACAATTGTGGCAGTTCTAGGCGTATTTGGCTTCCCGCTATCAGCTCTAGCAGGTGCAGTAGGCCTTATCGGATTAGGTATTTCATTCGCTTTGAAAGATATGATAGCGAACTTCTTCTCAGGAATCTTAATTCTCGCTACCAGGCCTTTTAAAGTGGGCGATCAGATAACCGTCGGAGACGAATCAGGAACAGTACAGGATATTAAAATCAGAGCAACAGATGTTAAGACCTATGATGGGAGAAAGGTAATTGTCCCTAACTCCAAGCTCTACAACGACACTGTTGTGAACAATACAGCTTATGATGAGAGAAGATTTGATGTAGTAGTCGGAATAAGTTATGACGACGATATAGAAAAGGCTAAGGACAAGGCAATCGAGGCCTTAGAAGACTCTGAAAAAGTTTCAGATCATCAAGATCCTCAAGTACTTGTATCAGAGCTTGGAGGTTCCTCAGTAGATATAAAACTGAGAGGCTGGACAAAGCCCTCAAGAGCATCACTTGTAGCAGCTTCATCTGAAGTCACTCAGAAAGTCAAGGAGTATTACGATGATGAGGACATTGATATTCCTTACCCAATAAGAACAATATTCATGGAGGAACAATGATGAAAATTACAAATTTTCGTGAAGCCGAAAACACAAGAGGTGTTTTCAACTAATGCCAACAGAACTAGATGAAGAAGGCCTTCAGGAAGCGATGGACTCAGGTGATACTTGGGTAGTTGATTTCTGGGCTGAATGGTGCGGACCGTGCAAGAAGATGGCCCCTCATTTTGAGGAAGCAAGCGAAGAAGTAGAAAATGTGAAATTTGGGAAAGTTGATATGGAGGAGTACCAGCAGCTTGGCGGAAAAATGGGGGTCAGAGCCTTACCGACACTTCTAATCCTGAAAGACGGAGAGGAAGTAGCACGGAAATCAGGTCTTATGAACAAGGACCAATTAAAGACCTGGATAGAGGAAAAGGCCTAGAAAAAGCTTGACCAGTCGCAAATCGCATATTTACTTTCCTTATTCTTCACTGCTTCTTCAATTTCCTCAACAGTTTCCTCAACTGATTTCTCAGTAGTATCTATTTCATATATTTTGCAGTTTTCGAACGCCTCGCTTAGAATTAAATCCATTTTTTCAGCTTCAAGATTCTCCTCAATCTTTTCCTCACTATAATTTCTCTTCTTCAGTCTTTCCTCAAGTATATCGGGTCTCGTCCGTAGAACTATACAGTAATCTACACCAACTTTGTGGGCAAGATGGCCTTCAACCCAGCAATCCTTCGGCAGCTCATCCTTAACAGCTTCAACATCAACTTCAAATAAATCCTTTTCATCACCGAGGCCTCTCTCTTTCGCGAACTCCTTGATCGAGATAACTTCTCTATCTAGTTTCTCAGCCACACTTGTTTTCCCTGTTCCAGGCATTCCTGTGATACCTATTCTCATACAAGGTACTGGATTTGAAAGGAATAAAAGCTTCACCAACTCAAATTTAGATATGATAGATGTCTGGACTGAGAAGCATAGGCCTGATACACTGGATGAAGTTGTCGGGCAGGAAGCAATAGTTGAAAGGCTGAAAGCATTTGTTGAAGAGGAGTCAGTCCCTCATATGCTGTTTGCTGGTCCTCCGGGAACCGGTAAGACGACTTCCGCAATCGCATTGGCGAAAGATCTCTACGGAGATGAATGGAAACAGAATTTTATGGAAACAAATGCCTCCGATGAGAGAGGAATCGATGTAGTAAGAGAAAAAATCAAGGACTTTGCTAGGACCAAACCAATCAACGCAGAATACAAAATTATATTTCTAGACGAAGCAGACTCATTGACAAGCGATGCGCAACAGGCCTTGAGAAGGACTATGGAGCAGTTTTCCAGTAACTGTCGTTTCATAATGAGCTGCAACTACTCCAGCAAAATCATTGACCCAATTCAGTCCAGATGCGCAGTATTTAGGTTCAACAACCTGGACGAAGAACATGTCAAAAACTATATCGAAAGACTCGGAACTTCAGAAGACTTCAAAATCTCGGAGGACGCAGTCAATGCGGTAATGAGGGTCTCAAACGGAGATCTCAGAAGAGTCACCAATGTACTACAGACCGCAGCAATCTCAACAGATGAGATCGAGGAAGAAGATGTCTACAGCGTTGCAGCATCTCTAAGACCTGAAGAAATTAAAGACATAATGGAGAAAAGCCTCTCAGGCAGGTTCATGGAAGCCCGTGAAGAACTCTCCGACCTAATGATTGATAGAGGCCTAGACGGCCAGGATGTAATCTCTTCAGTCCACAGAGAAATTTATGATTTAGATTTAGAGGATAAGCAGAAGCTTGAAGTTATGGAGGCTCTAGGAGAGTTTGAGTTCAGGATTACAGAAGGAGCATCCAGCGACATCCAGATTGAAGCACTTCTTGCAAAAATCGCAGCACTTGGAGCACAATAGATTATGTGGGTTCAAAAATACAGGCCTGAAAGCTTAGAAGACTATAGAGGCGCAAAGAAAGAGAAGAAAAAGTTAAAGAAGTGGGCGGAGAACTGGAGTCAAGGAGATAAATCTGTCCTTCTTCACGGCCAAGCCGGTACCGGAAAGACTTCTATGGCCGAGGCTCTAGCCAAAGACTTAGATTTAGAGCTTGTTGAGACCAATGCGTCAGATGTAAGAACCAAGAAAAGCCTGAAATCAGAGTTAAAGGAAGCTACACGTCAGGCCTCATTCTTTGGGAAAAATAAATTGATTTTAATTGACGAGATTGATGGTATGGGCCGAGCCGATAGAGGCGGAGCCGCCGAGTTAAAAGAGATTGTCTCAGAAAGCCGTTTTCCTGTGATAATGACTGCGAACGATGCATATGAATCCAAGATCCGTGATCTGAAGAACATGTCAAAAGTTATTGAGCTAGGATCTGTTCACACTAATTCAATAAATGCTCACCTGAAATGGATTCTAGAGCAGGAAGAAATAGAGTTTGATGAAAGAGCTGTAAAGAAAATTGCAAGAAGAGCAGGTGGACAGATGCGCTCAGCCATAAACGATCTAGAGTCAGTCGCTCTTGGAAAAGATAAACTGACTAAAGAAGATTTAGAATCATTGGATCAGAGAGATTCTGAGCAGGAGATATTTGATGCACTGAAAATCATATTCAAGACAACTAATATTCAGAACGCTCGTCAGGCCTCAGATAACTTGGATGAGGACGCAGACACATTCATGCAGTGGATAAGAGAGAACGTGCCGCGAGAATACAAGAAGAAAGAGGATACGGCCGAGGCCTATGAATGGGTTTCTAAAGCCGATCTATTTTCCGGTAGAATCAGGAAAAGAATGTCTTGGAGTCTGATGAAGTACATGTACGAATACTTGACAGTTGGAGTGGCTTTAAGCAAGGATGAGAAATATGATGGCTGGACAAAGTATCAGTATCCTTCAAAGATTAAGAAGATGGGTTCAAGCCACGCTTCAAGAAACAGAATGGACTCACTAACTTCTAAACTTGGAGAAAATCTCCATATCTCACAGAGAGACGCTATTAACTCAATGCCGCTATATAGAGAAATTATCACTTCAAATGAAGATACTATTGAGGAGTTAGGCCTAGAAGAGAAGGAAATAGAATTAATGAAGAAGTTTTAATCTCCCAGTCTTTGAAGCCTATAGGTTTCGCCAGGACTCTCTAGCGTTACATTGACATGATCTGCTCCAAACTCTACACCACTCCTATAATCTAACTCGTTCACTAAATCAACAAAATTCTCTTGTTCAACATTGGAAGGCGTTCCTCCTTCATAAATTTCATCTGCTTCCCTCTCAATATAGCTAAACTGGTGCTGAGTATCTTCCGGCTCAAATGTCTGGGACTCAACTTCCGATATAACAGACCCAAGCGAGATCATTATGAGACCTCCGATAACTGCAGAAACCACCATGAACTGCCCTTTCAATCCGACCACCTCAAATCAAGATTATACGGCAGATAGGCAGAACCATCAATACTTCCAAATGACCTTGAATCAATATTACTAGGATCCTCTGTTCCCTCAAAAGTTTGTTCAGTTTGTGCTAGCCAGAACATTGTAGAAGCAATAGCCTTGTTCTGATCTTCACTGTAAGGATTTTGGTAACCTGTTAAAGCAAATCTATTACCGCTCATATCTTGGAATCTGTCACGAGTAATCATTAATTCTACAAAGTCTCCACTATCTCTTATTGAAGGAATGAAGTTGGCACAATCTCCCCAGTGACTGCAACCGGAGTTAGTGTTAGGATCTTTGTTGGCTTCAATGAAATATTCAATTCCGCTGATTTCAACATTTTCCCCATTCAGGTATAGATCAGACTCATAATCTCCGTCATCGTTGAAATCAAATTTCAGGCCTCTCTCAATTAAATTGTTGCAGGCCTGATTATTACTCCCTAGCTTCGCGCTTAGAACTCCAACTGTGTTACCATTCGGGAAATCTATTTCACCTTCAGACAATGGATATTCAGAAGAATCATCAAAGTTGCTGTAGCACTGACTATCAGGTTTATCAGGGTGATCTGTGATATTTGTCATATCTGTATCATTTCTCTGCCAATCTGAAGAATCATATCTTTCAGTATTAGAGTAAATTGTTCTGGAAGGCCTCAAATCCTCAGAGGTGTTAGAGATTACTTTTCCTGGAGGACTCATCTTGAAACTATCTGACCCTTCCAGTCCCGTATAATATGTATCAACTTTGATTGAGTCTGATTCCGTTGAAAAAGCTGCATCGGTTTCGCCGCCAGAATAACCTCCCTGATATCCTAGATCCATCCATGAGATGCCTGTATTATCAAGGAAGTCATAGTTTGTAATATCATTTTGCTGTAAATCCATCATAAACATTACTGAGCCTTCCTGAACCAAGTCCTGCATTAAATCATAATCTCCGACTACCTCTCCTAAAGCATCGTTTTCTCTGAAAACAGCGATATCAAATGTCTCTGATTCGAGGCCTGATACATCAACCATATCCATACTGATATCTGTTTTAATTCCATTAGGGCCTGGCATCATAGAATTTGTCAGATTAACTGGCTGTGTCGCATTATAAAATTCTGATGATCCTGAACCACCATCCCATTCAATTGATTTGAAATCATAGTAGTCATTTCTAAATGATGTATCTTTATCTCCCCAGAAAAATATTTCATCTAGATAATATGGTCCTTCATCGGCCCCAAACTGGCACTCTGTCCCGTTATCCACCCATAATGCATCATATCCTGCTCTCTGCGTTGAGGACGTAGAGTTCGTATTCCCGAAATATAGTGTGACATTATGGACAGATTCCAAGTTACCTTCGGTTTTGATTATAGGATCAGAAGAGAAATCCTCCAACTCATCTAGATCTCCTTCACATGGATCGCCTGAATCCACAGTACTCAGTGTCTGGCTCTTCCGATCATCAATCAAAGTATAGTAACCGACTCGAAGCTCATTTACAGGTAACTGAGATAGAAGGCCTGAAACCTCCATATCTCTATCGGAAATAGTCGTCATAGATGTCTGCAACGAACCAGTTTCACTTCTTTTCATAAAGGCCTCAGTATGACCAGTTGCTTCCATAGAATAAGTAAGATCATGGGCTGCTACTTCTCTCTGATAGTTGCTCCAGTCCTGATCGGGTCCAGAGATTTGAAGGGCTCCTAGACTGAATAAAAGTATCGTCAGCATTGCTACTATCGCCTCTAAAGCATAGCCTAAGCCTTTTACCATACTAAAACCTCCATCTTCGCAAGTTCATTGCTGCTGTCAGGATCATCTAATACAGGATACCTCGTTAGCTTGATCACATCTCCTTCCGTAGTGTTCTGGCTGGAGCCAAAGTAAGTTCGTCCATCAGAGAACTCAATAGGCCTACTGAGAACTATTGAAGCCCCAGGAGTATCAGGCCTGTTCTGAATAGCCTCTATCCTAAAGTCGCCTGCATTAGTTGTATCAATTATATCTCCTTCTTGGTCAGGATTTGTACGGAAATCCCAGTTCTCATCACTGTGATGATAGACATTAACATAATCTCCATCATCTGAAGTCACTAGAAATTGTTCCTCGCTTCCGCTTAAAGTAATATTGCCATAATGAACCCTATTGCCTGCGTTAGAATATTCATTACTAGGTTCTTTAACAGTTTCGCCGTCTATTGTCGGAGGATAGGTCCTAGTAAATGTCTTATCAGTCTCAACAACAGGATACCATGTAAAACGAATATTAAAACGGTTTTCAAGGCCTAAATCTCTAGTTAACTGAGTATTATTATATTTAGATGAGCTAGCCGTTGCAATATCATTTTCTATATAGTCTTTATCTACATGCATATACTCATTGACGAGTCCTGATTCACTGCTGTGATTTGATGTTAAAAGGTGATCAGTCAAATATTTGGCCTCTAAATTCTTTTCAGCTACTTCCGTAGTATCATAGAACTGTGGTATTTGGTCTGCAGTTAAAGTAAAAACTCCTAAGATTACTAAAATAAAGAATAACGCGCTTCCAACAAACTCCAGTGTAGTCTGCCCTTTCATAGCTAGAACCCCATAGGCCTTACTACCAGCATGAATACTAGAAATGCTACAGGCATCATTATCATTGCGTGTTTAACTCCTGCGCTTGGACTTCCTTCGCTTATCTGACCTGCAACTGCTGCACTGCAGATTCCCTGAATCATAAGCATGGAGAAGAAGACTGATTTATAGTAAGCCATCTGTCCATAAGCTCTTTCTTCTGCAGCTGCACTGCTTAAATCAGTTATATTTCCAGGTACAAATCCGAAAACCTGTGAAATACCGCAAAACGGTTCAGCCCACATAATATCTCCTGAACACCAGTTTACAATAGCTTCGCCTCCTTCACCGCCACTACCTCCGCCTCCGCCACCGATAATATCAGATTCAGCTATTGCTCCTAGTGCTCCTGGATCAGTAGAACCTAGCCCTAGTAGTTGCTGCATCAAAAAGTAGATCCCCACCGTGATACCTATGAATAAAAGGTAAATTACGTACATAATAACTAGCTGTTGTTTAAGCATTGAATTTTTGCTTGCTATTACTTCCTTAAGCATCGTTGCATTATCGGCCACAGACTCAATTGTTTCTGTAATCTGTCCTCCACTCTTGTAGCTCTGTAAAATAATTGAGACAGACTCCTGTATTACAGGAGAGTCCTTCAACCTCTTGGAAAATCTTTCCATCACAATTGGGAAGGGAATACCCCAAGATAGCTGGTTATGGACCTTATCAATCTCTCTATTTAATCTTCCATAATCTGTCTCCTTCGCAGATTCAAATGACTTTAGAATTGTCATTCCTCCTCTCTTGGACTCAGCCAAGTCTTTCAGAAACGAAGGGAACTGCTTTTCCATCTCTGTAACCGCGCGGTTTCTCAGAAAAGATATGATACCATATGGAAGAACTGAAGTCATAAGCCCTAATAAAATCGTTAGACCTCCAATTTGGATCGAAACTGAGGAATAAATAATCATCCCTATTATAATCATTACTGCTCCTAAAGCCAAGCTACCGAAGATTATCTTGTCTTCGGTCGCGTAGCCTGGTTCATATTCTTCCTCCTTAAAGAACTCAATCATCTTATACCACCTGGCGCCATTCCCTGTACAAGTAAGATAAACATGCCTGAAATTAAAGGCAACCCAAAGAAAATCGCTCCAATTTGTAGGGCGACAATTTGATCAGGCGTCATATTCTGAGAAATAGTACTCATAACTGCGCTCATAGATGTAAATATGATTGAACCTACAACTACAACCGTAATATACATTTCAACGAGTAAAGAGAGCTGCTCAGAGAACTCCTCAATCCTTCTCTTGTAATTATTCATTAAGCTTTCTGCTCTCTGATTTAAGAAATCTCTAAGTGAACCTCCTGTAGTTATAACATGGTTAATTCCCCACATAAGTTCTTTATAGTCCTCACTAGGACTTCTATTAGCTGAACGCTCTAAGGCCTCGGATACATCCATTCCAAATGTATTGATGTCTCTTGCAATATTTTCAGCCTCTCTAGATACTTCACCATATTCGTCAACTTCTGAAAGATTCTGAAATATTTTTGGAAGAGGTGTACCTGTCCCTGAGAGTGTAGCGAGATACATTGTAGCGAAAGGAAGAGTATCCTTAATTCTGGATGCTCTACTGCTTATCATTATAGAAGGATAGATATAGAAACCGAGAGCAGTCACCACTGAAAGCACAATAGAAGCAATAAAGGCCATCATTATTCCTGCGAGGCCTGAAGTGAGAACCATCGCAGTTCCACCAACTGTCAAAGTGAAAAGTCCTACTATCCCGATTGTGAAGAACATCATACTGAGATATTCAGGTAAGGAAATTTCGATTCCTGCCTTAGAGAGCTGAGGCCTCAAGTCTTCAAAGTACTGAACCAAGTCTAAAACATAGCTTCCGACCTGATTGTAACAGAATTCAGCGTATTCTTCAAGCATCGCTAAGCTCTACTTCTTCTTCCTTGGAGTTAAATGTTTCTCCTATCTCTTCAACCACAGACTCAGGATCAGAGTAATACCTAGAAATAATATCTCCTACCTTCCTGTAATGCTTAATCTGCTCTTCCTGCATGTAATTCAGAACATGCTGCTTATTCCTCAAATCGCGTTTAACCTTCTCATGACTGATACCATTCTGATCCGCAATCTGTTTCAGCATCATGGACTTATTCTCAACCACATACTCATCGTTCTGAGGATTCCAACCGAAAACCTTGTTTTCATCAATACCTTTCCGCTTATCGTATCCTAGAACTTCGTATAGGCCTGTAATCCTTCTAATATAGGATCCATCTCTTCTCAACCTCTTGATAAGCATAATACAGTCAAGAGTCTCTATAAGAGAAGGTGAAAGATCAATCGGCTGAGTTGTTAAACGATCCATAAGCATCTCCAAAGAGTCTGCGTGGATAGTGGAAAGACCTGTGTGTCCCGTTGCCATCTGCTGGAACAGAATATAAGCCTCTTCACCACGCACCTCACCAACGATAATATACTCAGGCCTCTGACGCAGAGACTCCTTCAAAAGATGGTCCATAGATACTTCTCCGCTTCCATCAGCACTGGAACCAAATCCTGAACGCGAAACTTCCGGCACCCAGTGGTCGTGAGGAAGTCTAAGCTCTGGAGTATCTTCAATCGATACAATTTTCTTATCAGGCCTGATGAAAAGCGATAGAGAGTTAAGTTGTGAGGTCTTACCTGCTCCTGTAGTTCCACAGACTAGAGTCGATTTTCCATGTTCAACCATTGTCCAGAGGTATGAAAGCATCTGTGCATTTTCTGTCTCAAAGTCCATCATATGAATAGGCGTTAATGGATCTTCTGTGAAGCGTCGAATCGTAAAGTTTGAACCCTTTCTAGCAATATCTGTCGCCAGTGTTGCCTGAACACGAGATCCGTCAGGCAGTGAACCGTCAAGTAATGGACTGGAGACCGAGATAGACTTACCACATCTCTGAGCCATTTTCATAACGAACTTATCCAGTTCTTCAGAGTCATCCCATTCTATGCTTGTCTTCAGTGAACCATAACGAGGATTTCTGTGGTAAGCGAATACTGGAATATCTATACCATCGCATGAAATATCCTCTACCTCTGTATCTCTCATCAATGGTTCGAGTTTTCCTAGGCCTGCGAAGTCTCTTTTTGTATAGTATCTGACAATTTCTCTTTGATCGTCAGTCAAGCTAATATCATACTTATCGACAATCATATCAATCTTTTCAGCAAGGTAATCGTCTGCCTCTCCAGCCTCAAGATCATCCAGTGTAATATCAAAGCTTCGCTCCATAATATCCTGAATTTTCTCAAGGACGGCTTCAGTTCTAGGGGTAAGATCTGGCTCTATAATATTATAGATAAGCTCTCCCTTTTGCTCATCCCACTTTATGTGAGCCCATGCATATACCATTTCGCCATCCTCAGGCTCGGAAGGAATCAAAGGATATGTAACATCCACATCACTCAGCTTTTCATCATCGGAGAAATCCTGAACATCATCAGGACTGAAAGGCCCAGGAGACGGAATCTCAACACCATCACCTTTTAATTTATGATCCTCTTCTTCCTTATCTTCCTCTTCGTACCACTCTGGATGCTTTGCTTTTCTTAGTTTCTCAATTAGCCCTCCTATACCCATCATCTATCACTTATCTCGTAACTATTTCCGGATTTTACTATTCTAATTTCGCCTGAACCAGAACCGGTTACAGAGCCGTCTATAGACAACTCTCTTTCATACTCATTTGAATCGGTAATAACAGCTACATTATCTGAGGCTTCAACCCTGTAATCCCTATTGCCTGCCGATTCTGGAAGATCTAACTCAACTTCTGCAGAGCCTTCTAATGCTTGTAAGACGTTAAACGTTTCAAGCACCCTGTTTTGAATTATAGAAGCCTGGACCTCTTCTGAAGCATCGTAAATTCCTGAGCTATATGTTTCAAAAGCACTGATAACTCCTATAGCTAGAACTAGGCCTAAACCAAATGTAAGTACAGATTCCACAGCCAAATACTGGCCTTTCATGACAAAGTCACCCGTAAATTGGTTTTTTCTCTATCAAAATCTTCACCAGTATTTATCTCAAGACTATCGGACTCTACACCTTGATTTGATAGAGAGATCACAGTTTCGCCATTTGATTCAGGTGAACCTGCAACTTGCAGATTGGTTAATTCAACCTCCTGGTCTTGAGAATCTAAAAGATTTCTGAACTCTATTCTGAAAGTTACTCTATCTTCAGACCCTCCTTCCTGGGCTCTCGCCGCGACAACTCCAGGACTATCTTCTCCCTGTAATCCATAATCTCCTGATCCTATACTCAGGCCTTGCAGATTGCTTCCATCTATTATTCTCCAGGCTTCTAAAGGATATGAAGAGCCTTCAGTATAGGTTGTTACATCAATATAATTGCCTGATTCGTTTACATTTACTGAACCTTGAGAGACCCTAATAGTTACTTCAGAAGCTGAGCCTTCTCCACTGTTACTAGTGGACTCAATACTGTTCCTCAGACTAATTACATCTCCCTGTACCTGATTTAATTGTGCTTGGCTTTCTCTTTTCTCAAGCAGTGGCGTTCCCCAAACATAGACTGCTGCTATAGTTCCTATCATAATACCGGTTATCATAACTGCAGTAACCGCCTGGGTCTGACCCTTCATAACCCGTTATTTGAAAGGCCTGAATATAAAATAAAGGGAAAAATATGTGAAAAAAGAATTTTTAACAAGTTGTGCTGTCACTTGTAGAAGGACTACAAGTGTATGAAGTAATTTCATCTCCTGATCCTTCAAGAACGAGATGAATCTCTACTTCATCATCAGGGCTTGGCATTGAGACTCCAGTGTTACATGATACTTCGTCACCAGGACCAAATGTCTCCCAGTCTTGACTGACATTTGTCATATCGCTGTTATCGAAGCAAGTATGTGGCCCATCTCGGTAATCCACTGCATCGAATGCACTTGATACAACTCCAGTTTGAACTCTATCTTCACCAGGTACGCTGTATTCAAGTCTCATTTCATCCGTCATGTTATACTCAGTTTCCCCAGAATTCTCAAGTCCTATCTGGATAGTGTTAAAGTCATCTCCTGATGGAGTCAATACCCAAGATTCATTTCTGGTTGTGGTCTGGAAACCAATATCAATATTCTGAGCGTCCAAGAAATCTGCTTCTGGACCGTCTCCTACCAAGCTCTGGAACTGTGTGTATACCACTCCTACTGCTCCGACCGTTACAAGTAATAGTAAAACGATCGCAATTACAGGAGTGATACCTTTCTGTGTTCCGAACATAATATATCTATCATAGAATTGTTCTTCCCGGTTTAAATAACTTAGACTTTAGCAACGGATTGAACCGCCATTATAGCAGATATAGCTATCTGTTGTCTCATAAGGGGCACTAATAGAAACTTCTTTACTATCTTGATTACTTGGATAAGGTTCAGTAGTGTTAATATTAATTATCTGATTTGGATCAATGCTATCTTCTGGAGCACTCCAACTATCTCTAGGAGAATTTTCAACAAAGATACTCCACACCTTTTCTGAGTCCTCTACTACAGGCATTGTCACTGAACCTGAGTTTCTAACAACGATATGCATGTAACCCTGTGAACTATTGAAACCGCTCTGAATCCTTAAATCAGAGTTTTCAATTAACTCTTCTCTCTCAAGTTCATCTTCCGCACCCTCTTGAATCCCATCTATAGTTCCTTGTAAGAAAACAGCTGCGCTACTTACTGCTGCGACAGCAATAAATAACAGCATTACAGTTGCTAAGATTGGCGTAACTCCTTTACTCTTCTTCAACATTTCCGAACTTTTCCCTCAGCCTTTTCATCCTGTCGTCATTTGAAAAATCATTTGAGGCCTGAGATCCCTGACCTTTATTCTGTCCTCCTTGAGGCTGCTGCATATTGCTTGACTGTCCCTGATCTGGTCTTTGAGACTGCTGAGCCTGTGACTGTTGAGGTCTCTGATTCTGCTGCGGTCTCTGACTCCTCTGAACCTGCGAACTATTATTTGCCGACTGAGAAGCATAGGACTTTCTAATACTTTCATTCAAATTATCTAACTGGCTGACAACTTCTTGATTGGATTCATGCATGTTCTGAGCTACTTCATCCATCTTATTTCCGATAGCGTCAGCGATACGGCCTTCCATATCTCCAACAATCTCGCCTTCCATATCCATTTCCGAGGCCTCATTAAGCAAGTCCATGAAGGCATTCATGTTATCTATAGTTTCATCCATCTTATGAGTAAGGTCTTCTACAGAGTTCTTCAGCTCGTGAGTGGATTCTGTCATGTCGTTGACAATTTTCTGATTTGACTTCATAATGTCCAGAACATCTCTGATCAGTTCATCCTGATGGCTGGAGCCTTGAGCCTCCTGAGACTGCTCCTGGATTTCATCAATTCTTCTCTCAAGTTTTCTGATCGGTCCTACAGGAACCACTTCATAGTCCTCATCATTTGAGGAACCGAGCTGTACTTCGTCATTAGACATAGTTTGTAAAGGCCTCCTAGCACAAAATTCGGTTCCACGGTATTTATAATCCACGGAAGTTTACCGAGAAATAGTGAAAATAAAGGAGAAAATAGGAAATTTATAGAGGAATAGGCCTCACATCATGCCGCCCATTCCGCCAGGCATTCCTCCGCCTGGGCCTCCAGGAGGACCGCCAGCGTCATCTCCGCCGCCCATATCATCAGCGTCAAATCCAGAAGCAGAAATGACATCGTCAATCCTGAGAATCATCTCAGCAGACTCTGACGCAGACTGAACAGCCTGAGTCTTGGTCTGCTTAGGTTCGACAACGCCTTTATCGAATAGTTTCTCAGATTTACCTGAGGAAACATCTAGGCCTGCCCAGACTTCTCCATCGTCATGCTTGTTCCTGAGATCGACCAAGGTATCAATCGGATCGAATCCTGCGTTCTCTGCAAGCGTTCTTGGAATTACTTCTAGTGAATCTGCGAATGCATTGATGGCTAGCTGTTCACGGCCTCCTACTGAATCAGCGTAGTCACGGAGTTCTTGAGCAAGTTGTACTTCTGTTGCTCCTCCACCTCCGACTACTCGACCGTTTCTCAATGCGCTTGAGACCCCACCTATCGCGTCTTCCATCGCTCTCTCAATCTCATCTACTACATGCTCTGTTCCTCCTCTGATAAGAATTGAAACCGATTTGGCTTCAGGACAGTCGTTAATGAAGGTCATTGAGTCTCCGCCTACAAGTCTTTCCTCGACTGTACCTGCATTTCCTAAATCATCACTATCAATGTCAGTAATTGAAGTTACAATGTTTGCTCCTGTTGCCTTAGCTAGATTGTCAAGATCAGATGTTGATACTCTTCTGATCGCAAAAATTCCTTTCTTAGCAAGATAATGCTGGGCCATGTCATCGATTCCTTTCTGGCATAGAACTACATTTGCTCCTGCCTGATCTAAGGCCTCGACCATTTCTTTGAGCTGTTCTTCTTCTTGTTCTACAAAGTTCTTCATCTGTGAAGGATCACTGATATTGATTTCAGCATCCGTCTCCGTCTCTTTTACTTCAATTGGCGAGTTAAGTAATGCGATTTTTGCGTCTTCTACTGTTGACGGCATTCCGCCGTGAACTTTTTCCTTGTCAAGGATTACTCCCTGCACAAGTTCTGTCTCATCAATTGTACCTCCTTCTTTCTTCTCGACCTTGACCATATCCTTATCGATAAGAATGTGGTCTTCCTTCTCCTCTGCTACCTGTCTAACCGCTTTAACAGCGATTTCAGCCAAGTAATCTCGAGAGGCCTCTGCGGATTTCCCGGTCATGGATGTCATCGCAACCTTTTGAAGTGTATCTTCGTCTGCTAGGCTAACCTCTTCAGAGATATCGTCTAGTACTTCTGTTGATCTCTGACGGGCCATCCTATATCCTCTTGTAATTACAGTTGGATGGATCTCTTGATCAAGCAGGTCTTCTGCCTGTTTCAGTAGTTCTCCAGCGAGTACTACTGCGGTAGTCGTTCCATCACCTACCTCTTCTTCCTGAGTCTGGGCGACTTCAACCATCATCTTGGCGGCCGGATGCTGGATATCCATCTCTTCAAGTATAGTTACGCCATCGTTCGTCACCACCAAGTCCCCGACAGAATCGACCATCATCTTGTCCATCCCTTTAGGGCCTAAAGTAGTTCTCACTGCTTTTGCCACAGTTTTACATGCTGCAATATTGTTTTCTTGAGCATCTTCACCAGTTTGACGCTCAGCGTCTTCCGACATTACAAAAATAGGTTGTCCGCCTAGTCCTCTCATTATTAGAATTCACCTATTTTTACTTACATCAATAAAAAGTTAAAAAGTCATCGAAGGCCTAGAATCACTAATTATTCAGAGATATGAACACTCCATTTTTGTGAAAGATAATTATGAACATCATCCATTTCCGAATCACTCAAAGTCTTATTATAGTAGATTATCTCCCCGATATTTCCGTCGAGCTCCCAGTAATCTGAACAGCTAGAGCCGCATTCTACAGCTCCAAAGGAGACTGGACCATCATTCAGAGTTAGAGGATCATCTATTCTTTGGCTAAGATCCTTTGAACCATCCACATAACCAGTTATATTTTTACCTACACGAGTAGACAAAATTCTAGGCCTGTTGGAAACATTAGTCCTTCCAGCAGAATTTTTCCATCCTTCGTTGTCATTCCAGTTCAGCCAAGTCTTGTTGTTTTCTATGTGAAGAGTATTAACCCTACTTCCTGTTTCATATTTTGATGTCACAGCAGCTGTGCCTGAGACCTCATTAAACTGTGCTACAGCGAAGATAGTATGATTCCTGGATTTCAAGTAATTTTTATGTTCCATCGTTAGAATATCTTTAGGCTCTGGCTCAAACTTTAGGGCCTGGTACCCATTTATTCCGTCTGCATTCACCTCGGGCAGTCGGCTATCATTGATTCCTGTAGCATTGTTCTCGCCATTAGTTAGATCATTCCATTTGTTTACTTCTTCTCCATCAATTTTCCCAATCTTCTGTGCGTCAAACCTCATCTGAAAATCATCTTGAGGAATGCTACTAACATCATTTGTTATATCAACAACCTCTCCGCTAGTTGTCAAGGTGCCTGTAACTTCCAAATTGCTGAGGGTTTCAGTATCATAGGTTATCGTGGTTTCAACAGTGTTACATGAAGAAGATTCGACAAACCCATCAGTACTGAATAACTCTGTGTCTGAAACTTCTATCTTGCGATTTGGGCCTATATTTAAAGAGGTATTGTCCTGTCTAAAAGTCACTTTATTGATTTCCACATTCTCCGACCCAGTGTTCCTTAACTCAAACTGTATTTTTTCGGTTGAAGTAGATCCAAAATCGCCAACCATAACATCCGCACCCGTAAACCCAGAGACGGACTCATTACACTGACCTTGGACAGTTGAGAATACTGCACCACCAACCACCGCCACAACCAGCAGCATCCATCCGTAAGTCATCAAATACTCAATAGCTGATTGTCCTCTAAAATCATTTGAAATTGTCACAATAACTATTGAAACCGTCTAGATTATAAATGACATGGAGAAATAATATTTTTAAAAAATTAGAGGGCTAAATAATAGTTAAACACAATTTCAAGCCTTTAAACATTAATTTTTATCTTGTAGTTCTTTTTGAAGAACTTTTGAAACCTTTGAGCCTTCTGCATCGATTTTTCCTAAAACTTCCCCCATTAAAGCGCCTTGAGCCCTCATACCTTGCTCTTCAATCATCTCTTCATTCTCTTCTACTACTTCTCTTACTGCTTCTTCAATCTCATCTTCTGAGGCCTGTGATTCAACTACTTCTTTGACAGGATCATCTGACCCTTCTGCAGCAAGCTTTGAAGCCTTCTCCAAATGACCTTTCTCCAACTCACCTTCAGAAAAGGCCTCGATGATTTTCTCAGCATCTTGCTCTTCTACTTCTAGGCCTTCGCTTTCAAGTCTTGGAAGCGTATTCACGATATAATTAGCGAGATCTTTCCTATCGACCGAGTCTTCAAACTTGTTGAACAATCCTATCTTTCTGGAGTTCACTATTTGATCAGCTAGCTGTTCGCCTATCTCACCCTTCAATCTATCTCTTTTTTCTTCTAGAGTCTCCGGTAAGTTCTGGTCTATTTCTTCAATTCTTTCATCTGTGATCCTGACTGAGGGGATATCGGTTTCCGGATACATTCTTGCTGCTCCAGGCAGAGGCCTCATGTAGCTGGTTGTGAAGTCCTGTTCAGCACCTCTGGTCTCCTCAGGAATCTCTCCCTCATATAGAATCTCGGCTCTTTTCTTTACTCTCTGCGCAGCTGATTTTGCCTGTTCTTCCGGTGCTGCGATCAAAGCGATAACATCTTTTTCATTCTTCTTCAGCATATCTCCGACTTCTTCAAACTCCTCAACTAAATCGTATTTCTCTATGTCTTCATCAGTATGTAAAATTCCCTGGACGCCTTGCTCTTTCGCATAATCGACTAGTTCTTCTGCCACATATCTATCGCCAGAAATTTCCT
>JAWOFP010000063.1:0-4084 GCA_046497485.1 Candidatus Nanohaloarchaea archaeon | reverse complement strand
ATCAGAGCCACGGGAACAGTTGAGGAAAATGATTCAGCTCCAGGAGACAGAGAACTGCATCCAGATGAATTTGAGATAGTTGCGGAAGCCGACTCACCTCTCCCGCTTGAAATCTCAGGGAACATCGACTCCGATTTATCCACCAGACTGGACAACCGGTTCATGGACTTGAGGCAGCCAGAGAAGCACGCGATTTTCTCACTTAGAGGGAAAATGATTGAATCCATGGAAGAATGGTTCGCAGACAACGAATACATCAAAATAAATACTCCGACAATCGCAAAAATGGGAGCAGAAGGAGGCGCAGAACTATTCCCAGTAGTCTACTATGGAGAAGAGGCCTTTCTAAGCCAGAGCCCGCAGCTATATAAGCAGATGCTTATGGCATCAGGATTCGATAAAGTATATGAAACCGGTAAGGCCTTCAGAGCCGAAGAATTCGCTACTTCCAGACATGTTTCAGAGATTTCCATGTTCGATGTAGAATTAGCGTTTATCGAGGACCAGCATGACGTAATGGATGTTTTAGAAGATTCTCTGACTTATACTTTGAAGCAGTTAGAGAGTGAAGCAGCTGAAGAACTCGATGAGCTAGGAGTCGATCTAGAAGTACCGGAAGAGGACTTCCCAAGAATCAAGTTTGAAAGAGCCCGTGAAATCCTTGAAGAAGAGTACGACCACATCCCAGAAGATGAAGGAGATCTAGATACAAAAGGAGAGAAACTTCTCGGAGAGTACTTCGAAGAACAAGGCCATCCAGCATTCTTCGTAATCGGATACCCTGGAGAGAAGTTCTACTACATGGAAGCAAGAGAAGGAGACAAATACCAATCCAGAAGATTCGACTTGATTTACAAAGGCCTCGAACTGGCTTCAGGAGGACAGAGAGAACACGATCTTGATAGACTAATGGCTGGAATGGAAGAAGACGGAGTAGACCCAGAAGACGTCTCATTCTACCTAGAATCCTTCAAGTTCGGAATGCCTCCTCATGGAGGATACGGACTAGGCCTCGATAGACTCGTCAGAAAAATCGCAGATCTAAGCAACGTAAAGGAAGCGATTCTATTCCCAAGAGACCCTAACAGATTGACACCATAGGCCTCATATCCTTCATATTTTATTTTCTATTTCTCTAAGAAGTTCTGGAAACTCAGTATAACCAGAATCAGTGTTGAAATGACCTGCATCCGCTTTAAGATGAAGCGAGGCCTCCAAGTTTCTAGCTAGTTCTTCTGCTTTTTCCAATGGAACATAGGGATCTGATGCTGAATGGAAGACATGTAATTCCTCTGCAGAATTCTTGATATTTTCAAAATCGAATTCTTTCTCAGCAAATGTTTCGTTTAGTTCATCAAACTCTATACCTAGCTTCCCTGTGAAACCTGAAATAAGATAAGCTGCTTTCAAATTTTCCACCTTCTCTAAAACACTCAAAATGAAAACTGCGCCAGTGCTATGACCGATTAAAACCGTTTCCTCATCTATATTTGGGTATTCTTCCAATACATCCATCCAGTTTTCCAGATTCTGATTTTCCGGAGTCGGGAAATCAGGAGTGTAAACTTTCAGGCCTTTTTCCTCTAGTTTTTCTTTCATCCATGGAAACCAGTGATTGTTTGAAGATGAGCCTGTTCCGTGGAATATGAAGGCCTTTTCCATAACTTTCTATATTCGCCAAGTGTTTTTTATTCTATTGAATCGATTCTTTTGTTAGTATGAGTGATGAAGAGACAGTGACGGATAACCAGGCCTCAGGCGCAGATACCAAGATCAATAAAGTAACATCGAAAGGATTCAAGTCATTCCAAAGAAAGACTGCTATACCTTTCTTTGAAGGCCTGACAGCTATTGTAGGCGAGAACGGTTCAGGGAAGTCAAATGTACTTGACGCATTAAGTTTTGTGTTTGGGCGAAGATCCTCTAAGTTGAGAGCTGAAAAAATGACCCAACTAATTTTCAATGGAGGGGAAGATGGAACACCGGCAGATTTTGCATTAGTTACAGTTCACCTTGATAATTCTTCAGGCCTTTTTGACGAGTTTCTGGAGGATGAAGAGGAAGCTGAAGAGATTACAGTCGGTAGAAAGATTACGCAGGCCGGGAGTTCTATGTACAAGTTTCAGGGCTCAAACTGTAAGAAAAGAAAGATAGATGATATCGCTAGGAAAGCTAATATTGATCCTGACGGATACCACTTTGTCAGGCAGGGCAAAGTCACCGAAATCGTAGAGCAGTCCGGCACAGAACGTCGAAAGGTTATTGATGATCTTTCGGGCATCTCAGAGTTTGATCAGAAGAAAGAGGAAGCTCTTGAAGAGCTCGAAGAAGTAGAGGAACAATTAACCGAGCAAGAGATTAAATTAAATGAGAAGGAAGAACATCTCCAAAAACTGAAGGAAGAAAAAGAGATGGCAATCAAATACAGAGAACTAGAAGAGAGAAAAAGAAAAATTGAGGCCTCAGTACTAGAGGTTAGGAAAAGAGCTGTCTCAAATCAATTAGCTAATATTAATACTGAGACTTCTGAAAGTGAAGAAAGAATTGAAGAATTAGAAGAGAAACTTGAGGAAATCGATCAAGAAATTGAGTCGAAGCAAGATAGGATAGAAGAGATTGAGGAGAGTCAGACTGGCGGAAACGATGTCCAGCACCTTGAAAATAGAATAGATAAGAAGAGAGGGCAAATCGAGAATAAAAGAGAAAAATTGAGTGATCTTGAAGACCAGATTGAAGACCTAAAGAACATGAAGAATCGTCAAGGCAGCAACAATAGATCTGTTAATGCTTTGATGAATCTCGGCTGGGATGGAATACATGGCAGTTTTGAAAATCTTATTTCAGCTGAAGAGAAGTTTGCGGTCGCTATTCAAACTGCTGCAGGAGGCAGAATGGACAATGTAGTAGTAGAAGACCGAGATGTTGCTACAAAAGCCATTAACTACCTAAAGCGGGAAAATATTGGTCGTGCAACAATGCTTCCTCTGGACAAAATTAAAGACAGATCCAGATCAGCCAAATCAAAGATTGCGCTGAAGAAGAAAGGAGTAATCGGTTACGCAGGCGACATTGTAAATTATAACGACAAATATGAGAAAGCTGTGAACTATGTTTTCAGTGATACAATAATTGCAGAAGATTTGGATTCAGTCAAGGATATTGATGGTATAAGAGCAGTTACTCTTGATGGAGATAAGATGGAGCGCGGAGGCGCAATGTCAGGAGGTAAGAAGAAAAGCAAGAGAGGTAACAGTAAGAAACTTGCAAAAAGCCTAGATCCTGAAGAGAAGAAGAAAGAGAAGGAAGAAGTTAAGGAAGAAATCCAAGATCTTCAAAAGGATATAGCCGAACTCAAACAGATGAAGAAGAGGAAAGAAGAAGAGAAAGGCGGAAGCGATGAAGAACTTATGCAGGAGAAGAAAGATATACGCGAGGCCTTGAAAGACCTAAGATCAGAGAGACAGGATCTCTACAGCGAACAGCAAAAACTGAAGACTAAAGTGAATGAAGTCGGCAGCAAAAAAGCTAATTTCAAGGCCGAACTTGAGAACATTAAGGATGATCTTGAGGAATACGATGTAGATGAAGATGAAATGACAGGCCTCGATTCTTCACCTGAAGATTTGAAATCCAAGAAGTCCAAGATTGTCCGGAAGATTAACTCGATGGGTCCTGTGAATATGAGGGCGATCGATGAATACAAAGAGAAGAAGGAAGAGTATGAGGAGTTCAAGGAGAAGGTCTCCGAGATTAGGCAGGAGAAGCTTGAGATTGAGGACATGATTGATGAGATTGAATCTAATAAGCGAGAGCAGTTCATGGAGGTCTTCGATGAGATAAGCAGCAGCTTCACGGAGATATTCGATAGATTATTCGGCGGAGGAAAAGGAGAGTTGATAATTGAGGATGATGATATTGAGAAAGGCCTGAAAATCAGGGCCGCACCACCAAACAAGGATCCGCATATTATCAAGGCCTTATCCGGCGGAGAACAGACTATGACAGCTATTGCTTTTGTCTTCGCGATTCTAGAATATGAGGAATCTCCTTTCTACATCATGGATGAGATAGACGCAGCATTGGA
>JAWOFP010000023.1:0-37929 GCA_046497485.1 Candidatus Nanohaloarchaea archaeon | reverse complement strand
CTCTTACTGCTTCTTCAATCTCATCTTCTGAGGCCTGTGATTCAACTACTTCTTTGACAGGATCATCTGACCCTTCTGCAGCAAGCTTTGAAGCCTTCTCCAAATGACCTTTCTCCAACTCACCTTCAGAAAAGGCCTCGATGATTTTCTCAGCATCTTGCTCTTCTACTTCTAGGCCTTCGCTTTCCAGTCTTGGAAGAGTATTAACAATGTAGTTTGCAAGATCCTTTCTATCAACTGAGTCTTCAAACTTGTTGAACAATCCTATCTTTCTCGAGTTTACTAACTGGTCAGCTAGTTGTTCACCTATCTCATCCTTCAACCTCTCTCTTTTTTCTTCTAGAGTCTCAGGAAGATTCTCATCTATTTCCTCAATTCTTTCATCTGTGATCCTGACTGAGGGGATATCGGTTTCCGGATACATCCTTGCTGCACCAGGTAAAGGCCTCATGTAGCTGGTTGTGAAGTCTTGTTCAGCGCCTCTTGTCTCCTCTGGAATCTCACCTCTGTAAAGCATCTCAGCTCTCTTCTTAACTCTTTGAGCTGCTGACTTTGCCTGATTCTCTGGAGCCGCAATTAAAGCAATAACGTCTTCTTCGTCCTTTTTCAGTACATCTCCGACTTCCTCAAATTCTTCAACAAGATCATATTTCTCTATGTCTTCATCAGTATGTAAAATTCCCTGGACGCCTTGCTCTTTCGCATAATCGACTAGTTCTTCTGCCACATATCTATCGCCAGAAATTTCCTGCTTCATTCTTCCTGTCAGGCCTGGAAGTTTCAATGCGTAGACTGCGCCATCGTTTTCAATCACAGTTGAAATTATCTGATTATCTGTGTCATCAAATAGATGTGTTACATTGTCTCCAAGAACCTCTTCATCATCTAGTTCTTCTCCAAGCTCCACCAGGTTTTTCTGGCGCTGTACTTCAAGTTCAATTAATTTATCAATATTCTTAACATCTTGGAAACCTTTAATCTCTACTCTAGAGCCTTCTTCAATTGAAACATTAACATCCTGCCTGATAGTTCCTAGGCCTCTACGAGCTTTACCTGTCGATCTTAGAAGCATTCCAAGTTTCATAGCAACTTCTCTAGCATGCTCTGGATTCTGAATCGATGCATCAGTCCCAATTTCAATAAGCGGAACTCCCAGCCGATTCAAGTCATATACTGCTCTATCTGGATCGCGCTCATGGATTCCTGCGGATTCTTCCTCAAGCTCGATATCCTCAATGCTTACTGTCCCTGATTCAGTCTCAAGTTCTCCATCTAGGCCTACCATAGCAGTCCTCTGGAAGCCAGAAGTGTTGGATCCATCTACCACTAATTTTCTCATTATCTGGATCTCTGGTACGACTTCTGCATCGACCATTCGTGAGAAAGTGAGTACAGTGTTTAAGGCCTCTTCACTCATTTTGTGAGGTGGTTCTTCATCTGCTTCTACCAGGCAGTTGTTTCTATTATAGTATTTGTAGATGTATTTCGTGTTTTTGGATGAGGCCTGTTCCGCTGCTTCATCTGTCTCTCCCTGTTCTCCAGCAACTGCGTTCAGATAGCGAGAAAATTTGCCATTTGCGCTTTCATCCACTAAATCGACCGGGCAGTGGCAGAAAAGTTTTCTATCCGTATCTAGTTGCTGATGGATTTCGATTCCGCATTTGAATCCTAGTTCTTCATAGTTCATTTTCATCTTCCTCCAGGTAACTATCTATCATTTCTGATGCCTCTTCTGTCTCAGGAATCAATATTGTGCCATGCCTGCTGAAATGTCTAGTCGGGAAAAAATCAAATCTTGTGTATCCATCGACTGCAAAACCATTCTCACCACTCTCTTGGTATGTCGAATTTAGTTCTTCTGCTACCTGCTGAGCTATATTTGCAGCTCTATCAGTTGATTCTAATTCATAAGTGCCGCCCGACTTATTCACACTAGACAATTTGATTCACCTCTTCCTCAAGTTCTTCAATTGAAAGGCCTTCATTAATTATCATATAATCGCTTAAAGCCATTAATCTTCCGACTCCATTCTCTAAATCTCTATGGTCTCGTTCCTCAAATTCATCTCCTTCACGATCCTCTTTCCTCATTCTTTCTTCTCTTCTTTTTCTTCGTGTCTCAGGTGATGACCAGACTGCGATCATCTCAATGCTGTCTTCTAGTTCATCCTCGAACCTCCTTTTTTCTGCGAGACCTCTCATCCCTGTTATTACAATATCTTCAGTATCTTTTTCTTCGATGTAAGGTGCGGTAAGCTGTGCGATGGCATCCATTCCTTTTTCTTTTCTCTGGTGGTTTACCCATTTGCCAGTCTCTTCTGTTGGAACTTCTCTCTTATTCATTTCTTTTCTGACTACATCGCCCATATCCACTACTTCGAAACCTTCTTTCTCTAGGAGGCCTGCTACAGTAGTTTTCCCAGCCAAAGGCATTCCTGTGACTCCATAAATCATTTTCCGTTCACCTTCTTCTTGATTCTTGTGAACATGCTGCCTTTCTTCTTTTTCCGTATCTCGCTTCTGATAACAGATTTAGCTACTCTGTATTCTGTAAAATCATCTATATTATCTATATCGACGCCTGACATCCTCAAAAATCTCGACGGTTTTTCTAACTCTATCCCTATCTCATAGGCTGCGCACATCGAATATTCTCTGAGAACATCTCTTATTCTGTGGTGCTCTCCCTGATCAATAAACTCTTTCGCCTTTTCATCAAACTCGTCCAACGTTCTATCCATTAAATCATCGACCTCTGACTAATCTCGCCGTTAATATCCTTCTGGAAAAGCTCCAGTGCGCCATCTCTAGAATCAGAATTACCTATACTCCAAGCCAATTTCACATAAGCCAGTTCAGGATGCATATCCTCCGCGGAGACAACCCCTGAATCCTGAATCTTCACACCCGCATCATACACATTCATATCGACCCGGCCATTTAGACACTGAGATGCCATCACCACAGGAATCTCCTCAGCTATTAGGCCTAACTTCTCAAGAATCTCCTCATGATGCTGAGTCTTATCATCAAAACTGTTTACAGGAAGATGACCAAGGCCTGTGCCTTCAACCACCAATCCATCGTAATCATTTTCAAGCACAAATTCAAGCTCCTCAGGCTTCATTCCAGGCCTTGACTTGACTACCGCAATGTTTGAATTGACGTCTATATTTTTCTCGTATTCTTTTTCTTCAATTTCTGAGTATTCTATTTCTCCTGTATCGTAATTTACTTTGGCTATCTCTTCCGAGTTTATCGGTTCAAATGCATCCCTCCGAGACGTATGCATCTTTCTTACCTTGTTAGACGGCAAAATACTGCATTCTGTATCGCTTGACCCAGCGTGCATACATACTCCAAATCCTGTAAACTCTGTATCTGTCAAAAACTTTGCAGCACAGTACATATTCATCGATGCATCGCTCGAAGGCCTGTCGCTTGATCTCTGAGCTCCGACTAGAAGCACTCCTGTATCGATTCCTTTCAGCATCAGTGAGAGCGCTGCACCTGTGTACTGCATCGTATCAGTTCCATGCCCTACAATTATGCCATCATAGTCATCTTTGACTTCATCGATCATCTCAGCGATTTCTACCCAATGTTCAGGCTCCATATCCTCGGAAAGCATCTGAGCCACGACTTCTGAATGAATGTTAACTTCTGAAGCTAGTTTTGGATACATCTCAACCAGATCTTCAGGATCAAAAGCCGGTTTTACGCCGCCTTCCTCATAAGAAACTCTTGAAGCGATCGTACCCCCTGTGTGAAGCACTAATATATCAGGCCTGTCTTCTTCGTGATTAATTTCTTCACTCCGATTTTCTGAAGCTTCCTGTTTTTCTACTAGCTCTATATTTTCCGGTTCTAGGCCTATATTATATCCTGAATCAAGTTTGAGATTAATTATATCTTTATCTCCAGTTTCCGGCTTAGGCATCAGTCTTCCTTCTTTTTCGTTAACTTTTACCCAGTCTCCAAGCTCTATATTTTTGTTAGAAAGCATCTCGCGGATTTCTTCAGAGTACATAATTATACTTGAAACGGTGAAATCTTAAGAATGTAAACTAGGTAAGGCCTGAATTGGTCTCTATTTAAAAAACTGGGTTTTCGTTTAATTTGTATAAGCTTTGCAAAAATTGCAGAACTAATTTAGAATTAAGGTTTTTACTATGAAAATTCACACAATTGGAGGATACGAACAGGTCGGCATGAATATGACCGCAGTTGAAGTTGACGGAGAACTTGTCATCTTTGACATGGGTTATAACATGGAAGAGGTTATCGGATCCGACGAACAAATCGACGAACTTACAACAAATCAAACCCTAGAAACCGGAGCAATTCCGAAAGACAAGAAGATAATGAACAAGAATGTCAAGGCCATCGTGATAGGTCACGGACACCTTGACCATGTTGGAGCAATTCCAAAACTAGCAGGTCAGTACGACGCACCTATCGTCTGCACTCCTTTCACGAAGAAGATCGTGGAAAGAGGCCTTGAAGGCGACAGGAAGAACATCAATAATGACATTATCGAGATAGAGACTGGCGACAGTTACACAATCTCAGATGATCTAGAATTAGAGTTCATCAGGAACAATCACTCGATCCCTGACGCTACTCTTTCCTACCTGAAGACTAAGGAAGGCGGAGTAATCTACGGAAACGACATGAAATTCGATAGAAATCCTGTAGTAGGAGAGAACGCAGATATCGAACGAATGAAAGAAGTAGGCAACTCTGAAGATCTGAAAGTAATGATCCCAGGAACCACAAGTGCGGACAAAGACGGTAGAGTAAGGCCTGAAGAAGCAGTAAGAGTAGAGATGAATCAGCTCTTAGAGAACTGCTACGATGCAGGAGGAGCAGTCTTTGTAACAACCTTCTCAAGCCAGATCCAGAGACTGAACTCAATCCTAGAAGCGAACGACGGAAGAAGAAAAGTAGCTTTCGTCGGACGCTCACTCAAAGAGTACACTCAATCAGCTGAAGAACTTGACCTAATCGATCTTTCAGATGTTGAAGTCGCATCATACTACGATGAATGCGAGAAACTGATGGATAGAATCGATGGTGAACGAGATGAATGGCTTGTAGTAGCTACAGGAAACCAGGGAGAACCAGGAAGCCAGATGGACAAACTTGCCTCACAGCAGTACCCATTCAGCTTCAACAAAGGAGACCATGTAATCTTCTCCTCAAGAGTAATCCCAACACCACCAAGCCGAGCAAACCGCTACTGGCTTGAAAAGAAACTCACAGATCAAGGAGTCAGACTCTACAAGAACATCCACACATCAGGACACGCACAGAAGGAAGACCACAGAGACTTCATCACCTTCTTACAACCTGACAACATCGTCCCATCACACGGACCAATCCAGAAACAGGGAGACTACCTACAACTGGCAAGAGAAGAAGGATACACACTTGAAGAAGACATCTTCCTATCAGAAAACGGAAGAACAATCGAAATCGAGTAAAGAGGCCTAAGGCCTCTATTTTTACTTTTGTTCATTAAAAACCTATTTACTTATCCACTTGCTTTCGCCAGAACCATTGAATTTTATGTATAATTCATCAATATACCACTCATGATGATCCTCATGAGACATTCCAACTTCTCCTTTATTCAATTGAGTACTTTGATAACTTCTACTCCAATTCCATTCATCTGGTTCTTGAGCACCTTTTTCCCAGAATTTGCCCTTTATTTCATCTTCACCCGCTCTAAATCTTATCCAATACCATTGATCGAAAGGTATCGAAGTGTTCTCTCCATATTCTACTGAATTATAGCCATCATTTTCGTATCGTCTTATCCATTCTGTCCATCCATCATTCCAAGTCCAAATATACCCTGTCCTTTCTGAAGATTGACTGCCATTAGATCTTAAAATTAGATACGTATTTCGGCTAGAATGATACTGTAGCATCAATATTTCTACATTCCTACCTTCTTGACCATTCCACACTATTTGATTATCATTGTTGAAATCTGTAGGTTCGGAAGCCAAAACTTTACCCCCTGTAATATTATCAAATACAGACTGATCTGCTGTTAGGTCAGAACCATTACTTATATTCCAATCATTATCTCCGTTGTTATCAGAGAACTGAAATGACCAGTCGGAATCTGAAGGAAATGAACCCTTACTATAGCGAGAGAAGTTGAAATATTCAAAATCTTCCTGACTTCTTATTTCTTGATGATTATCTTCCGGTGGGCCTTCATAACTCCCGGAATCAGTTAGGTCCAAAAAACCTGAGACAGTGCCGCTTACGGACAGATTAGAGAGCCCTCCAGTATCATAAACAATCTCAACATTCAACTCATTATTTGAATCAGTTCTAGACACATTAGGTAACTCGAAGATCTTGGAGCTGCCTACACCAACTCGGTTTTCCCCAGTAAATTCTTTGTAAATCCATTGATCAGTATCAGGATCAGAAACATTAACTTTTGAGATAGTGATGCCTTGTTCGCTACCATCTCTAACTTCTAGGCCTAACTCATCTTGATCAGATACACCAAAATTATCTATCGCGATATCTCCATCAAACCCTGAAGTTGATTCTACTCCTTGATCTCCTACTGTTGCGAAGATTGCTCCTCCTGTTACAGCTACTACTAGAAGCATCCAACCATAAGTCATCAAATACTCAATAGCAGACTGACCAGAAAGGCCTCTATAACCCATAATTACTTCTTTTTTTTTTGGCTTATTAAACTTAATTCTTGAAGTTATTAGTCCGCCCCAGTTTAACAGAAAGTTTTATAAAGTTTTACTTAGTTTACTAATTCATGAGCAAGGTTGTAAGCTTCAAAGCTCCTGAAGATATGGTTAAAGATCTTGATAAATCGGTTGAGGAAGGGAATTTCACTTCCAGAGGCGAACTTTTGAGAAGCCTCGTCAGAAGTACTGAAAACAAGAATCTTTCTGAGAAAGCTAGGAAAGATATAGAGGAAGCACGAGACCAAGAAGGTAGGCCTCTAGATGAGTTATAGAGTGACCAGAACTCAGAGGTTTGATGAAAGACTTCAAAGTTTAGAGCCTGAAACTCTGGAAAGAATTATTTCAAAACTGAAAGAATTTCAAAAACAGATCAATGATTACGGTTTAGATCCAAAACACCATAACAGCACAAAATTCATAGCAGATAAATCAACTTGGAGACTTAGAATAGGAGATTATAGAGCATTCTTCGACATACTAGAAGACGAAATAAAATTTACTACAGTACTGTCAAGAGACAAAGCCTACAGATAACTCAACCCCAAAATTCAAGGCCTCAAACTCATTTCACTTCCTTTTTCTAAACCTATTTCCTCACTTCTATTCTGATTTATTTCTAAAACATACTGCGCAGGGCTTTCACTCCTATATCTCTGAAGATTATCATCTGAAGTGTTTGGCTCAGGATTGGCTTTCTCAATATTGATTACTTCTAGATTCGAATCTAGGAAGATTATATCCAGAGGTATAAACGTGTTTTTCATCCAAAAACTCCGGTAATCTTCCTCTTCGTAGACAAAAAGCATTCCTTCATTTTCTCCAACGTTTTCTCGATTCATAAGGCCTTTTTCTCGTTCTTCGGGAGTGTCCGCGATCTCTACATCAAAAGAATGATTTTCGAAAATAATTTCTGCGCGGTCTTCCTTAGGCAATTCCTGTGGAGAGTCGTACAGCGATATCCCGAGCACTATCGACAGGAAAATAAGTAGTATCGTGGTAGTTTTCAAATGGTTCATACCAGGAATTTGTGAATCAATAGATTTAATTTTTCGCTGAGAAATTATTTTTCCCATAAACGTTTCTCAGCTTCTTCTCTAGACATTTCTCCTGTAGGATTATTTATCCAGTCATCTGACAGAACTAGCATCTTTCCGTTTTCTAAATCACGGACTCCCCAGGCGTTGATTGAATCAGCGTCTAATTCTCTATAATCATCTGATACACATATCAGCCAGAAAGCATGATTTATAGGATCTTCAAGCGAATTTATCCCATAGTTCTGATCTTCAAAATGTGTCAGAGACGTAAGATATGGCGGCCGAAGAGTTTCAAACACAATTTCCGCCAGCTTTAATACTGTAGATATATTCTCTTCAAATCCGACATCAGAATCCCTTCTAAAATAGACTGGATCAAATAGAATAGCCACGTTGGATTGATCCTGATAAACATAACCTTCAAGATTAAATGTGACGGTGAATTCGAAATCTTCGTCCCGCCACAACTGAATAGAACCTATACCCCCATCTTTAATCTCATCTATTGCAGAGTCAAAATCAGCGTTCGAATAATCAAAATCCGTCTCCCTACTACTATACCTGCATTCTCTTGAATCACCAGTTCTTTCAGTAGAAAACCCTTCCTCTAACAGTTTATCTATTACTCTTTGAAGCTCGCTCGCATCCGACTCGGCCTGCAATGGCGCATACAAACTAAAAGATTCATTCGACATCTATACTCGCCCACATAACATTTACGTGCGCGGTTTTTTAATTGAATAGCCAAAATTTATGATGAAAGAATTTAACGATTCACAGACAATTCGAAGAGTATGATTCTTCTGCTCCCAAACCAGTTATTCCCTGAAGAAAAACTTCCAGAAAGTGAAGTAACGCTAATCGAGCATCCAAAATTGTTCACCGACAAGAATTTCCATAAACAGAAATTACTGCTTCACAAATCCTCAATGCAGGCCTACAGCGAAAGAAATAATACCGATTATGTGCAACTAGAGGAAGATTATGAAGAGGTTTTCAAGGAAGAAGATGAAGTTACTATTTTTGACCCTGTCGATCATGAGATTTTAGAGGAGTTTAGAGGCCTTGCAGATGAAAATAATGTTGAATTAAAGGTTCTGGAGTCGCCTAACTTTCTGGCCTCAAGGAAGTATAATAGAGATTATTTTGATGAGAACAAAATTTTCCAGCTGGGCTATTACAAGGAGATGAGGAAGAAACACGACATTTTGATGGCGGAAGACGGGCCTGAAGGAGGTAAATGGAGCTTCGACCCAGAAAACAGGAAGAAGATGCCTGAAGATATGGAGACTCCTGATATACCTGAATTTTCCAGTGAATATGTAGAAGAAGCAAAGGAATGGGTTGAGGAAAACTTCTCCGACAATCCCGGGAATCTCGAGAACTTTTTCTGGCCGACCACCCGGGAACAGGCCTTGGAGATGCTCCACGACTTTTTAGAAAATAGGATGGAAAACTTCGGCGATTATCAGGACGCTTTTGAGAAAGATCTAGAGTTCGGCTTCCACTCCTTGCTTTCCTCTTCAATGAATATAGGCCTTTTGAATCCAGAAGAAGTAGTCGAAAAAACTCTGGAAGCGCATGAAGAACATGATTATCCGATGAACTCACTGGAAGGCTTTCTCCGACAGATCGTAGGCTGGAGAGAATTTATCAGAGCAATGTACCAGATTCATCCGGATATGAGAAATGAAAATTTCTGGGACGCGGAAAACGAACTACCAGAAGAATTTTACACAGCTGAGACAGGCCTTCCGCCAGTAGACTACGCGATTCAGCACGCTGAGGACAATGCTTACTGTCATCACATCGAACGGTTGATGGTTTTGAGCAATACAATGTTGTTGCTGGAGATCGATCCTGAAGAAGTCTATGACTGGTTCATGGAGATGTTCATCGACAGCTATGAATGGGTGATGGTACCGAACGTCTACGGAATGGGACAGTACTCCTGGCCCGACATGATGACCAAACCATACATCTCATCCTCAAACTACATCAACAAGATGAGTCACTACGATAGTGGTGACTGGGAAGAAAGCTGGGATGGACTCTACTGGAACTTCATCAAGGAATACGAAGAGAAGATCTCAGATATTCACAGAATGAGCTTCATGAAATCTACTTTAAACCGGATGAATGAGGAAACTGTTGAAGAACATGTTGAGGAGGCCCGAGAATTTAAACGGAGTCTTGATTTTGAGGGCTTGGAATAACTAGGAAGATCATTTAAGCATTATGCTCTACAGATGGAATGTGACTTTGCAGTCTCTTGTGGATTCAGTGCTTGGTTCCGGTGGAGATGAATTTACCGGGAATACACGTGCTTTGACACGAAGAAAATATGTCATAGGGCTGGGAGCAGGCGCCGCAGGAGTTACGGCTACGGCAGTTCAAGATAACGATTCTCCTGGTAAGGATGCTCTGGATTATGTTAGTGATCGTTCCAATACCGAGGAGATTGATGAAGTTGAATTTAATTATGATGGGGATGAACTGGTGATCAGTGACGATGCGGAAGGCACCCAAAGCATAAAAGCGGTAAAATACGGCAGTGAGGAAGATACGCTCTGGAACTATGAACTAGAAAACAACTCACTTCGGTATGAGGGTGATGAAGACCTTTATATCCAGGTTTACGATGAAGACAAAAGCATTCCTGTAGGATCAGCTATTTTTGAGCCAGGTGAAGGGGTTGACCAGTACGATGGAAGAGTTCTAGAGGGATTCATAGAAAAAGAAACGTTGTAAATAATATTCTTGTTTCCATATTCCTCTTTCTGAAAACATTTCGAGAAATCCCGATAGGCCTCACTGTATTCTAGGTTGAATGCTAAAAAGTTAGTTTCTCCAAGTTGGTTTTATGGAGGAAAAAGGTTTGAGAGCAATTGATGTTGAACGGTTTCTTCACAGCAATGTCAAGGTGATCTCTTTTGTCTTCGTGTATATCCTTCTGTCTACGGCGGGTTTTTACTATGCGCATGGACTGGTTTCCGCACCTGTCTGTAACTGTACACTTCCCCTTACCTGGATCGTGGCTTTGATGTCGACTACCGGTGTGATCGTTGGTATGGCGGTTTACATCTACATGAAGAAATCTATCATACCTGAATCGATATCTCCTGAAGAAGTGCGTGAGACGATCCGTTTTCTACCAGGGGATCAGAGAAAGATAGTTGAGGCCCTGATTGAAAGGGGCGGTGAAATCAGTCAGAGCGAACTTCCAGATGAAACAGGCCTGTCCAAGGTGAAGGTTTCCAGAAAACTGAAAGATCTTGAACGGCAGAAGATCATCCACAGGGAGGAAAACGGCATGACCAATAAAGTGGTTCTGGAGGAAAAATTTGAGGACATACTCCTCTAATTTGCAGAAGGCCTCTGGACCAGTTATTTCACATCGTGAAACAAGGGTATATAAACCGTTTCAGGCCTTGAGGAATTATGAAGAAAGCACTGTCTGCAGCGATAGCCATATCCTTCATCCTGTTATCGGGTGTAACAGCGGCTCAGAATACTTCGCCAAAAGCTGCACAGAGCGATACTTCGGAACTTCAGCAGGAAAGCTTGGAGCTGCCGTTGATCGGAGAAATCAGTACTAAAGATACGCCTCTGGTGGCTTTGACCGCTATGATTGCTTTGGTGGACGGCTTCAATCCTTGCTCTTTG
This sequence comes from Candidatus Nanohaloarchaea archaeon, assembly GCA_046497485.1. Classification (GTDB taxonomy): domain Archaea; phylum Nanohalarchaeota; class Nanosalinia; order Nanosalinales; family Nanosalinaceae; genus B1-Br10-U2g21. The sequence continues at coordinate 26,486 of JAWOFP010000023.1, read as the reverse complement.
TGGGTCCTGACCTTTCTGCTTGGACTGGTCGTTCACTCAGGTTCAAGAAAGAAGACGGCCGCGGTAGGCTTTACTTTTCTGACCGTGACCTCTATCGGCTACGGAGCCTTTGTCTACGGATTGATCAACATCTTCTCATACGTGTCGCATCTGATGTGGATAAAGGTTGCAGTCGCGGCAGTAGCACTGGTGTTCGGCGCTGTCAACGTAAAGGACTTCTTTTACTGGAATCGAGGCCTGTCATTTACGATACCGGACCGCTTCAAGCCGAAGATTGCCAGAGAGCTCTCTGAGACAGTCAGAAAAGATAGTTTGGCGATGACTCTGTTCGGGACGGCTGTAATCGCTGCAGGTATAGTCCTGGTTGAACTACCGTGTACCGCAGGATTCCCATTGATCTACAGCAATATACTGGCGGATAGAGGAGTCCAGACAGGATTCGCGCTCGTTTTGTTAGGTCTCTACATGCTGATCTATCTTTTGGACGAGCTGGCGGTCTTCCTTGGAATAACCTATACGATGGAAAAGACCAGGTTTGAGGAAAAACACGGCCGTTACCTCAAACTTCTCGGCGGAATGATAATGATCGCACTCGCAGCAACCCTGATAATCAGGCCGGAACTGATGGAAACTCTCTCAGGAACGATCTACGTCTTCGGCTCAGCCCTAATACTTTCGGGAGCAATCGCCTACATTTACAGAAAGATGGGAGGTGAAGACGAGTGAATCTACCGGAGGACAGAAAATACACCGAAAACAGTCTCTGGCTCAAGAAAGATGGAAAAAATTACAAGGTAGGCCTGGCAAAACCCTGTGCAGAGAAAGCAGAGGAATTTCTCTTCATCGAACTGCCGGAGAAAGGAGAGAAGTTTGAGGAAGGAGGAATTCTGATAGAGTACGAGGCTATGAAACGCGTCGGAGAACTTAAAACACCTGTAGATGCTGAGATCGTCGATGTGAACAGAGAGGTGGGAGAAAAACCCAGGAAAATCATTGAAGATCCCTACGAGGCCTGGCTAGTCAAGATCAGGCCTCAAGAAAGTTTCGAAGGAAAGTTTCTAACAGAAAAAGATGCAAAACAGTACTATGAAAACGAGATTTGATACGCGGTGAAACAGAAAATTAAGGAAAATTACAGGAAAATCGGTTTAGGCCTTCTAGCAGTCCTGCTGGTTACAGGCCTTGCGTTTAAAGTCGTACAAAACCCTCAAAACGGAACAGGTCCCGAAAAGGCGGCGAAAAATTCGGAACCAGATAACTCTGAAGTGCTTCTGCCCGAGACAGGGAACAGGACCACAGTCTACTTTTTCTGGGGGGCGGGATGTTCTTACTGTGAAAGGGAAAAGCCATTCCTCGAGGAACTGGACAGAGAACACGAAGATCTGGAGGTCAAGATGTACGAGGTCTACAACAGCAGGGAAAACCAGAAGATCTATCAGAACGTGGCGGAGAAGTACGGGGTCGCTGCAAGAGGTGTTCCCGGCACTTTCATCGGTGATGAACACTGGTCCGGCTACAACGAGGAGATAGGCAATGAGATCGAATCTAAAATCGATGAATGCCTGGAGCAAAGCTGTAAAACCCCGCTCGAATAAGTACTAGGTGAAACCATGGCAGATAAACTACCGATCAAAATTGAATCAGAAGCTCAAAACCACACAGAACTTGATGTAGAGGTCAGAGGCCACAGTTTGAAGGTCGATGAACCAGAGGGCTTTGGAGGGAACGATAAGGCACCGAATCCTCTCGAGTACATGTTCACGGCACTGGCCTCCTGCATGAATGTAACCGCGCATCAGGTCGCAAAGGAACACGGCGTAGAAATTAAGTCTCTGGAGATTGATGTCGAAGGAGAGCTAGACATGGCCGGCTTCATGGGTGAAGACGAGAGAGCAGGATTCCAGGAGGCCAACGTAGAGGCAAGAATAGAGACAGATGCGGATGAAGAGACAGAAAGAGAAATAATGGGGGAAGCTGAAGGACGATGCCCTGTAAGCGACAACTTCCAGCATGAAGCTGACCTCAACCTCGAAATCAGTTAAAGAACATTTTTCCACTTATTTTTCTTAAGAAATCTTCGAAGACCTGGAAACAGCCAGAATATAGGAGTAAAGAAGAGTTAAAACTTAGATACAGACCCTTTTTTCTCTAGATTACTTCGAAAACCTCTTTCCCTTTCCTCCGCCATTTCTGAGGCCTTTCATCTTCTTCAGGGTAGCCAATCGGGAGCATCAGGCCGGGCCTCTCCCATTCCTCCAGTTCCAGGCTTTCCGATATTTTTTCGTTGGAGAATCCTCTTACCGGGCAGGTTCCGAGGCCTTGGTCTTCGCATGCGAGCATGAAGAATGTGGCCGGTATCATAGTGTTTCTGTTCAGCCAGCCGGTCTTGAAAAGTTTGTCTCTGTCGCCGTATCCTGAGATCCTCTCCCTGTATTCTTCAGCGGTTTCCTCATCCAGATAATCTTTTTCCAGCATATCCTCTAGTACTTTATCTAGGTTAGTATCAATTCTCTCATCCCCCACAAGTAAGACGATTTTGTCTGCATCTCCGACCCATTCATTTCCAGGCACAGTCGATTCAACTGCGGCTTTAATCGCCTCCTCGGAGTCTAAAACCTTGAAGCTGTAGGCCTGAAGATTGAAGGCTGTCGGAGCTTCAGTTGTCAGTTCAAATATTTTCTGAAGTTTTTCTATCTCAACGTCTTTGTCTTTGAATTCCTTATATGATCTTCTTTTTTCGACTAGTTCTTCGAAGTTCACTTTTTAGGCCTCCGGAGGATACTCTTCAGGACTCAAATCGCCGTTCTCCACCAGTTCGTATCTTGAGCAGTATTTTTTCAGCTTTGTCTCCTCGCAGGTTGGATTCCGTGCGGCGCAGTTATTTTTACCGTGTTCAATCAGCAGCATGTGGAAGCTGTTTTTGATATCGTGCGGGACGGCCTCATTCAAAAGCTCATGTGCTTTTCCATTCGAAGCTGAGAAAGGAATCAGCCTGAACCGTTTTGCTATCCTCTCTACATGAGTATCGACTGGCATCACATTCGCATCAAAATGGAAGTTGAGTAAAACACTGGCCGTCTTTGGCCCGATTCCTTTGATCTCTTCAAGCCAGGCCTGAGCATCTGAATCCTCCATCTCGCCGAGGAAATCGACGCTGTAATCTTCAGAACTCTCCTCTTCTCCATCATTCGAAAATTCTTTGGAAGAATTTTCTGGTGATCCAGAAAATCTTCGATTTTCGTATTCTCTCAAGGCCTTCAGAGTTCTCTGAATTCTTTTCGCCTTCGTTTCTGGCAATCCTGCTGGATTGATAGAGTCTGCTAAGTTTTCTACTGAGGCCTGTTCAATTTCTTTATAATTTTTGAAATCATTGAATAAGTTTTCCGCGGCTCTGGCAGTATTGGTGTCGGCCACATTCTGCGAAAGTATTGTGATTAAAAGCTGTCTGACGCCGTCTTCATGGTCATGATTATCCTGTTTTCCATATACTTCAATCAAGTCTCGATGGATATTCCTGATTCTTTCCTCTGAGTTATCAATTTCCATAATTTAAAATGGAAGCCTTAATCCTATTAAGATTCTTCAACCTCAAATTAGATATAGATAATGAACATCGTCTTTCACCGCAGAGACCTCAGAACGCAGGACAACAAGGCCTTAGAAGCTGCAGGTGAAAAAGCGGCTCCGATCTATATCTTTGACCCCGAAGAATGGAATCACGAGCTTTCGCTGGATGCAAGAAAAGAGTTTGTGCTTGAATCCTTGAAGGACTTGAATCGTCAATATATACGGTTAGGTACTGAACTTACGCTTTTCTATCGAGAGCCTGTTGATATCCTTACCAGACTGAAATCTGATAACCACAAAGTTATCTTCAATAAAGACGCCAATCACTTTTTCCAGGAAAAAGAGAGGAAGCTAAGGGAGAAATTTACTCCAGTGAACGGAAACACAGTAATTTCCAGAAAAAGTGGGAGGCCTGAAAAATGGGCTAACAATGCCAAATACTGGTTCGAATCAAAACAATATGAAAGGCCTGAATCACTCAATGAGAATAATTTGGACGGTAATACCTCATTAGATGAGATCAGGGAAAGATACAGTATCAGCCCTGGAAAAGAAGGTTTTGGTAAAGGTGGGAGCTTCGAGGCGGAAAAGAGGCTGGAAAAGTTTATCGAAAATATTGATGATTACTCCGGATGTATCTCTTCACCTTCCAAGGCTGAAAGCTCTACCTCTCACTTATCTCCTTACATCCGATATGGCTGTATCTCTCCCCGTCAGGTCTACCAGAGAGTGAAGGAAGAAACTGATTCAAGAAATAATCAGAGAAGTATAGAGATGTTTCTGGACAGGGTTTTCTGGCAGCAACACTTTAACCAGAAAATTGAGGACAACCCAGAACTGTTTGAAAAAGCGATTAACCCTGTTTACGAAGAACCTCACAGGGAAAAGAGAAATGAGGAAAAAATTAAGGCCTGGAAAAAAGGCAAAACCGGTTATCCACTGGTCGATGCATCCATGAGAGCTCTAGTTGAGACCGGTTGGTTGAATTTTCGTATGCGGGCGATGTGTGCCAGTTTCTACTCATATATTCTGAAGCAGTGGTGGAAGGAAGGTGCTGACTTCTTCTACAAGCATCTAATTGATGCGGATGTAGCGATTAATTACTACCAGTGGCAGATGCAATCCGGTTTGATAGGAGTACACGCAAACCGAGTCTACAACCCGACCAAACAGGTCAGGGACAACGACCCGGAAGGAGAGTTCATCAGAAAATACGTTTCGGAGCTGGAATCGGTTCCGGATGAGTTCATCGATGAGCCATGGAATATGCCGGAGAGAATCCAGAAGAAATGCGGCGTAATTATCGGGAAAGATTATCCAGAACCAATCGTCAACTATGAAAGAGAGGCCCGGAAAGCCAGAGAATTTTTCAACTCCAAAGCCTCAAAGGCCTATGCATCTTTCAGAGACGATGAGGTCTGGAGGAAAGCTTCTTTGAGTTCCCGGCATGATCGAGAGGAAATTCTGGAGAAAGCTGATGACAGTCAAAAAGATCTCAAGGATTTTCAGAGCTAGACCATCTTCCTTTGAAAATTTAAATTTAGAACATACATAGTTATTACATGCTGAGAGAAGAGATTGAGGAAGAGCTACTGGATAAGTCAAAGTTCAGGAATCTAGTGACTCCTGATTACAGAAACTATAATTTTTCCAGAATTCCAGGTACTGTTGAAAGCGTTCTGGGTCTTGAACCAGATAGAGAGCTTCCCGAAGACGTTTTTGAAGGAATTGATTTGGAAGAGGTTGAAAATGTGGCTCTAGTATTTGTTGATGCCTTCGGATACGATCAGTGGAAGCATTACGGAGGAGAATTAGACTTCTTCGACAATATGATTGATAAAGGTAGAGTTACACCTTTAACGGCCGTCTTTCCTTCCGAGACATCTGCAGCAGTTACATCTATGAATACAGGTTTGACTCCTCAGGAGCACAGTGTTTTTTCTTGGAGAGTGTTTTTCGAGGGTCTTGATGTTACCTTGAGGACTCTGCCATTTACCACGCTGGATAAGGAGGACCCGCGCGAGATAGATGGGGATGTAGACGTTTCTGTACTCTTTGATGGCGAAAATATATTTGAGAGGCTCAAGGCTGGAGAAGTCAGATCCACAGCGATTCTGCCGGAAGGAGTTCATGAAAGCGAATACAACTCCGTGATGATGGAAGATGCAGAGCAGGAAGGTTTCACGAATGCTTTCGATATGGCGCTCAAATTAAGGAGACAGCTTGAGAATTCGGAGGGGCTGAATTACTTCCACTGCTATACCGACCAGGTTGACTCGGCACTTCACGAATACGGGCCGAATTCAGAGGAACATTTATCGCAACTTGAGGCAGTTTCACAGGCTCTTCAGAAACAACTTCTGGAAAAGATAAGCAATGAAAAAGCGGAAAAAACCTTGTTAGTGGTTGTTGCAGATCACGGTCAAGCAGATGTAGATCCTGAGGGCATCGTGGATCTTCTAAGCTTTGGAAAGGTCAGAGAAAATCTTAGAACATATGAAAACGGAGAACCCGTACTTCCCACAGGAGGCCCGAGGACAGTTTTCCTGAACCTGGAAGAGGGTTCACAAGAAGAGGTAAAAAGTTTCCTAGAAGAGAAGTTGGAGGCAAAAATATACACCAAATCCGAGGCACTGGAGAAAGAATTTTTTGGGCTTGGAGAGGTAAGTCATCCTTCAAGACTGGGGAATCTGATAATAATACCTGAAAAAGAGGAGCAGATGATCTGGTATGATCACGAGGAACACAGCGGATACGGAGACTATCAGGGTCATCACGGCGGAATGAGCAGAGCCGAAATGCTGGTACCTTTCGCAACAGCCAAGCTGTCAGATCTCAAGAATTGATCAAACTAAAAGAAGTTCCCCTACTATTAGGATATATGGTAGATCAAATAGAGTTTGAATCAGCAGCTTATCACAATGGCGAAACCCAGAGATTTTCCTTCAATGGAGAAGGCCTTTCAGTGCTGGCTTTCTTCCCAGGAGCTTTTACTGGAACCTGTACCGAGGAAATGTGTAAATTTAGGGATTCGATGAGCGAATTCAATGAGATGGATGTAGACGTTATTGGAATCAGCGTCGATACACCTTTCGCATTGAAAGAGTTCTCAGAACAGAATAACTTGAATTTTACACTTGTAAGCGATAGCTCGAAAGAGATCTCAGAAAATTATGGAGTAAATATTGTCATGCCTGGCCTCGAATACGAAGTTGCAAACAGAGCAGTATTTCTGGTAAAGGATGGAGAAATAATCTATGAGGAAAGGCTGGATGATCCCTCTAAACTACCAGATATGAAGAAATTGAAGGAAGAAATCAGAACTGAAAATGCATAAAAATGTATAACTCTTTTTCTATACTAAATTTTTATGATCCGTGAATACGCACCGATAGGCCTGATTCCAGCGGCATGGGCGATGACTTTCGCCACCATAATCTATCCACGAATTAGTACCTACTGGATCCAGCATATGCATTATTTCATGATACTTTTCCTGGCAGGATTCACGGTTCTTTCATGGAAGGAAATGGAATCCAATCCAGTCCTTGACATCTGGAGAAAGGTTATCGGAGCAGGAATACTATTTACAGGTCTCGGAGCATTAAGTTTCACAGTAAGCTCTTACTCTCAGATTCTGAGTTTCACTAGCCTTGCTTACTGGTTCCTAGCTCCAGGAATAGCGCTTTATTACTCTTCAAAGTATATGGACGAATATTCAGGCCTCTATGAGAAGCTTGGAGGGGAATCGGTTGTAGGCTTTGCGATATTTGTTTTAGGCCTGTATTCAGAAGTAATTTCGCTTCAGATAATAGGTATAGCAGGTATAGCGGTTGTTCAGACTTATTCAATTCTTATAGCTTCAAAGCTTGATTCCTAAAGGTAATTGCTTTAAGTGTTGGAAGCCTTGATCCGGAAGGTGTCGTATCTTTCCACTGATTTTTCTACTTTGAAATAGTCAGAGATCTTTTCTGAGGGCTCTTGTGCAGTAAAGAGTTTTTCTCTTGGAGGGATGTTTTCTGTCTCTGCGTTTTGACTCCAGTCAACTATGAAAAGGCCTCCTTCTTCATTTAAGGCTTTTTCAAATGCTTCCAGGGATTTTTCCAGATTTATTTCATGAAGTGAGAGTATCGAGAATACTGTATCTATATCACGTATTTTGATTTCTGAGGCCTTTGAATGTATCAATTCAACATTAGCTGGTAGGCCTTTCTCCCGATAGTACTGATGCATTTCCTCCTGGAAATCTATTGCGTATACTTTTCCGGCTTTTTCCGCCATATCATCTGTGAAAAATCCTGTGCCTGAGCCTATATCTGCTACTGTTTCTCCTTCTTCTATATTGGCTAGTATCTCCTCTCTGGATAGAATTTTGTAACGGTCTTTTTCCTCCAGCATCTCAGCCTTATCTGAATCCATTATATGATCTTTCATATCTTTATTTTACTCACAGAGAGTTTAACATGTTTGATGGATTCAGAAGTAAATCTTATGGGGAAAAGCACTTGAACCTAGGAAAGTAATAATTCTCTATGGACGCAGACAGACTGAAGACGAAGCTGGAACAGTCCGGAGAGCTCATGGTCGTACTTGAAAGTGGAAGAGAATACGATCTGCATACGCATACCTCAGAGGTAGATGTAGATCAAGGCGTTGCAAGGACAGAGGGGATGAAAGACGGAGAATACGTGGTAGTAGAGTTCCCTACTGAAGCCGTCGAACACACTTTCACACATAGAGAGGCCTAGGACATAAATAAATCTCTCATTTTATCTTTCTTTATTGAAAATCAATCTTTATGTACCAAAATTTCTTACTGACGGCAGCGACTTCGGCCAACTAATATTGTACGAATTCTTCAAGAACTTTGCCTTAAGCATTTTAGGAATCTTCATTCCGATTTTAATATACTCAGAGACTCAGAGCCTGATGCTTCCTGGCGTCTATCTCCTCGTGAAGGCCTTAACAGGATTTATTGTCAGCTACCCAGTGATGAAGATTATCAACAGATATGGCTTCCGTTCAGGCCTTTCTGCCTCCTATGTCTTTCTCCTGCCGTCAGTTTTACTCATCTACCTTCTGGAAATAGATCTTTTACTGGTATCAGCGGTAGCAGTCCTCTACAGTATTGGAGTTACTTTTCACACAGAGAGCAAAGATCTGGAATTCGCTAGCGGTTCAGAAAAAGATAATAGAGATATACAGGCAGCCCATCTAAATGCCTTGCCAAACATTGGAAGGCTTTTTGGGCCGGCTATAGGAGGCCTAGTGAGTGCATGGGCAGGATTTAGCGCAATGCTTCTTACAGCACTTTGTGCTATACTGATTTCACTAATTCCTGCCAGAAACATCAATATCAAGACCAGGAAGAAAGATTTAGGCCTGAAATCAGTCTTGACCAGTAAAAACCTGCATTATTCTCCTGTCTTTCTTTCCAGAGGTGCTCAGGCCTATGCATCAGTAGCGATTTTCTCTCTTTTCACATACATCTTCATCGCAGGGAATTTTGCATCAGGGCTGGTCAGGTCGATGGATACGCTAGGTTTTATGGTGATGGCTTACTTCTCAGGATACATTGCATCAAAGTATTCAAGATTCAGTATCATCGCGGTCGGAGCTTTCATAGCCGGAGTAACTTATCTACTCAGGATCGCAGTTACAACGCCTGTAGAGGCCTTTCTTGTTTCGATTCTAGGAGGTCTGGCATTCAAGTTGTACGATATACCTCTTTTCTCTGATTTCGCGGATCGGGCAGAGGCAGTAGAGGAAAGAAGCTTCTACACCGCCAAAATGATGTTTAACTCCCTTGGAAAAATACTTACAGCCACATTATTCATCGGTGTAGCAATTGTTCTTGGGGAAAGGTCGGCCTTTAAGGCAGTCTTTATATTTGCTGCGATTAGTACAGCCGTGATGACAGTCACACAGAGGTACAGATAATGAATATATTCCTGCACAGAGACGATCTTCGAATACATGACAATAAAGGACTCAAAAGATCCTCAGAGGATGGAGAAACTTTACCGATCTACATAGATGACCCCAGAATCTCAAAGAGGACAGGGAAAAACAAAAAGGCTTTCAGGGAGAAATCGCTGGAAATAATTGATAAAAATTATAGGGAAAGAGGTTCTGGACTGGTATACAGAAAAGGGAAAACTGGAGAAAATCTGGAAGAACTCATTGATCGACATGATATCGATAAAATCTTTTTCAACCGCTCATATACTCCGATCAAGCGCAGAATCGAATCAGAAATAAAAGGCCTTGATGTAAAATCTCAAAGTTTCAAGGATAGGTTGCTTGTCGAGCCACAGGAAATCTCAGAAGAGTTTGATACTTTTTCTCCTTTCTACAGAGAATGGAAGAATATAGAAAAAGATTCAAGCTTTGGAAGGCCTGAAAATCTGGCAGATATAGATGAAGAAAGCTTCGAGGTGAGCACTGAATGTAGTATCGATCTTCCGCAGTCCGGAGAAGAATCAGCGCTGCAGAGATGGAGAGACTTCAGAGATAACAGACTTGATACTTACAAGGATCAAAGAGATGAAGTTAAGAGTCCTGAGGCAGTCTCCCGACTTTCGATGTATTACAGTTCCGGAATTTTAGGCCTGAGAAAAGTTTTGGATGATGTGGAAAGACTTATTGAGGAATCAGATGGCTCCGATGATATCAGAAACTATGCGAAGTACAGGAATGAGTTAGCCTGGCGGGAGTTCTTCTATCAGGTGCTCTGGCACAATCCTGAGACAGTTCAACAAAATTACAGGGATTTTGAAAACGAGATCCAATGGAGAAACGATCCTGAAGAGTTCGAGGCCTGGAAAAAAGGAGAGACAGGAGTGCCGTTCGTTGATGCCGGTATCAGAGAGTTAAGAAATACCGGTTACATGCACAACAGAACAAGACAGAATGTTGCCTCTTTCCTGACAAAGCATCTGATGATTGACTGGCGGAAAGGAGCCAGATTCTTCAGAAAACATCTGATCGATCATGATACCGCATCAAACATCGGTGGCTGGCAATGGTCTGCTTCTACTGGAACCGATTCCGTATCCATCAGAATATTCAATCCTGTGAAACAGGGAAGAAAGTACGATACTCATGCAGAGTACATCAAGAGACATATACCGGAGCTGAGGGACTTGGATCCGAACTCGATTCACAACTGGGTTGAAATGGTCCATGAAGAAAGAAACGAATACGGTGTCGATTATCCTGATCCGATCATCAACTTCAACCAGAGGTATCATGTAGGAAAGAAAATGTTTGAAAACGCTTTAGGTCACTGAATTAATCTTAACTCTGGATTAGGCAGTTTTCCTACCTCGTAAGTTTCTAATCCTTCTTCATGAAACATCCTGCAGTTTGATCTTTTGTCATCAAATGCCTTGACCGGATTTTCCATGGTTCTGAGTTCATCTCTCTTGAATTCAGAGTCTTTAATCTCCCAGCGGCCTTCAGGCAACATAATCAACCTGTCATAATTTACATCATGTTTTTCAAGCCATTCAATAGTTTCTTCCTCTACTTCATCCGATCTACAGGTCAGAATTATTATTTCGTATTCTCCAGACATTTGATCTAATTTAGAAACCATTTTCTGGACTGGTGAGTCCTTTATACAATTTGCCAGGTACTCTCTCCACTTCTTATCCTCACATTCAATCAGGTGTTCCCGATGCCTGTTGTCAGAAAGAGTTCCATCTAAATCAAAAATTACCTGTTCATCCATAAGACAAAGTTGAAGAATTACTGATTTCAATACCCTATCAAAAAATTACATATGGTAGATTATCCTGTAAAGTTCAGTTCTGAATCCAAAGCAGAAAAAGGAAAGAAAAGTTGGCCACTTGAGACCGATGAAGGCCTGAAAACTGAGATGTCGGTCCCGGAGGAATTCGGCGGTGACAGTGAGAACCCATCTCCTGAAGATCTCTTTTCTGCATCGCTGCAGACCTGCATGATTGCGACTTTCAAAACGATAGCAGAGAGAAAGAATCTAGAATACAACCGAATTGAATCAAGAGCCGAAGTCACTCTTGATCGAGGAAAGGACTCGAGGCCTGTTATGAAGGAAGCAGAAATTAATCTTGAGGTAGTGGGCGTAAGCGATAGAGAAAAAGCAGAAAAAGTAGCTCAGGCAACTGAGAAAAACTGTTTCATTCATAACTCGGTGAAGACTGATGTCACAACAGACTTTGAATTTAGAAACTGAATGGAAAGAGGTTCAAGAGGCCTTCAAAGGTCATTTCAAATCAGAAAATGTAGAGATAGGAGATGAAATGATCGAATACTCTAGGAATGGAGAGTATTTGAAGATCCAAAGGGATGGAGAGGTCTCTGGAGCGATGCCTCTTCATGAAAACGAATTTTCCAAAGTAGATCAGATAATTTTCAGGGATTCAGAGATAGAGGTTAAATCGGATAACTTCTCTTATACTTTCAGAAGATGAAAGGAATTGATGGAACAAGAAACGGCTGGATTACAGCAGAATACACAGGAGACGCTTGGAAGATAGGGTTTTACGAAAAACTTTCGGAAATAGATTTTAATCAGGCCTTGATAGATATTCCGATCGGGCTGCCTGAAGACTCTACCAGAAAGTGTGATGAAGACGCAAGAGACTTTTTAGCGCCTGAGAGACATTACTCGATCTTTAACTGTCCTGTTAGGGATGCTGTCTATGCGGAAAGCTATGAACAGGCCTGTGATATCAATGAGGAAAAGACTGGTAAGCGGATCTCAAAACAGGCCTGGAACATAGTTCCAAAGATTAGAGAGGCCGATGTAGAGGCTCAGAAAAGAAATCTGAAGGAGTCGCATCCTGAAGTATTTTTCAAATCCTTGCATAAAGACTCAGTTATAGAATCAAAAATCTCAGAGAGAGGACTGAAAGACAGGAAAGAAGTTCTCAAGAGATTTGGAGATATCTCAATAATTGAAGAGTTTGAAAGAAAAGATGTCTCTGAGGATGATATAATTGATGCGATGGTTCTTTCTCTTGGATCTGAATTTGAATTAGAGCGTATCCCAGAAGATCCTGATAAGGACTCAGAAGGCCTTGAGATGTCGATTAAGAGGCCTAAAATTTAATTTATTCTTCTAAGTCGTTTTCCTTCTTGATTTCCTCTATCTTATCCCTAATCTCAGCTGCTAATTCGAATTCTAAGTTTTCTGCGGCCTGATCCATCTCATCCTCTAACTCTTCAATCCTTTCCAGGGCCTCATCTTTATCATTGAAATCTGTCTCTGTAATATCATCTTCATCATCGGAGCCTGGAAGAGTGGATTCGTTTATTTCTTTCTCTATGCTTTTCGGAGTCTTGTTATTTTCCTCATTGAAGTTTTTCTGGATCTCTCTTCTTCTCTGGGTCTCTGAAATTGCTGATTTCATGGCCTCTGATTTTTCATCTGCGTAAAGCAGTACATGACCTTCCTTGTTTCTTGCTGCTCTCCCCATGGTCTGGACCAAAGCAGTCTCCGAACGCAGGAACCCGGTCTGGTCAGCCTCAAGTATAGCTACGAGAGAGACTTCCGGGATATCCAGGCCTTCTCTCAATAGGTTGATGCCTACGATAGCGTCGATTTCACCGAGGCGTAGTTCACGGATGATCTCATGTCTCTCCAGTGTATCAGTCTCATGATGCATATACTTAGCATCGACACCGGAATCCTGTAGGAACTCTGCTAGGTTCTCTGCCATGTTGACACTAAGTGCTGTTACCAATGTTCTTTCATCTTTTTCTGCCCTTTTTTCAATTTCAGATATCACATCTTCTACCTGTCCTTCGGTTTCCCTTATCTCGATTGTCGGATCGACAAGGTAAGTAGGTCTTACTATCTGTTCTACAATTTGGTCTGACTGTTCCCGTTCGTAATCTGCTGGGGTTGCTGAGACATAGAGGGTCTTATCAGTCTTTTCCTTGAACTCATCAAACTTCAGAGGGCGGTTATCCTGAGCTGTTGGTAGTCTGAAACCGTTTTTGATCAGTTTCTCTTTCCTGGAGCGATCGCCCTCATATTGGCCTTTGATCTGAGGCACGGTCTGGTGAGATTCATCGATCACAGTCAAGAAATCATCAGGGAAGTAATCGAGAAGTGTATAGGGCGGATCTCCTGGCTCTCTATCTGAGAGGTGAACTGAGTAGTTTTCAATGCCGGAGGTATAGCCTACCTCTCTCATCATCTCTAAATCAAATTTTGTCCTTTCCTCGATTCTCTGGGCAGCTACTTCGTCTCCACGATCTTTGAAATGCTGGATCTGTTCCTCCATCAACTCTTCAATCTCCTCGATCGCGTTTTCCATCCTTTCATCCGGTGCAGAGTAATGAGTTGCAGGCCTGATCAATATTTTTTCTTTTTCCTCGATCATCTCGTTTTCCAGCGGCTTGAACTCCCGAATTTTTTCGATCTCGTCTCCCCAGAAACTTATTCTGTAGGCATTGCGGGAGTACATCGGAAAAATATCCAGTGTATCGCCACGAAGCCTGAACTTTCCCTGTTTAAAATCTTCATCGCTTCTCTCATACTGGATATCTACCAGTTCCTCTACAATCTCGTCCCGAGTCATCTCGGAATCGACTGAAATTTCTGTAGCAAGATCAACATAGTTCTCTGGATCTCCCAATCCATAGATAGCGGAGACAGAAGCAACCACGATCACATCATCGCGCGTTAAAAGAGAGTTAGTAGCTGAGTGTCTTAACTTTTCAATATCTTCGTTTATGCTGGCGTCTTTTCCAATGTAGGTATCGGAGCTCTGGACGTATGCCTCCGGTTGATAATAATCATAGTAAGAAACAAAGTACTCGACAGCATTGTCCGGGAAAAGCTCTTTGAACTCATCATAAAGTTGGGCTGCCAGGGTCTTGTTATGGGCTATAATCAGGGTTGGCTTCTGAATGTTCTCTATAACCCATGAAACTGTGTTGGTCTTTCCTGAACCTGTAACCCCGAGAAGAGTCTGTTCCTTGAGTTCATCATTGAAACCTTCAGAAAGTTTCTCTATTGCTTTAGGCTGATCTCCAGCCGGTGTAAAAGGGGCTTCGACACGAAAACTTTTCTCCTGCTTTTGATCGTCTTCCATGAAAATTTCTCGAAAGCCTAGTAATTTATGATTAACAGTTGAGTTATTTGACAGTGACTTAGATCCGGCCAAAAAATTCTGACCGCCGGAAAAAACTTAGAAGAATTAATTCGAGAAGCTGATAACTTGAGACACGAATCTATAAAGATCACAGGAGCCAAGGAAAATAATTTGAAAAACATCGATCTGGAGATCCCGAGAGGAAAGTTTAATGTAGTTACAGGCCTTTCAGGCTCAGGAAAATCCACACTGGCATTTGATACAGTTTTTGCTGAGGGACAGCGCCGTTACATGGAAAGTCTTTCCTCCTACGCACGGCAGTTCCTCGACCAGATGGATAAACCGGAAGTCGAGAAAATAGAAGGCCTTTCACCAGCAATCAGCATAGAACAGAATACATCCGGAACCACACCCAGATCTACAGTGGGAACAGTCACGGAGATCCACGATCACCTTAGACTGCTTTTCGCCCGGGTAGGAACTCAGTACTCACCGGAGACAGGAAGAAAAATAGAAGAGAAATCACCGGACAACATCGCAGATGAAGTACTAGAACTACCTGAAGGCACAAAGATCAAGATTTTGGCTCCTATAGAGACTGCAGACTTCGAGGACAAACTGGAAAAGTTACAGGAAAGAGGTTTCACAAGGGTAAATACAGATCAGGAGTACGATCTTACTTTGGATGATCCTGAACGGGCTGATGAATTTGAAATAGTAATAGATAGGATTAAGGCCTTAGATAAGTCTCGTTCGCGGCTTATAGAGGCGATCGAGTCTGCGATAGAGGAATCAGAGGACGAAGTATGGATAGAGTTACAGGAAGACCTTGAAAATGAAAAAGTAGAGCAAATTAATGATAGATTTTTGATGAGGTTTTCTCAGGGTTTTTCCGAGCCTGGAAATGATAGAGAGTTTTCAGAACTTGAACAGCGTAACTTCTCGTTTAACTCTCCTCTTGGAGCATGCAGTGAGTGTGAAGGCCTTGGAAAATCCGAGGTAGCAGATAGAGAGTTAGTTGTGCCTGATGAATCCGAACCGCTGAAAAATGCTTTAGCTCCCTGGGATTACAGTAAAGATTACTATCGTAGAGGTATTAATGCCTTTGCAGATCAGTTTAACGTCGATGTGGATACTCTCTTTGAGGAATTAGACGATAGAGTACAGAAAGCTGTTCTTCACGGCCCGAAAACTCCGTTTTACTATACTGTAGAGAAGATGCGGGGAAACGGGATTAGGGAAAAGGAGTTTGAAGGGGTTATGGAGTATATCAACCGGCGTTTCCATGAAACCTCCAGCGACAATGTTCGAAACCGTCTGAGAGATTACATGAGAGAAGATACCTGTCCGAAGTGTAACGGCACAAGGCTTTCGGAACAGTCCAGACATGTAGAAGTCGCTGGTTACAGATTACAGGAGATCAACAGTGAAAATATAGGAACAGCTTATGAGATATTCCAGGGCCTAGAGGAAGACCTAGAAGGTAGAAAATACGAAATCGGGAAAGAGATTATCAAAGAGATACGGGAAAGACTGGGATTCCTCAACGAAGTAGGACTTAATTATCTTACCTTGGATAGAGAGGCTTCTACACTTTCCGGAGGAGAAACCCAGAGAATTAGACTCGCTACCCAGATCGGTTCCGGACTGACAGGAGTGCTCTATGTACTGGATGAACCGTCTATAGGCCTTCATAGCCACGACAATGATAAACTGATCAATACACTGGAGAACCTTCGTGATCTTGGAAACACCCTCTTGGTTGTAGAACACGATAGAGACACTGTGGAAAGAGCCGATAATGTAATCGATATCGGGCCAGGCCCAGGAAAAAGAGGCGGAGAAATCGTAGCACAGGGAAAACCAGAAGAGATTGAAGATGCAGAAAACTCAGTTACCGGCCAGTATCTTGCAGGAGAGAAAGAAATTGAAGTGCCGGATGAACGCAGAGAATCAGAGAACTCCATCAAGGTTAAAGGAGCGAAGGAGCACAATCTCAAGAATCTGGATGTAGATATACCGCTTGGGATTATTACAGCTATTACAGGTCTCTCAGGCTCTGGAAAGTCCACTTTGATGCATAACATTGTTTACAATCAGTTGACCAAGGAGCTCAACAGGAACAAGTCCGTGAAAGTCGGAGAACACGAAGAAATAGAAGGTCTCGACAACATTGAATCTGTTAGAATGATAGATCAATCTCCGATCGGAAGAACCCCGCGTTCGAACCCTGCAACTTATACAGGAGTTTTCGATTATGTGAGAGAACTTTTTGCTGAGACAAAGGAGGCTCAGAAAAGAGGATATGATAAAGGCCGATTTTCCTTCAATGTTAAAGGCGGACGGTGTGAAGAGTGTAAAGGCCAGGGAACTGTCCAAATTGAGATGAACTTCCTCTCCGATGTATATGTAGAATGTGAACAGTGTAAAGGAAAGAGATACAACGAGGAGACTCTACAGGTGAAGTATAAAGGCAAATCGATCGCTGAAGTACTAAATATGGAGGTTGAAGAGGCCTATGAATTCTTCGAACACGATAGAAGGATCAAGAGAAGGTTTGGACTCTTGAAAGATGTAGGTCTCGGTTATATGGAGCTTGGTCAGCCTTCTACGACACTATCTGGTGGAGAGGCCCAGAGAGTAAAGCTCAGTGAGGAACTAGGAAAGACACAGAGAGATGATGTGCTTTATCTACTGGATGAACCGACTACAGGCCTTCACTGGGAGGATGAGAGAAAACTGATTGATGTACTGCATCGATTGGTCGATAACAGCAACTCTGTACTTGTAATCGAACACGAGATGGAATTGATTAAATCTGCCGATCATATCATCGATCTAGGTCCAGAAG
This sequence comes from Candidatus Nanohaloarchaea archaeon, assembly GCA_046497485.1. GTDB lineage: Archaea > Nanohalarchaeota > Nanosalinia > Nanosalinales > Nanosalinaceae > B1-Br10-U2g21. The sequence goes on along the minus strand of JAWOFP010000023.1, from coordinate 8,978 downwards.
GAGGAGTGAATGGCGGAGAGATCGTGGCTCAAGGAACTCCGGAAGAGATCGTGGAAAACCCTGATTCATATACCGGAGAATATCTGAAAGAGTATATCTAGATATGGATAGAGAAAAACTGAATGAAGAAATAGAGGGAAAACCTAAGAAAGCCGGAATATACATCTTCAGAGACGGAGAAGTACCTGTCTACATTGGAAAAGCTGTCGATATCAAGAACAGGCTGAAATCCTATAAGGACCCCAGAAGCACCCGGATCGGTAAAATGATAGAAATTGCCGATTCTATAGATTATAGGGTGACAGGAGATGAAAAAGAAGCACTTCTACTCGAAGCTAACCTGATTAAGAAGTTCCAGCCAAAATACAACACCAGGCTCAAGGACTCTAAATCGTATCCGGTAATCCAGTTTACTTCTGATAAGTTTCCGGCGATCGAAGCCACAAGAGATCCGGAGGAATCTGCCACAGTGTTTGGACCTTATACTTCGATGAAGAGAGTACAGAACTCGATAAAGGCAGTTAGAGATATCTATGGTATAACTTCTCCAAAATGTAAACGCAAGGAATCGAAAGGAGATCCCTGTATGGATTACCAAATAGGTCTATGCTCAGCACCTTATGCAGGAAAGATAGAGCCGGAAAAATACATGGAGAATCTGGAAAACGCCAGAAAATTATTTGAAAAAGGCCCAAAGGACTTAGTAAAAGAACTTAGATCTGAGATGGAAGAGGCCTCGAGAGAAAAAAGGTTTGAACGCGCCGGGACACTCAGAGACTATATAGAGAACTTGGAGAGCCTTGGAGGGGATACAGGATTCTCCGAGTCAGGTCTTACCCACGTAATCGCTTTGAACAAAGCCCTAGACCGAGTAGGCCTGATAGTTATGGAGGAATCTACTATCCAAGAAAAAGATTTTTATCGGCTTAATGAAAACGCAGAAAGTGTAGAAGACGCTCTCAAGGCCTTTATCACTCAGTTCTATGCTTCGGACTCTCTTCCGGAGAAAATAATTACAGAGAAAAAAATAGAGGACGAGGAGATGCTTGTATGGCTTGAAAGTGAAGGAGTAAAGTATACTGAACCAAAGGACGGTCGTGAAAGAGTCTTACTTGATTCAGCGAAGACTGCGGCTCAAAGACCACAGGATACAAAGATGAAGGATCTAGGAGATATACTGGATCTTAAGGTAGAGAGGATGGAGTGTTTTGATGTCTCACATACCGGCGGAAAATATGTTGTGGGTTCGAATGTGGTATTTGAAGACGATGAACCCGTAAAATCGGATTACAGGAAAAAGAAATTGATTGAGGAAAATGATGACTATGAAAACATGTATCAGCTTCTGAAATGGCGTGCAGAGAGACAGATTCACGGTAGAGATGAAAGGCCGGAACCAGACCTGCTTTTGATCGATGGAGGTCGAGGACAGCTAAAAGCCGCAGCAAAAGCTCTGAGGGAAGTAGGCTGGTCGATGCCGGTATTTGGAATTGTCAAACCTGATGATAAAATTTTGGGACTACACAGAAACCCCGAGATACCGGAGGAAACATCTCAGATACTCTCGGCTATTAGGGACGAAGCCCATAGATTTGCTAAAAGCTATCATGAATCCAAGAGAGATAAGATAAATCCTATCCTAGAGGAAATCGAAGGCCTGGGAGGGGAAAAAAGGAAGGCCTTGATGCAGGAATTTACAATCGAAGAGCTCAGAGAAGCAAGTCCTGAGGATATAGAGGAAAAAGTCGAAGGTATAGGAGAAAAGCTATCCGAAAAGATCAAGGACTATGTCGAAGACTAGAGTAAATTTCTCGGGAGTTACTGGGTCAACTTATAGACTGTAGCAGTAATCATGATCAAGATTCCTGCGATAATCAGAGGTGCAGAAGGATCAAATGCGGCAGCCGCTACCCCTGAAAGCATCGAGGGAATTGCATTCGCCAGAGCCCGAACACTTTGATTTGTTCCCAGTGCCAGACCCTGATCCTTTCCAGAGGCCTTGTTGGAGACCAGGGTATTCAATGAAATCTGGGTGATCGAATTGTTCAGTGAAAACAGTGTTACTGCGGCCATGAAAGGAAGAAGTGTGGTCGGAATCGGCTGCAGGAATACAAAGAGGCCTGTCATGAAGAGTGTAAACGGCATGACCTTTTCTTCCGTGGTTCTGGAAAACAGTCTTGGAACAATGAATCCCTGACCGATTATCAGTAAAACTCCGATGTAGAGGAAGAAGTTACCGGTGCTGAACTGTGTGAAGTTAAACTCCTGAACTAGGTAGACTGGGATGAAAGTAGTGAAGAACGCGAACCCTGAGAAGTAGAAAAAGTTGGCTGCAAACAGTTTCTTGAGGCCTGGAATCTTCAGGCCTTTGGATAGCTGTGTCATCGGTTTTCTCCAGTTGATTTTCTTGTCTTCCATAGGCGAAGTCTCGACTAACTTTCTATTTGAATAGATCAGACTGATCGAAGAGATTACAGCTGCGAAGATGAACGGAGTAATCGATGTAAAGTATTTTGAAAACCCTGAAGACAGAAACCCTCCGAGGAAAGGCCCGAAGATGAATCCTATGCCGAAAGCCATCCCTATAATTCCGAAGTTCTTTGATTTATGTGCTTTGTCGCTGAGATCTGCTATAGAGGCCTGAGCCACGGAAATAAGGCCTCCAGTTAATCCGTTGATAACTCTGGAGAACAGCAGGATTGGAATGCTTGCAACTAATATCCCGTAAGCGAATATAAGGCTTGAGATAATGGTTCCCAGAATCGAGATCTGGATGACTTTCTTTCTGCCGTATATGTCGCTTATCTCTCCAAGAATCGGTGTAGCAACGAACTGTCCTAGAGGATAAAGACTTATTAACAGTCCAAGTATTAGGTAGCCTTGGTTTATTGAGAGGCCTTCAGGCAGTATAAAATATCTGGAACTTGGTTCAGTAAAAAGTAGCGGTACGATAGGTATAAGTACTCCGAAACTGATTACCTCCGCCACCACTGTCAGAAACAGTGTTCTCAAGTTATGGTTTTCCGCCACGAAATAATTTGGGAGTGAAACCTATTTGAAAGCCATGAGAGAATTTTCTACTGTGACAGATTTCGACCTCCACATCCATGGAAAGCATTCTGGTGGGGTATCACCCAAGATGGAGATACCAGTAATCGCGGAAGAAGCCGAAAAGAAAGGCCTTGACATAGTTGGAACCGGCGATATTCTAAATCCTAAATGGCTGCGCCATGTCAGAGAAGAGACAGAAGAAAAAGATGGATATCTTAAACGAGACAATATCAAATTTATTCCAACTACTGAAGTGGAGGATGAGGACAGGATTCATCACTTGATAATCTTTCCAGACCTTGAGGCTGTAGAAGACGCGTATCAGGACTTCAAACAGTTAAGCAATGATATTCGTAGAGAGGGAAGACCTAGGATCAAAGCGGATGGAGAGAAAATAGTAGAAATCGCCAAGAAGCAAGATGCTTTAATAGGTCCTTGTCACGCATTTACTCCTTACACCGCGATCTACGGAAAGAAGGACTCTCTTGAAGAATGTTATGGGGACCAAGTTGAAAATATAGACTTTCTAGAGTTAGGCCTCTCCGCAGACTCAGAGATGGCATCAAGAATCTCAGATCACGATGACCTGACTTTTCTCTCGAACAGTGATGCGCACTCGCCTTGGCCTCACAGATTAGGAAGAGAATTCAATAGAGCAGAGCTTTCAGAGGAAAGTTTTGAAGGCCTGAAAAAGTTATTCGCTGGAGAAGAAGGTGAAATGAAGTTAAATGTAGGCCTAGACCCAAGAGAGGGAAAGTATCACTGTTCTGCGTGTAATTCATGTCATCAAAAATATTCTATGGAAGAGGCCAAGGAGTTTGAATGGAGCTGTCAGGAATGTTCCGGAACCATCAAGAAAGGAGTTAATGATCGAGTAAATGAACTTTCCAATAGGGAAGCAGGTTACGAAGTTGATTATCTTCATCTGCCTCCGCTGGCAAAAATAATTCAGATGACTGTCGACCATGCTTCTCCGACGACTAAGACGGTGCAGAAAAAGTGGAAGGCCTTTAATGAAGAGTTTGGTGACGAGGCCTCGATCCTTATTGATGAAGAAATCGAGAATCTAGAAAGAGTTGATGAGGAATTCGCAGAATCGATCCGAAAGTTCAGAGACGATGAAATCATAATGATTCCGGGAGGCGGTGGCGATTACGGTGAAAGGATGTTGCCTGAAAACGAGGAAGAGGCCTCTGAGATTAGAAAAAAGAAATCTCTAGAAATCAATTGCCGTTATGAGGATAAAAGCTAAAAGACTTTGAACTCTAAAGTTCGATGTGATTAGAGAGCTTGCGACTCTGGCAGGTTACAGGATTTTGACCGCACTGGCTTTCGTGATTTTTGCCTCGATAGCGATAAAGATAGTAAGCAGGAGTCTTAGAAAGATATTTGAGAGAAAGTATTCTGAAGACACAATCGTAAATCTTCTGGAAAGCTTAAGTAAAGGCCTTATGTGGTTTTCAGCAGTTTTAATAATATTGAGTATTCTGGGTTTCAGTGAGATTGCAGCGGCTCTAGGCACAGCTACAGGATTTATCGCACTGGGAATCTCTTTCGCACTGAAAGACGTGCTTGCAGATACTGTAGCAGGAATCTATTTAGCAAAGGATCAGGACTTCAACAACGGCGATCAAGTGAAAGTCGATGGCCAAGAGGGAGAGATCATTGATGTAGGCCTGAGAAAGTCTCGTTTGAAGCTGGAGAGCGGCAATACATTGGTTCTTAATAACTCTGATGTGGAGAAGAAGTGGACCTTATTTAATAGATAACATGTACATTATCGCATAGGCCATGATACTTGAAAGAGTTCCAAGTTTGAAGGAAGATATAGCTATATTTGGCGGAGTAATGATTCTTTCAGCTATAGTCAATAACTTAGGTCTGATAAACAGAAACACTATTGTTTTTACAGAGCTAATTTTTGCGCTTGAAGGCTCGGCAGTTCTAATCTTCCAGTCAGTAGTTAATCCAATTTTAACAAACTTTATGGTAGCAGTATACCTTTTCTTGTATCCTTTACTGCTTCTCGGAGCATACTACTATCTCAAGCAGAAAGATCTCCACATAAACTATGCAAAATCATATGCATTCCTGATAATAATCTCTGCAGGATTCTTCTATTTCGTACCTGTGAAGGTTTCAGGACACTATATCCCAGGACTAGAGCCAATACTGTATAACTTCAATCCTCTAACAGTAGATTTCTTCACTTCTCTAGGAGACTTCCATGCAGCATTCCCGAGCCTACATACAGGACTAGCAGCTGTAGCAGCTATCCATCTACATAATGAAGGCAAACTTATCTCAATAGTTGGATGGGTCGCAACCTTCCTCATAATGATCTCTACTTTCTATCTCGGAATCCATTGGTTGACAGATGCAGCCTTTGGTTTAGGCCTTGCTTACCTGAGCTGCAGGTTTATCGAAAGCAGTTATATGAAGAGTTTTGAACAACGGACAATGAACTTGCTGGAGTTCAGGCCTTTCTATTTGAGAACTCGTTTTAGCTCCCGTTAAATCGTTGGATATTTAGAACTTTTCAGGCCTATTATTGTTATGGAACTTGAAGAACTCGCCCGGAAATACGCACTTCAGAACGCTGTAGAACATGATGGAGAATGTAATACTAACGCTGTGATGGGACAGATATTCTCAGAAGGCGAGTTCGAGGACAAAGGAAAGGTTGGCCGAGCCGCAGGAAAAGTATGTGCAGCAATCAACCAGATGAGCCTGGAAGAACAGAAAGAAGAGATGGAGGCCTACGAATACGAGGAAGAAGAACATGAACACGATCCGATCCCCGACTTGGATGTAGATGAGGATGAAGAAGTAGTTGTAAGATTCGCCCCTAACCCGAACGGACCTCCGCACTTAGGACACGCAAGAGGAATGACAATCAATGGAGAACTCAAAGAGAAATACGATGGAAAACTGATACTAAGATTTGACGACACCGATCCAGTGACCAAGAGGCCTATGAAAGAAGCCTACCAGATGTACGAGGAGGACTATGAATGGCTCGGTTATGAACCGGATGAAGTTCGTTACAGCTCGAAAAACTTCGATAAATACATTGAGTATGCTGAAGAATTGATTGAGAAAGGTAAGGCCTATGTATCGAAAGCTTCTCAAGAAGAGATGCAAAAGCATAGAAGAGAAGGGACAGCTTCTGAGTATAGAGACCAGAGCATTGAGAAAAACATGGAGCTCTGGGAGAAAATGAAGAATGGAGGCCTTGAAGAAGGAGAAGCAGTTCTCAAAGTTAAAACTGATTTGGATCATAAGAATCCTGCTGTCAGAGACTTTGTGGCTTTCAGAATAATTGATGATGCTGACCACCCGATTACAGGAGATAAATACCGTGTGTGGCCTCTACTTGATTTCCAGGGAGCTATTGAAGATAAATTGATGGGAACCACTCATATTGTTAGAGGAAAGGATCTTCGAGCCTCCACAAAGAGACAGAAGTTTGTGTACGAGTACTTTGAATGGGACTATCCTGATATCCGGTACTGGGGGAATGTCAGAATCTCTGGATTTAACGCGCCTGTAAGTTCCTCGACGCTAGGAGAAATGGTGGAGGAGGGAGAGCTTGATGGATGGGATGATCCTAGAGCACCGACAATTAGGGCCTTAAAGCGAAGAGGTTTCAGGCCTGAAGCTATTAGGAACTTCTTTAGAGAGATGGGAGTAACTGAAAACGATGTAGAAGCCAGTATTGAAGGACTGGAAAAAGAGAATACTAGATTGATTGACGAGGAAAGTGATAGAGCCTTCCTGGTTAGAGATCCTGTAAAAATCGAGATTAACGATGTTCCAGCGGATTTGAAGGCTGAGATACCTGTCCATCCTGATTTCCCTGAGAGAGGTCACAGAGAATACGATTTAGAAGTTGGAGACGGTAAAGTCGAGATCTTTGTTGAGGAAAGCGATCTGGAAGATGGTTTTATGCGGCTGAAAGGCCTTTGCAACATCGAGGTAGAGGACGGTTCAGTAGAGTACAGGCCTGGAGACCACAAGGATGCATTGGAGAATGATGCCGAGTTCATTCACTGGGTTCCACAAGGGTCCGAAGAAGTTACTGTGAGGATGCCAGATGGCGAGGACTTTGAAGGCCTAGTAGAGCCAGTCGATATCGAAGTTGATGAAGTAGTCCAGTTTGAAAGATTCGGGTTCGCCAGAAAGGACTCAAGTAGCGTGTTTTACTTCACGCACGGTTAGTTACCCTCCGATACTATCGGAGCCTTATACATTTATCTTACTGGAACTTTGGTTAAATAGTCAGATCTCCAATTACTGATTACATCCTTGGGAGGGGTTGAAATAATGCATCAGAAAAATAAATTGGGAATCTGCGTTATCTGTGGCAGCCGAGTTTTCACAAACGATAACTATTTAGAGGCCTCAGAAGGCTACTGCCACCACAACTGTATTTCGGAATCAAAGGCCTTATAGGCCTCCAACTTCTTTATTTTCGAGAAATATAATTTAGGAAATATTCATTCAGAAATGATTTCTTGAACAACCTTCTCACATGAGAAGGATGGGAAAGCCGGGAATCGAACCCGGGACCTCTGCGTATCTCACAATTCTTCTGGAACTGAGTCTTTAATCATCGGAAAAAAGGCCTCTCCAGAATAAGGCCTGATTCCTCATCGCTCATAAACAGTTGTTATGAGCGCAGCGCTCTAACCCCTGAGCTACTTTCCCTCTATCTAGGATTTAAATAAAACTTTTATGAATCTCTCTTTTTACTAATTTTATATGGGTGATCGAGGACTAATAGCAGAAATAAGGGAAGATAACAGCGTCGAATATGAAAAAAATAATCATGCTGCAATTTCTGCCTTTGATGCTGAGACATGCATAGAAACTGATGGAGATAAAATTCCTAAAAGGATGATAGAAGATTCTAGCAACACTGATATTGCAGATAACTTGAAAGATTTTGTTTTAAACCATATTAATTATGTGTTTCATGAAGCAGTTTGGATTGACGGAACTTGTTACTATCCTTATACTAGAGGATTACTCATAGAATGTGAAACCTCTGAAGATTATAATCGTATAGGACGAAGCCAAGTAGATATTAAAGATCAAGAATTTGAGGATTTCTTAGACAGTTTCAACAATATAATTGACTTTAGAAGGCGTTATCCATAGACCTTCCAGCAGATAGAGTTTCCTGCCACTAAAGATGACATACTAACCTATCTAAAACAGAACTTTCAATATAAAGACTTTAGAGAGACTTGATTGTTCATAGCCAACTTTGACGTCTTATTCAAATTTCTCGCTCTTACGATAATGAAATTTTATTATTCTTCGTTTCAATAAAGGTCATATGGCTGAGCGCGGAATAATAGTAAAAACTAATGAAGATGGATCATTAAGTTATTGGTCGCATAAATATGGTGCTACTGGAATAAAGGAGATAATAGCTGATATCTACGATGCAGGAGAGATCACAGATAATGATTTGCCGACGAAAAAGTTGGAAGATTTAGAAATTGACCAGGGAGATATCAAGACATTTGATGACGAAGAAGAATTTATCACTCAGCTAGACTACGGCCCGCACTATGAAGCAATATGGATAGAAGGTAGCTTATACAGAAAGCTTGGTGAGGAATTTCTCCTAGTAAAACCCGATGACATGAGAGATTTAATGAAAATAATAGGCCTGTCAAATGTACTTTTCCATTTAGAAAAAGATGATATGCTTGAAAAAGATCTCGAAGAGATTTTCAGAGTAGTGGAAGCCCCTAGCTTTCTAGAATCGGATAATCTCGAGCCTCAAGACATTTACGATTATGTAAGAGGTAATTTTGAAACGTTCAACTAATTTGATGGGTTCGCCCAGATTCGAACTGGGGATCTCCGCCATGTCAAGGCGGTGTCATAACCAACTAGACCACGAACCCTTC
>JAWOFP010000020.1:0-4770 GCA_046497485.1 Candidatus Nanohaloarchaea archaeon | reverse complement strand
GCAGAGCTTGAAGCACCAGTCCTTGAAGGCGCAGTAAAAGACTCCATGGTTGTAAGCGATGCAGTCACAATCTCAGCAACAGACGAAGAACTAAACATTAGAGCTGAAGGCGACCAGAGTAACGCAGACTTCACAATCACAGCTGGAAGCGAAGGAGTCATTTCTATGGATGGAGAACCAGTCAAATCAATGTTTTCACTTGACTACCTATCCAAGATGATTGGCGCTAAAAAACTTTCTGAAAATGTGACAGTGAAACTGGGCGACGACTTCCCAATGAGAATGGAGTTCGTAAGGCCTGAAGAAGTAGACCTAAGCTTTGTACTCGCCCCAAGAATCGAAGAAGAGTAAAATGCCATCGAAGGTAAACAAAAAAGGTTTTACCAGCAATCAAGTTGAAGCTCTGAATGATGAAGACCTCATAGACAGCGTTATAGAAGGTCTTGAAAAATACAGGAAACGGCTGGAGAAATTTGAGAATGATTACAATATAGAGGATAAATTTGTGTCTTCAGAGTACCTATCAAAAGTCTCAGAGACAGAGATGTCTGAAATGACAACTTTTCTTGGCGCTCTCAGGAGTAAGAAGAAAATCCGTGGAGACGCAAGATCTAACGGTTATAATTGGCGTGTAGAACCACTAGAATCAAATTGGCGCCAGATTGGAGACGAAATCAAAGAATATGACCCTGAGTAGAAAACCACATCAAATTTAGTATTAACCAGTTGATTTCTTGACGTGGGACACAATTTAAAGGACTGGCAGATCCGGCAGTACTATGAACAGGAGGAGCTGCAGGAAAAGATTCTGGAGTTAGCTGAGTACAGAGAAGTTGCCCCAACTTATCCTAACGGTTACGGCACTAGGCCTGATGCAATCAATTTTCCAGGCGATTTTATGCAGTTTGTGGAAAACGGTGCTGAGGCCTTCCATTTTTCAGTTGAGAGATGGAGAAATCCATTGATGATTGACCAGGTATCTGATCTGGATAATCTACGGGAAAACTGGGATCTAGTGATTGATATAGACTGTGACGACAGCTTTGGACTTTCAAAAACGACTGCAGAACTGGTAGTAGAAGAACTGCGTCAACACGGAATAGAAAATATTTCGGTCAAGTTCTCAGGTAACAGAGGATTTCACATTGGTGTAAGGGGTGAGGCCTTTCCTCAAGAGATTGGTGATGAAAGTTATTCTGAGCTTTATCCTCATCTGGCGCGTGGAATTGTAGATTATCTCAGACATAATTTGAAGGATCAGATGATAAAGGCTGTCAGAGAAGCAGGATTTAAAGATGAAATGGAGACTGACGAAGGCCTTGACCCTTATCAGGTCGCGGACATTGAGAATGACTGGGGTCAGCGACATCTTTTCAGAATGCCTTACAGTCTTCACGACGGTTCAGGCCTTGTATCGCTCCCTATTTCTCCGGATGAAATCTCCAGTTTTGAGAAGGAAAATGCTGAGATAGATAAGATTAATTTTGAGGAAGACTTCCTGAAAGAATATGAGAAAGATGAAGGAACTAATCTTGCAGTCCAAGCCTTAGATTTTGTGGAGGATAGAAGAGAGGAAAGGAAGAAGGAGCGAGTCGATAAAGAGTTTGAAAGGCCTGATGACGCGATCCCTGAGTCTTACTTCCCTCCAAGCATAAAGAATATATTAGAAGGTTTAGAAGATGGACGAAAGCGAGGCCTATTCATCTTAATCAATTTCTACCGCTGCGTGGGTTATGGCTGGGATGAGATCGAGCAGAAGATGTGGGAATGGAACGACCGAAACAAGGAACCTTTACGCGAGGCCTATGTCAAGTCTCAGTTGAGATGGCATCGTAACCGGGATGAAGATGTTCCGCCTCCTAACTATGATTCCAATGGTTACTACAAGGATATGCAGGTATATGAAGGAGATAACTTGGAGGAGAAGGTTCCGAATCCAGTGAGCTATGCTTTCAGGAAGAGAGGGGATAGACAAGAAGATTCAAATAGTGAAGATGATGACAAATTTATCTGTGAAATGTGCGGGAAAGAGTACAAGATTGAATCATATTACAAGAAGCATGTACAGAAATGTTTCGGCTGATTTCAAGTTAAGGTGACATCCTCCCCGACCTGAAGGACGGGGTATTCTTGACACATCTTTTAAGTTTGTTAGCGACTTTTGATGGGTTTCCATCTCCTTCTCCAACTTGATATACAGAGGATTGGTTCATCAGGAATGGATTTGGGGCTGTGTCACACAACCCTCGGAATCAAAAGAGGCTTCAGAGAGCTTTCCGATTCCTCGCTTCCCAATATTGTAGGAAGCGTTCTTATCACGGTCTGTTTCGTAGCCACAGCTTTGGCATTGGAACATTCCTTTCCTTGGACTGCTTTTTTCTCCGCACTGTGAGCAGGTCTGACTGGTGTAGGCTTCGCTTACTTCTATTACTTTGATTCCTTCCCATTTTGCTTTGTATTTGATGTAGTTGCGGAGTTTCCAGTGTGGAAAATTCCTGATTGTCCTGTTCATCCGTTTACCTCTATCCTTGTTTTGGATTCCTTCGAGGTCGCCTATAACGATGAACAAGTTTTTCTCTTTAGCGCGGTCTACAATCTCTCGGCTGATTTGATGGCAAAGGTCTTCTGTTCTATCTGCTACTTTTCCATCCCACCGTTTCCGAACATAACCGTTACGGCAGTTTCTTCTTAGGTGGAAGTATTTGTCAGGATAGTTCTCTACTTCAGAACCGAGACATATTGTCTGATTTGAGGGTATGTCGGACAACGGAACATCCGTTGCAGTCGCTAACTTCCTCAAACCCAAGTCTATGCCCAAAACTCCGTCATATTCTTCCTGTGTTCCTATTTCTTTTTTGACGGTGAGATGGAGTTCAAAACCGTAGCTCTGCTTAACTATCTTCGAATCACCGATTTCCCAGTCTTCCTGTATTTCTGTGTGAGGTTGTATGGGTATCCAGATTCCTCCGTGGACGGAAGCAACAGGTATTCTCGCCCAGTATTTTGTTAGTTCTGTATCTCTTTTAGCTATTTCAAATGTATCGTTGCGGATGAAAAGCGGTTGTTCCTTGTCTTCTTTACCTGCTCTTCTATCCATTTGTTGCTTAGTGGCTGAATACAGTTCTACATCTTCTTCCTCTTGAAGATAGTCTTGTGCGTTACTATATTCTTGTCTGATTGCTTCCAGCTTTTCTTTGTTTGGTTGCTGGAATCGACAGACTATGGTTTTCTCAGCCATAATGTATGTTTGAACAGATATTCTTTAGTGTTCAGCAGTCTGTATCTCTGACTTGGAAGAAATAGTCTTAGACTGTATCAAAGGTAAAAAGTTTTCACTTCTTCACATTAATTAGGATGGACGCATTAACATTCAGTGACTTGAGAAAGATTCAGAAAAATGAGCGCAGAGCAGATGAACTAACAGAATTAGACGAAGACTTTATTCTACGCGCCAACGAATACCTAGAAAGAAAAGAAGATGCCGGCGACAGAAGAGATTATACCTCATCAAAGAGAGTATTCAGAAAAATAATTGCACTTAGAGAACAGAAAATAGTGAAAAACGCCAGGCTATCACTTAAATCCAATATTAAGGCCTCAGAAATGAACTTGCTGCCCCGGGAACAGGAGCTTTTCCGGGAAACTAAAGAGATATTCCAAAAACATAGAGACCGGATAGCAGATGTCGAAACTGCCAAGACCCAGATAGAAGATATAGAAACAGAAGAGAAAAATAATTCAGATCCTGGGCCTGAAGTTGAAACTGAACCTGAGACACAGGAAAAAGAAGTAATAGAAGAGCCAGAAGAAGTAGAGGCCTCAGAAGAAACTGAAGAGGTTGAAGATGTAGAGGACGGGTACTCAAAAGTAAATATTGTATCAGATGTCCCAGAGTTTATGGGTACTGATTTAGAGAGTTATGGGCCTTTTGAGGAGGGTGACAGCCCAGTAATTCCGGATGACAATGCTGAAATCCTTGTAAACCGTGGAAACGCAGAGGAAGTCTAAAAATGAATAAAAACGCTCAGAGGCCTAAAAAATGGTAGAAAAAGTATTTGCAGTCAGCGGCTCAGTAATTACAGGAAACCTAGAGAAACTTGGAGAGATAGCTGAAGCACTGGAAAACGATGAACAAATTCTAGTAGTTACAGGAGCAGGAGGCCTGAAAGAATATATCTATGCCTCAGGAGAGTACGGAAATCAAGGAGAGCAAGACTTAGTTGGTATCGCTGCAACCCGTTTGAACGCCCGAACTTTGATGACTGCGATGGAAGCATACCCTGATGTACCGGAGACAGCTGAAGAGATCAGGGTCGCCGCAAGCACAGGAATGGATGTCGTCATGGGAGGCCTGACACCAGGACACTCCACTGACGCAGTTGCAGCAATCGCTGCAGAGATCCTAGATGCCGACCTATATATCGCGACAAGTATTGACGGAGTATATGACCGAGATCCCGAAGACGAAGACGCAAACTATTTGGAAGAAGTCACAGCAGAAGACCTGAAAGACATAATCTCGGGCAACAATGAAGCCGGTAAACACGAGTTAATCGATTCGACCGCACTAGAAATAATCGAGAGATCCAATATTTCGACCAAGGTTTTCGAGGCCTCGCTTGATAACCTTGAGAATCCTGAGGGTTGTAAAGGAAGCCAAATTAGAACACAGTAAAATAAGTAAGGATTAAAATTCAGAGTCTATTATACCATAATATACGATATCTCGGTATTCTCCATCTATGAACTTATGATCTTCAAATAATCCTT
>JAWOFP010000064.1:0-17656 GCA_046497485.1 Candidatus Nanohaloarchaea archaeon | reverse complement strand
AGTCGCATTACTTGCTCAAGGAGAAGACTTAGGAGAAAAAGGAGAATGGATAGAAGAAAGAGGCCTTGACTCCAAAAAAAAACAGCTGAAAGATTTAATTGAAGAACACCCTGAGAAATTTGAGCTCCCTTCAGATCTAGTGACAGAAGACGGCGATAAAAGGCCTGAAGATGTAGAAGAAATGTCTTGGGATATAGGAGAGGAAACAAGTGAAAGATACGCTGAAATAATTGAAGAAGCCGATTCTGCATTGATGAAAGGGCCAATGGGAGCTTTTGAAGAACATTCTGAAGGCACTGAGAAAATTTTAGAGGCCTTGAAAAACTGTGAAGGATTCACTGTAATGGGCGGAGGCCATACATCCTCACTTGTCAAAGAATTCGGCTACTCTATGGATGACTTTGACCATGTCTCGATTGCTGGAGGCGCCTTTGTAAGATGCGTTTCTGGAGGAGAACTTCCAGCAGTAGAAGCCTTGGACATTTGAAAAGTGTTTAAATATTCTCAAACTTTATTCTAAAGTATGAAGGTAGAGACTCGTGGAACTGGAGAGATAGAATTCACAATAATAGGATCGATTCACGGAGACGAACCTGCAGGAAAGAAAGCAATAAAAAATGTTCTTGAAAAAGATCTAAAGTACAATAAAGCTGTAAAATTTATAATCGCAAACGAAGAGGCCTTGGAAGAAGATGAAAGATTCTTGGACACGGATCTGAACCGTAGTTTTCCTGGAGATATTGATTCAGATCAAAGAGAGGAAAGATTGGCTGCTAAACTTTTGAGCGAGATAGGGGCGTCAAAAGTCCTGGATATTCATACTACTCATTCTTTTGACAGGCCTTTTGCGAATACTAAAAGCTTTGAAGATCCTGAGATGGAGATGATTCAGGCCTCTGGAGCTGATTATGCTGTAAAGTTTGAGGAAGATTCAGGGACTCTGACTGATTTTGCGACAGGGGTAGTGGTTGAAGCGGGAACTCAGCACAGCGATCAAGCGGTTGAAAATGCTGTAAATGTTATAGAGAACTTTTTAGCCTACTTTGGCGTTATAGATGCAGAGTTTGAGGCCTCGGATCCTGAACTGTTTGTTCAAAAAGAGAAGGTTGAAGGCGATTGGAGATTCCTGAAAGAAAACTTCCAGAAAGTTGAGAAGGGAGAGGTTTACGCAAGGAGAGATAATGAGGAATTAATTGCGGAAGAAGATTTCTATCCGGTCTTGATGTCCACAAATGGTTATGATGGTGTGCTAGGGCATAAGGCCTCCAAGTTTAACGAGTAGTTATTTCAAAATTTGGAGGGAACTTCTTTTCAGAGGAATTCAAAAAATGCCAGAGGACTTTGATGTGACACCTTTCGATGTGGAAGGGCAAGTAGATTACGATAGACTAATAGATAAATTCGGGACAGAAGAGATTGACGAAGAGCTGAAGCAGAAGTTCTTCGAACTTGCTGGAGAAAGTAATCTATATGTTGATCGAGATTTCATCTACTCGCATCGAGGCCTCGACAAAGCATTAGAAGAGTATGAGGAAGGAGATGGATTTTTCCTCTACACAGGTGTAGGTCCTTCAGGCCCTATGCATATTGGTCATATAGTTAGCTTCTACTTCACGGCATGGATCCAGCAAAAATTCGATGTAAATGTATATATCCAGGTGACGGACGATGAAAAGTACTGGGACCGCGAAATAACCGATGAAGAAATCGATGAGTATGCAGAAGATAATATTAGAGAGATTGCTGCAGCAGGATTTGATCCAGACAAGACATTTATCTTCAGGAACCGTGAGTACATGGGCAATATGTACGATGGAATCGTAAAGATCGCGGAAAAAGTGAATAATTCACAGGCCTCAGGCGTATTTGGATTTGATGGCTCAACAAATATCGGAATGAATTTCTGGCCTGCTATTCAGAATATCCCGACTTTCTTTGAAGATAAGAGGTGCGTTATCCCTGCGGCAATTGATCAAGATCCTTACTGGAGAATTCAAAGAGATATAGCAGAGCAGTTTGGTCATGAAAAAACGGCTGCTATTCACTCCAAGTTTATCCCTGCATTGACAGGGCCGGAAGGAAAGATGAGCTCTTCTAAGCCGAAGACGGCTATCATGCTGGATGATACTCCTGAAGAAGTCGAGAAGAAAGTCAAGAAACATGCTTACTCGGGTGGGGGCGATACACTTGAAGAGCATAGAGCGGAAGGCGCAGATTTATCGGTCGATACCTCTTTCCAGTGGCTCCGTAACCTTTTGATGGAGGATGATGAGAGACTGCGTGAAATCGCCGAGGACTATTCATCTGGAGAGATGTTGACAGGAGAGATCAAAGAGATTCTGATTGAGGAACTGAACGATTTCCTTGAGGGTCATCAGGAAAGAAAGGAGAACGCTGATGAACTGGTTCAAAAGATGATGTATGACGGTGAATTAGCCGAAGAGATGTGGGATAGGAATATCGATCTTGAGAGGAAGAGGTAGTGTCAGGCCTTAAGTTTAATATTGGGCTTAGATAAGTAAACTCTATGCTGCCAGAATTAATTCTGAGAGAAGAGGAGTCTCACAACTACAAAGCCCTAGCTATTCTAGGCCTAATCTCAGGGCTTACAGGTATCTGGGCAGCTAACAATTTTTTCACCGATCAGGCCTCTCTAATCGCTCCAATGATTGCAGCGGTTCCAATGGTGTTCCCATTGATGGATTATTATTTCGAGTATGAGGAGAACCCTGACTTCATGGATGAAACAATGGCTTATGGATCTCTGTTTATAGGCCTAGTTACAGCGTTCTTTATTGGTGCTCTTCTGATGCCTGAGTTCTTCACCACTCAGCTCAGTACTACAGGCCTCACTGGGCAAGCTACAAATCTTGATGCCTCATTCCTTGGAGTTTCGAGCCATAACTTGACATTGTTTGTAATGATTCTAGGCGTATCAGCATTTTTAGGGTCTGCAGGAGCATTCATACTTTCACTGAATGCTTCAATGGTTGGAGTATTCTTTGCAACGCTTGCAAGCGATTTAACAGGCTTGGAAATAATTTTATCAAACAGTTCACCTCTAGCATACTTTCCGCACACGTCTTTAGAAATGACAGGGTTTATAGTTGCTGGAATACTGGGTACAACTGCTTCAGCTTCGGTTTATAGGCAGCATTTAAGCTGGGAGCACTGGATTCAGTTATCAAAGCTCTTCGTAGTCGGAGTCTTCGCCATTATTGGAGCGGCTTTTATTGAAACTGTTTAAAGAAACTGTGTTATCTGAAATATCTACCTTCTTAGTTTTTCTATCGTAACCAAGGCCTTTCATCTTCAAAATTTCAAACATGATTCCATCCTGTGATTGCTCAAGCTTGAAGATTCCATCGACCACGAACTCCATGATTTCATATCTTGAAGGCTGCCCATTTTTTGAGTAAGGTACTTCTCCTATAAACAAGGATGAGGCCTGTTTTTCCTTGATTCGGCCTACTATACGGGAGGCCTCTTCTCTCTGAACAGGTTCTGCATCGAAAATCATCAGGAATTTTGTAATACTGTCGATTACGATTCTATCAGGTTCGAACTTATTCAGGTTTCTCCTTAAACCGTCTATTACTTTTTCTGGTTCGAAGACCTGTCCGCTGCTTCCACGCATCAGACCTGTAGCTTCCTGTATTCTGAAGTTCTCGGATTTTGAATCATATCCTCGTAGCTCAACACTTTCCATTATCTCTTCTTTAGAATCTCTTAAAGTTATGAAAAGAGCTTTTTCACCATTTTGAACTCCCTCGAAAAGGTAGTCCAGTGCAAATGCACTCTTACCGGTTCCTGGAGGGCCTCCAAGAAGCAAAGTATAATCATCTGGTATTTCCACCATGTCTCCGAGGCCTTCAATACCGGTGTCGATAGCCATGAACTAAATTTGAGGTTTTGTGCTATTAAACCTGTTGCTATAAAAAATTGGATCCTCAAAACTCTGGTGTGAAACTCTCTCAACAGGCTAAAACAGTATTTGAACAGGTAAAGAACTCTGAAGAGATAAGATATGAAAGGCTGGAGGATCAAGGATTTGACCAGTCGATGATCGCCAGAGCCGCAAAAGAACTAGAGGAAAAAGGCCTTGTAGAGATAATTAGAGACGAAGAAGTTGCCTACACTCTAACAAATAAAGGAAAGGCTGTAATGAGAGAGGGAAGCCCAGAATTCAGGTTAGTAGAAATTTTGGAAGACGGGCCAAAAGGTTTCTCTGAAATCAATATTCCGGCAGATGTCGCAGTAGGTAAAGCCAGGCAGAAAGGCTGGATAGAAATAGAAAATGGAGAAGTCCGACTAACTGAAGAAGGAGAATTTGTTGATGAAGATAAAGTCGCTCAGCAGTTGAGAGATGAAGACTTTGGCGCAGATCATGTCGATAGAGGCCTGGTGGAAAGAGTTACGGAGACAGAGAAATCTCTGAAACTTACGGAGCGAGGAGAGCAGGTAAAAATAGATAATGTAGAAGAGGAATTCAATGTAGAAGCTGAGGCATCTATGCCGCAGATAGGAAGAAAGCATTTTTACAAAGAAGTTGTCGACTACGCAAGAGATCAATGGAGAGAGATGGGTTTCAAGGAGATGCAAGGAAATTTTGTTGTATCAAGCTTCCTGAACTTTGACGCATTATATACTCCTCAGGATCATCCTGCAAGAGAACTGCATGATACATTCTTCATGGATAATCCAGAAAAAGCTGATATCTCAAAGTTCAATGAATCAGGCAACAAAAGAGTGGAGCATGTGAAGCAGACTCATGAAGACGGCTGGACTACAGGAAGCGCTGGATGGGGTTATGACTGGAGCCGTGAGGATGCGGAAAGAAATGTTTTGAGGACTCACACTACATCTGTTTCAGCGCAGAAGCTTTCAGAACTGGAGGAAGAGGATCTTCCAGCTAAGTTCTTCACTGTGTCCAGAAACTTCAGAAATGAGACAGTCGATAAAACCCATCTGGCTGAGTTCTATCAGACGGATGGAATAGTTGTAGGAAAAGATCTAAGCTTCCAGAACTTGAAAGGATATATTTCGGAATTCTTCGAGAAGATGGGTTATGAAGAATTTAGGTTAATCCCAAGCTACTATCCATACACCGAGATGAGCGTAGAAGTACAAGTAAAAGACAACGGCGAATGGATGGGATTAGGAGGCGCAGGAATGTTCAGGCCTGAAGTAGTCAAACCTATGATTGGTAAAGAGGTCTCAGTGCTTGCTTGGGGATTAGGCCTTGGAAGAATCGCAGCAAAAGCAGCAGGGATCGAAGATATCAGAGAGCTTTACAGAAACGATATCGAAATATTGGAAGAGACTCCTGTCTGGAGGCCTGAAAAATGAAATTAGATAATTTAGAGATTCAAGGAGGAGGAATTTGATGGCACACATCGAAATTAACAAGAATGAGTTTGAGAGATTAATCGGAACAGGTATTGAAGACGAAAAACTTGAGGAAGAAGCATCCTATTTAGGAGTACACTGGAACCGTGTCGAAGGTGTCAAATGGGATGTAGAAGTATATCCTAACAGACCCGATCTATTGAGTGTGGAAGGCCTTGCAAGAGCTTACTCCCGTTACTTTGGGATAGAAGAAGGCCTAGAAGAATATAAGGTTTCGAAAGGAGGACTGAAGCTTGAAGTCGAAGAATCGGTTGAAGAAGTAAGGCCTGTAATAGGTGCGGCAGTAGTCAGGGATTTGGAGCTTGATGAAAGAGCTATTAATGGTTTGATTCAGTTGCAAGAGAAGATTCACGAAACTTTAGGTCGTAGAAGAGATAAACTGGCGATAGGTCTTCATGATCTTTCAGAGCTTGAGCCGCCGTTTACTTATAGAGCTGTTGAGCCCGAAAAAGTATCTTTCACGCCTCTTGAATACGACAGAGATATGGATCTTGGCCAGATTGTCGATGAGCATGAGAAAGGACAGGAATACGCTTGGATTCTAGAAGACGAAGAAAAATATCCTATAATTGAAGACTCCAAAGGCCAAGTCCTTAGCTTCCCGCCTATCATTAACAACCAATTGACTGAAGTCGATCATAAGACGACGGATATATTTATCGATGTGACAGGAAAAGACCAGGAAACGGTTAAAAAGGCCTTGAATATTTTGTCAACTGCTTTGTCCGATAGAGGCGGTGAGCTTGAGAATTTAGAAGTAGGTGAGGAAAGACTGCCGAAACTGGAGCCAGAAAGAAGAGACTTGGATATCGAGTACTTGAACTCAGTTTCAGGCCTAGACCTTTCTGGAAAAGACGCCGCTGAACTGCTGGAATCAATGGGTTATGGTGCTAAAGCCTCTAAAAAGAAAGTAGATGTGGATGTCCCGTGCTACAGAACTGATATAATGCATAGCTATGATCTCATTGAGGACATCGTTATCGCATATAGATACAATAATATTGAGCCAGAATTACCGGAGGTAGATCAGATAGGCTCGGAGAATGAATTAGAGGAGTTCTCCAAGGTGGTTAGAGAGGCCTTGATAGGTTCAGGGGCATTGGAAACGCATACATTTACTTTATCCAGTAAAGAGAAATTATTTGATAAGATGGAGCTCGATGAGAGCCCTCATGCCTCTATGGCTAACGCTTTGACTGAGGATTATGAAGTTGTTCGAAGCTGGATGACGCCATCTATCTTTGAAGTACTTAAAGAAAATAGACATCAAAGCTATCCGCAGACTTTCTTTGAAGTAGGAGAGGTCGTCGAGATGCCAGAAGCAGAGAATAAAAAGAAAATCTGCTACCTAAAGGCTGGCAATATAGATTATACTGAAGCAAGAAAGGCCTTACAAGTCCTTGAAAATGCATTAGGCCTGAAATTCGCTCTTGAAGAGGATCACTATGAGTATGGTAAATCTAAGAGATCTGCCAAGATCTGCCTTGAAGGTGAAGAAATCGGCTATATCTGTGAGTTCAAGGAAAAAGTAGCTGATAACTGGGGTCTTGATGTAGATGTCTCGGGCTTTGAGCTTGACTTAGAGAATCTGGAGAAGTCCTATTAATTTATAATGGCTGGATGATGAACCCTGCGGGAATTAACTCGCCTAACAAAAATAAGGATAGAATATGTTGCGGGTTAGATTTTGAGTGCTGACGGCCTACTCAAGTTCTGATTCATGAGGGATAATCAGCCATGCAGCCAGGTATGCTAATATTCCAACCTGTGTGAAAGCTAGTAATACTGCAGCTACCCTTACTAGAGCCGGATCAACATCGTATACTTCAGCTATTCCTCCGCATACTCCTGCAATCCACTTATCTGTTTCCGAACGGTAAAGTTTATTCTTTGCCATAAGAAAGACTTAGGCCTGAAAAGTTTAATCTTTTACTGAAATTGTAATAGAAAATGAGAAAAGAGGAATATGTTATCTAACGAATTCTTCGTGAGCTGATTCGAAATCGTGAAGCTCTTCGTCGTCGAACCAGATGCTTATCTCTTCTTCTGCTTCGTCTTTCTCTGCTGAAGCATGGATAATGTTCTTGTGAAGTCTTCCGCTTCCGTCTGCGTGCTCAAAGCTCATGTGAGCAAACTTGCCTCTGATAGTTGAAGGATCGGCTTCTTTTGGATCTGTCTCTCCTACAATCTTTCTCAAGTTCTCGACAGCTTCGACTCCTTCAAGCACTATTGCGACGATAGGACCCGAGCTCATGTATTCTTCAAGTCTATCATAGAAGTCTTTGTCCACATGTTCGCTGTAATGTTCTTGAAGGATCTCTTCATCGGCCCAGACCATCTTCATACCGACGATTTTGAAACCGGTTTCCTCGAAAATATCAATGATTTTGCCTGTGATTCCACGCTTCACCGTATCAGGTTTCAGCGCTACAAAAGTCCTCTCAATTTGATCTGACATAATTTAATTCACCTTATAATAATTCTTTAATTTGTGAAAGCTTAAAATTGGGTTGTAATATATTTTAAATCTCTAGCAATACTATTAGTTCCTATGAATCAGATTATCGCCTTAATCATGGGGGCTGCAGTAATGGTTTTTGCAGCAGGATCTATAATGTATATAGGATTTTCAGGTAGTTCTAATGTCTCTGATGCTGCTTCAAATTTTATAGATTACTCGAAGAATGTAGATTCTAGTTCTGATTCTGAGGAAGATTCTAACACTGAAACAGAAGAGCAAAATGTTGATGACTCCGATCTTGATGATAATGAAAATAATGAAGGAGAAAATATTGAAGATTCTAGTGGCGAAGAAACAGACTCTGTTTCTGATAATGATGGAGCGTCTGCAGATGATGCGCCAGAGCCAAGATATGAGGTTTCCTCCACAGAAATAGATGGTGTGTATGAAATACAAGATACAGATTATACTGAGGAGTTCACCATCTCAACATGGATAAAACCTGACTACTCAACAAACTGGGAGGCTATATCTGGTAGAGGAGACTGCAGTTATCAAATAAGGCGTTTAGATGGCACTCAACTTATAACTGCAGAGTTTAGAGGAGGCCTAAATGACTGTAACTCGCATACTACGGTCTCATCTACAGTTCCAGAAAATGAATGGAGTCATGTTGCGGTTACATTTAGTAGAGAGGAAGAAACTGCTGAAATGTATGTAAACAGTGTTAAAACTGATAGTTCTTCAGTAAGCCAGTCTGTAGGATCGGTAGATACACCTCTTCAGATAGGCGCAAATTATGATGATGCAGAGGACGGTTCAGAAAGCTTTAGAAGGCATTGGAACGGAGAAATTGACGAGTTCAAGATTTTTGATCGTGCAATTTCCCAGGGTGATATTACTTCAATATACCAGTCTTCTAATTACCATGAAAAGGCTTCAGAGAACTCGAATAATATCTTTTTACATGAATTATTTGAGTCAGGAGAATCGACATATGTTAATACTGATAGATCTGTGCCTTCGCAGCATGCTTTAGAAGCGACTGTTATCACTGATGAAGTTTCAAGAAAAGGAGATTATTCCCTTAAAACTAGCATGGACTATGACTGGGACTACAGCGGTGTAAACAGTGTAAGGGTTAATCCAAGTTTGAACGATCGCGGAGATAGGATTTACGATAATGTAGCGAGGCGCTGGAACTCAGGGTTCTGGCATACCTTCTCATTCTATGTGCCTGAAGATTTTGAAGAAGACGAAAACAGGGAGCAAATCTATGAGTTCCACAGGTCGGTAGCGGATTTACCTGTTATAGATTATGATAATTTTGAGGGGTGGACAGAGGAAAACCAACAACAGGTCTGCGATTACACAAGTTACTGTCTGGGGAACGGGAAACCTCTCTCAGTAAATGTTCAAAACGATAAACTGATATTCATTAATTCCTATGTGGATGAGTATCCAAGCCCTGATTCGACTGGACCTTCAGGAGATCTTATGGATATTCAGGGAGGCCTAGATAGAAATAATATCTTATCTGATGGTTCTCTAGAGACTGATGAGCAGGGGGAGTATATCAGGAGAACAGACTGGGCAGAATACAGTGAAGATCTTGAACCCGGAACATGGTATGATATCACAATGCAGATTAAATGGTCGCATCATGGCGAGGAACATGAAGGTGAAGAAGGGCTCATGAAAATATGGGTTAATGATAGCTTAGTCTATGACCATGAAGGTCCTACTACTGCAAGAGAAGTAAACCCTCCAAGATCGGGGAAATTTGGTATCTACAAATGGGTTTGGGAAGGAATGAATGAAAGGCCCAGAGTAACTGAAAGAAAATATTACTTTGATAATTTCAAGTATGGTGGGTCTTCTGCTACATTTGAAGAGATGAATAACTAAGTTTTTATTCATCTACTTGGAAGCGGAAAGTTTGCTCGCATCCAAGTAAATCAATTTCTTCCATCTCATACCATTCAGATCCTGTCCTGTTATCGTACTCTGCCTGATCAAGCCATTCCATATCGCTTAGACTGTCTTCTTCACAGATATTATAGGCTTGAAGCATTAATTCGGCTTCAACTCTTCTGTAGTATTCTTCTGTTCCTTCTTCAGGAGTTCCATTGTAGTCATCAAAGTCATATGTCACATGGCTAGGTCGTTCAATACCTAGGCAGATTCCTACATCTAGGCCTTTACACTCGTTAAATACTTCTGTAGGCCCGACCTCTACTCGTTTATCTCCGTCAGTTACAATGTTATTTGCAGTGACTAGGCCTGAAACTAATACTATGCATACTCCTAGATAGAAAAGATTTTCTTGAAGGCCTGAATCAAAATCAGGTGTCGAAATTTTCTCCCTCAAATCCATAAAGTGTATTTGTGGCAAAGGTTTGAAATAAAGCAGGGTTATATTAATAATCTAAAATAATATCTTGGTATGGTCAAAGGACAGTCTGCGATTGAGTATTTGATGACTTATGGTTGGATGCTGCTTGTAGTAGCTATTGTAGGCGGGGCAGTTTTTGCCGTTGTAGGGAATCAAGTAGTTGAATCTACAAGCGGTTTTACAGGACAAGATATACAAGTTGATAATTTCGGAGTTACCGCAAACGATAATTTTGAATTAATATTGAGAAATGCTGCAGGGAATTCCGTTAATATAAGAGAGATTAATGTTACCGATGAACAGGGCAGATATACTGAATTATTGTCGGAAAAGCAGATAGGCTTAGGAGGTTCGGAATCTGTAACCTTAGGAAATGTAGAATCTTCAAATAGCGGTAACACATTAGATATTGAAATAATTTATGACACTGGAGTCCTTGAGAACTTAGCAGTCTCAGGTACTATTTCCGGAGGCCTTCAACTCACAGAAGATTCAACTACTTTAGGCGACTCACTTGAAGTAGACAATTTTGAAAGAGCAAATTTTGATGATGGAAGTTACACAGATACAGGAAATGAGAATATAGGTAATTTTGAGACGGTAGAGGATACATCAATTGAATCTACTGTTTCCGCTGTAGAAGAAAACAACTTGCTTAGAATGTTTAACATGCAGGATGCTGATAGAGTATATTCAAATCCTGGTGATGGAAGACCTCATTATCCTGAGACTGGCGACACGTTCAAGGTATGGTTTGCTACTAATGATACAAGTGCGCGGAATAATAGGGTAAGGGTTAACTATAATTGGCAGGATACAAATAACTACAATGATGTAAGAATCCATTTTGATTCGCAGGAGGTATACTTATTTGAAGTAGGAGGGAATGGAGAACAAGATTACGATAATAATATCGGTTTCGTAAGCGATGAAAGATATTTATTGGAAATGCAGATGGAAGAAGATTCACATACTGTTACAATATATGATTCAGGCGGTTCACAAGTGACGGAATTGAGCTCTAATACGAATCCTCATTCAGAGCATAGCGGGATTGCCTTTAGATCATGGAGGCAGTCGAATGGAGCGGCACAATATATTTTAGGAGCGCAAGTAGACAACACTATCAATTAGATTTGGACAAAAAATATTGTTCTCTTGCTAGAATTTAGGCCTAAGTTTATCAACTTCTCGATTTGATTATTTAGTATGCAAGTAGGAGTAATTGAAGGCGATGTAAACACCTCTTCTTTCAAGTTCAGAGCGACTGAAAAAGTAGGGAAATTCGACTTTGTATCAGTGAAAAGCAACGATAAATGGATTTTAGCTCAAGTTGATCAAGTAACTAAACATAAAGACGGAGAAACAACAGCTACCGCAAATATAATTGGATATAGGGATAAAGGCCTTACAAGAGCTCCTAGACATGTTATAGATCCTGACTCAATCATCTATGAAGCGGATCAAGAACTTATCTCCGATACTTTAGGACTGAATGAGAAAGGCCTTAGAGTCGGTAACTTGGAAACTAATCCAGATATAGACATAATGGTAGATCCTGACGACTTCTACAAGCATTTTGCGGTCTTAGCCCAAACCGGAGCAGGGAAGTGCGTAACTCCTGATACAGATATTTTAATGAGTGATGGGTCATTGAAGAACATTAAGAAAATTTTTGAAAATTCTAATTCAACTGTTAAGGAGTCCGAAGATGAAGAGCTTAGAACAGTTAATGATTGCTCTATTAAGGCCGTTAATGACGAATTTGAAATTGTAGATGCAGACGCAGTTTATGCATACCGTAAAAAGTGTGATAAAATTTTAAGGATTAAGACTGAGTCTGGTAGAGAGATAGAAGTAACAGAGGAACATCCATTGATGGTTGCAGAGAATAGTTACGATTTTGTTGAGGCCTCAGAAGTGGATGAAGGGATGCATGTTGCGGTTCCTCGTAAAACAGATTTTAAATCAACTGATAATATCCAGTTCTCTGAAGATATTACAAACAAGATAGATTCTGAAAATGAGAGAAGGCAGAAGCTTGCCAAGAATTTTGACGAATTTAAAGAACTTGTAGAAGATGAAAGCTCAGTATCCAGAATATCGGAAAAACTGGGAGTGAACAAGAGCACTTTAGAAAAATGGAAATACCAAGGGAGTAGGCCTGAGGTTGGACAAGGATTTGTTATAGGAGAAAGAATGAAGGCCTTAAATACTCCTAAGTATATTAATGCAGATCTAACAGAATTTCTGGCGCTAATCCTGGCAGAGGGTACTGAGCAACAAGAGAATAGTTATAGGATTATTTTCACAAACAATAACGAAGGTTTGATGAAGAAGTTTGAGGAGCTTGGCTCAGAGCTCTTTAATCTTGAACCGTCAAAAATGAGAAAAAATGCTTCGTATATAGACTCTATTTCATTAAAACACTTTCTGGAGGAAGTTGGATATGAAACTTTGCAGAAATCAAGGTCAAAATCCGTTCCTAAGTGCGTAATGACTTCATCTAGGAGGCCTAAGAGAAAGTTTTTACGAGCTTTCTTTGACTGCGAGGGTTCTATGGAGGATCATGAGATTACTTTGTCTTCTGCTAGTGAGGAAATGATTAATCAGATAAGCTACATGCTTTTGGAATTTGGCATTGTCTCTAGAATCTCTTCCCGTGAAAAGCAAGCAACTAATTCCGATCACGAAGGCGATATTTACTATCGGATAGCTATCAGCGGAGTTAAGCAGATGCAGAGATTTTCAAAACAAATAGGTTTTGGAATCGATAGGAAGCAAGAAAGATTGGAGAATTATCTTGCGACCAAGGAAGGCAACACAAATGTCGATGTGATCCCTGTTGAAGGAGAGTATCTAAAGAAGGAAAGAAGTAAACTAGGTCTTTCTCAAGCTAAGCTAGGAGAGAAAATTGGAGTTCATTCCACACTTATCTCGCTCTATGAACGTAATGAGAGAAGGCCTGCAAGAGAAAAAATGAGCGAAATGTCCGAGCATTTGGACTCTGAGCTCTATTCAAATCTGGCGGACTCAGATTTATTTTGGGATAAGATAGTATCAATTGAAGAAGTAAGTCATGATGGATATGTTTACGATATCACAGTTAGAGATCATCATAACTTTATTGCGGGAAGAGGAGGTATAGTGTCTCATAATAGCTACACTGTGGGAGTTTTAATTGAGGAGATGCTTGAAGCAGATTTTCCTGTACTGGTCTTGGATCCTCACGGAGAGTACTCTTCTTTGAAAAAGCCTAATCCGGACAGCGATGAGCCTGATAGTTATGAAGTAAAGGAATACTCTCCTAATACCGATATTAATCGTGAGGCCTTACCACTACAGTTTTCATCTGTGAACTTGGATAAAAAAGAGCTTACTACACTGATTCCGGATTCATTGACTAATTCACAGATGGGGGTGCTTTACAATGCTTTAAAGCACTTGAAAGATAAAGAAGACGATTATAATTTGCTGGATATTCAGGATGCTGTAAGTCAGGAAGATTCTACTGCTAAATGGAACTTACTAAATTACTTGGAGCAGCTTGAGGAGTCAGGCCTGTTCTCAGAAAATCCCATCGATCTCAAGGATTTAGTGGAGCCAGGAAGAGCCACTATAATTAATTTGAAGGCAGTTGAGCCTGAGCCAACTGAAATGACTGCTTACATGCTGGCAAAGAAATTGTTCGATTTAAGGAAGAAGAATAGGATTCCTCCGTTTATCATGGTGATTGAGGAGGCTCATAACTTTGTGCCTGAGAAAGGCTTTGGCCAAGCGGTCTCAAATCCGATTATGAGGAAGATTGCTTCGGAAGGACGTAAATTTGGATTGGGTATCGGAGTTATTTCTCAGAGGCCTGCTCGAATCGATAAGAATGTGCTTTCTCAGGCTAATACTCAGTTTATTCTACGGGTTACTAATCCTAATGATTTGAAGGCTATTTCAAAGTCGTTTGAAGGTGTTACTTCTGAGGTGGAGGATATGATTAAGTCGTTGCCGCCTGGAGTCGCATTTCTGCTCGGAAATGATTATCCGGTGATGACGGATGTAAGAGTGAGAAAGTCCATGCATGGTGGAGAGACTCAGACAGCCGATACTTATGTAGAGCAGAAAGATATTGAATTTTTCTCTCCGCTTAAAGATATTCAGGAGATAGAATCTACCTATGGAGAGAAATTTGCTACTGCTTACTATCCTCTCTATCTTGTAGATACAGATGAAAAAGAAGTTCTAATTGATGGTGTCAAAGGAGAGATTAAGGCCTCTCGTGAGAAGCCTTCTGAATCTGAGGACGAAGTTTTAGATCTTTTGAGTGAAGGCCTCGACCAAGCTGGTATTTCCGATGAGTTAGGCATCAGTTTGGCTAAGGTTTCGACAAGAATCGATTCTTTAGAGGAGAAAGGTTTGGTGAGCGAGGGTGAGGCTGTTGAATCGGTTTTAGAAGTCGAAAGAGAAGAAGATGCTGTTGTAGCGGATGATTTGATTGATTATAATGTTGAGAAGAGCTCTGTGGAGTCCGAGTACTCTGGGAAAGTTTATAGGGTTTATTATCCTTACTTTAAGTCTGAAGATAAGGTTTTTGATCCTATACTTGATCAGGAGATTTGATGGACGGTCTTTTAAAGCTTCATTGAAAGGCCTATAATGCGGGTTCGTGGTCTAGTTGGTTATGACGTCGCCCTTACAAGGCGAAGATCCCCAGTTCGAATCTGGGCGAACCCATAGCGTATCCAAATAACAATTAGAGGTATTTATCACCGAAAGGTAAATAAATATTGGATGTAAGTATTTAGTTGTGGGTGCTCTAGGACTAAAATGGATTTAAAACAAGTGATTGTAATCGATGAATCTCTGGGGATGAGCAAAGGTAAATTAGCAGCTCAGGCCTCACACGCATCGCTTAACGCATATAAAAAAGTGGATGAAGATTTGAGAAAAGACTGGGGTTCACAGGGCGCTAAGAAAATTATACTTGATAAGGGTGAGAAAAGCTTCCAAGATTTGATTATGGGTGCTGAAAGACTTAATATACCTCATTACAAAGTAAAAGATGCCGGCCATACTGAAGTCGAGCCTGGAACCGCAACGGCTCTAGGCCTAGGACCGGCAGAATCATCAAAAATTGATAAGATTACTTCGGAGTTGACATTGGTTAAATGAATCAAGAACAGGAAGAAGAAGTTGAAGAATTTGCAGAACTGGACTTAACAGATATGGACTGGGCTCACTATACTGATACGCCTGGAATAAGCGGAGAGATTAAAGAGCAGGTAAACGATTTTATAGTTCAGGAGCTTGCAAAGCATGATACTGATGGAGAAGGAGAGCATCTAATTGTAAAGCTGCGAAAGCAGAACATGACTACTTTACAGGCTATAAACAAGCTTTCTAAGATGCTGCATATTTCTCGGAAACGAATTGGTTACGCAGGAAACAAGGATAAAAGGGCAGTTACAGAACAGTATATTTCTATCAAAGGTGTAGAAGAAGAGGATGTAAACCAAGTTTTCACAGATGAATTTGATCTAGAAGTTATAGGAAAAGGAGGTCATATAGGCCTCGGAAACCTGATGGCTAACAGATTTGAAATCACTGTTAGAGATCTGATGCTTCCGATTGAAAATATCCGTAATACTTCTCTGAAAACTGTAGAAAAGATGGACGGCAAGATGCCTAACTACTTTGGAAGACAGAGATTCGGGAGCGCTAGGCCTATCACCCATCAAGTAGGAAGACTTCTACTTAGAGGAAATTATGAGGAAGCAGTCTGGACATATATTGCTAAGCCGTATGAATCAGAGTATAAATCTATTAGAAAGGTCAGGAAGGATCTGTGGGAAACTCGTGAAGTAGAGGGCGCTGCAGAAAGAATACCTGAAAAATTCAACCATGAGAAATCTCTTCTATACCATTTAACTAAAAATCCGGGAGACTACAAAGGAGCTATCAAAAGGCTGCCTGAAGGCCTACAAACATTGTTTATTCATGCATATCAGTCATGGGTCTACAACAAAGTTCTGTCCCAGCTGGTTGAGGAAGGATGGTATGATGAGAAATATGAAATCCCTCTTGTAGGTTACAAAACAGATCTAAAGGACAACAGGCCTGAGAACTTGATGAAAGAAGTGCTTGAAGAAGAAGGGGTCTCTCAGGAAGACTTCAGGATGCAGGAGCTACCGGAACTTAGAAGTGAAGGCAGCTACAGAAGGGCGTTCGCTGACTTCAGGAACTTTGATATTTTAGAAGTTGAAGACGATGACTTGAATATGGGGAGGAATAAGATGACTGTAAGCTTTGATCTTCCGAAGGGATGCTACGCAACAGTATTCCTAAGAGAGATCATGAAGAACTAAATCTATGATACTTTACATCGCATGGCTGCTCATATTTTCATCAGTGTTCCTATCAGTATTCTATCTAAGTATTTACTCTTCTGTAAAAGACAGAGAAGAAAAAGTAGAAGAGCTGGAAAGTTACCCTTCTGTCACAATTTTGATGCCTGCATATAACGAGTCAGAGGTAGTTGAAGAGGCCTTGAACTCTGTTAAAGAACTAGATTATCCTGATTATGATGTACTTTTCGTAAATGATGCCTCTACAGATGACACCTTGGAAAAAGCGAAAAAATACGCCTCTGACAAAATAAATATTCTTGAACACGAAGTTAACAAAGGGAAAGCCGCGGCTCTGAACACTGGGTTGGAAGAGGCCTCAGGAGATTATGTCGTTGTTCAGGATGCTGACTCAAAGATTGAGAACCAGCTACTGTACAAAGCAGTTACCAATATGGAAAATGATAAAGGCCTTGGAGCTGTTATTGCTTCAATTAAGCCTCTTAAAGCCGATAATTTTATTAGAAGACTTCAAACGGTTGAGTATCAGCTTACAAACTTCTATAGGATGCTGATGACAGAAATTAATACATTGAATGTTACTCCTGGAGCGTTTTCTATCTACAGAACTTCTGATGTGAAAAGTGTTGGAGGGTTTGATGTAGGAAATTTGACTGAAGATCTTGAAATGGCGTTCAAGCTTAGAAAAAGCGGCAAGATGTTCGAGATGATTTATTTTGACAGCTCTTACACTGATTTTCCGGCTACTTTCAAAGGTCTATATAATCAGAGAGTAAGATGGTCGCGTGGATTTATTTACAACGGTTGGAAGTATAAAGAAATGTTTTTCAACAAGAAATATGGCTACTTTGGAACTCTACAGCTCCCTATGCTCGTAATTATGCCAGCTCTAATTATTACTTCCTTCGTAATGGTCTTTACAGGCGTGGCTCAATCATTATACAGTTTCATTCTCCAGACATCAGCTGTAGGACTCCAACTACCAGACTTAGGGATTCAGAATATTTATCTAACCTTGCTTGGGGCAAATATGAA
>JAWOFP010000012.1:0-3956 GCA_046497485.1 Candidatus Nanohaloarchaea archaeon | reverse complement strand
CTCGGAGTCATAGGTATTTTTGACTTAATTGTGAACACCATGATGACAGGTTTTCTCTATGCGACAGTATTCGGAATCTATGGAGGCCTGAAATCAGGTGATGTCAGAGATGATTTTGTCCAGAGGATGAAAGATGAGAAAAAATATATCGCTCTAGGACTTTCAGCCACATTAATTTTCTCAGTATTTGCCTATTCTCAAGGCCTTAACGGAATCGTATACTTCCTATCTTTCAGCTTCATGATATTCCTCTATTACTTCATGACTTCTGTAGAGGAGAAAATGATGGTTAGGACTGTCGATGCTTCAAAGGTTGAAGAAGGCGATGTCCTAGCAGAAGGAGAAATCAAAGGGGTAGAGAAGGAAGAGTTAGATGAGCTTGAAGGCGATGTCCAATTAAAGAAAGGAATCAGATTCATGCCAGTCTTCCCTGTAGGCCTGGCTCTAACCGTAGCAGGAGTCTCAGTTCTGAGGTTTATGATTGGTTTATTCTAAAAATGTTCAGTTGAATTTCCGGACCTGCTCCTTAATTCTTTTATCAAATTTTTTCTCTTCCTTTCTATTTCTCAGCCAGAAGGCCCAGATTCCAAGAACTAGTATTGTTAGGCTCCAGCGCCATAGCACATCATGGATAATATCAAAGGAAAAGACTCCTATTTCCGCTAGATAGACAGTGCTGAAGACTCTGACAATATTTCCAATTAACAAGATCCCGAGGCCTAACAGAATGTAGTTGAGGTGCTCAAGTGTTCTCTTGGTAGAAGCCCACATAAGCCCTAAAAAAACCGCCATAGACTTCCAGCCAAGACAGTCCTGAACAATTACATAAGTTGCATTGTCGGTGAAAATCCTGATTCCCTCATGAATTACTTCAACTCCTGTAATCGACAAAAGATACCCAATTAAAGACGTGAAAGCTGCTTGAACTTGATAAGTTGTCGGATTCAAAAACAGAACCAGTCTAAACAGGAAACCTGCTATTAGAAGCTTCAACACAAATTTAGAGGTCTCATACAGCCTGTAATCGAAATCGGACATCTCATCAGGATCTTTGATAAACTTCATCAGGCCCTCACACCTCAATCTTAGATTTTCTGCCTTTTATCTCTTAGTTCACTCATATTGTTCATCAAGCATAGAAGTGATACTCTCCGCCTTCTTCGGTCCAAGGCCTTCAACTTCCTGAAGCTCCCCGTTTGAGGCCTCAAAAATATTTCTAACCGTCTTAAACTCTCTCAAAAGTCTTCTAGCAATCTTCGTATTGATTCCCGGGAGGCCTGCGACAATGAATTCTTTCCTCTGCTGCATCGTTTTACCTGAAGAGTTGCCTCTCACAGCCACTTCCTTTTTATTCTCCTCCTGTTCCTTCTCCGCTATCTGAACCAGTATTTCTACCGTGTCATCGACTCCCTGACTCCAGATAATAGGTATATTGTAATCAAGTATAACTGATGAAAGTGCTCCTCTGATTGCCTTTTCACTGACGTTTCTTTTTGAGTAAATATTACCGCCTTCAATCAGAATAATCGGGTTATTATAACTGTTCAAATCCTGTAACTGATCGAATAATCTATTATCAACAATCGAGTCCACGAAGTCCTGAGAAGTCTTTCTTTCAACCGCTACATCTTCAGATAGTACAAAATCTGCTACCTCAAGCCGCTCTTTCGCGACATCAATTTCTTTCCTGGAAAACTCTTTAGCTATTCTATTTTCCCTGTCGTCTGCAATTATCTCCACTTTACTTTTTTCCTCTTCTTCCTGGAACGAGTCCAACGATCTCTGCTGATTACCTAAGCCTTCCTCCTTTAACTCTTCCAGAATAGAATTCATCCGATTTTTCTCATGATACGCACTCCAGTAATAACCCTCATCCCGAGTATCCTCCGCAATTAGAACCGTGACTTTTCCAGCTTCTTGTCTACCTGTTCTACCCATTCTCTGAATATCTCTGACAGAGGATGGCACCGGCTCATAGAAAATAACTCTATCAACAGACGGAATATCGAGGCCTTCCTCACCGATACTGGTTGACACTAAAATATCATATTTATCTTCTTCAAACTCTCCAAGAGTATCAATCTGCTGCTTCTGAGTCATACCATCTTCTCCCTGCTGACCCACAAACTTCACAGGATTATGATTAGCGGAAAGCTCCTCTACAATTTTATCTGCAGAGGCTCTATATTCTGTGAAAACTATAGCCCTGCCATCAAATTCTTCAAGTAACTCGACAAGTTTCTCAATCTTAGGATGCTCTTCTCCTTTCTTTTTCAGGTATTCTACCAGCGACTTAGCTTTCTTAAAATCTTTATCGTTCAAGGCCTTTTTCGCGGCTTTAGAACTATCCTCTTCCAGGCCTCTCATGTAGCTGTAGCACTGGCTGACTCCCTGTGTTTCAAGCAATTCAATCGCCTGAGAGATTTTCAATGCAGAGGCCGCGTGACTTATAGCTGAGTAATGTTTTGGGTCATCGCTTGTGGAAAGCTTGGAACGGATCTCGCTCTGAAGTTTTAGTAAGTCTGTCTTGGAGATATTGAGGGATGAGATATACTCCATCTTCTTGAGTTCTTTCAACGGTTTTCTCTTGGCGTCCTCCATCTTTTTCCTGGCTGTATCAAACCTGTTGTTCAGTGAGACCTTCATCCAGTCTACTTCCTTATCCTGAATATATGGCTCGACATCAGGATCGTCCTCAGTCCTTACCTCAAAATTAGATAACTCCAGATTTTCAGCAACCCGCATGATCTTTTCCTTGTCTCCTCCTGGGCTTGCTGTAAGGCCTACTTTGTGGCAGGGCATTTTCTCACTGATGAAGACATAGCTATATTCGCCGGTCGCACGGTGACATTCATCAAACAACACCAATTCAAAATCTCTCACAGGGACTTCACCTGCTATCAAATCATTTTCAACAACTTGAGGAGTCCCAAAGAACACGCGTTTCTCCTTCCAGAGATCATATCTTTTTTCAGGCCTGGTCTCTCCTGTCATTACCTGCATCTCGTCCTCATCTATGTCGATGAACTCATTAAACGACTTGAAATGCTGTTCAGCCAATGGCTTTGTCGGTGCCAGAAACATGACCTTTCCATCCTTCAGTTTTCTGGAAGCGATCATCGCAGCGATAACAGTCTTACCGAGGCCTGTCGGCAAAACAATCATCGTATTCTGCTTCAGAGAAGATGCTGCGATCACTTCCTGATAGGTTCTGGATTCAAGTTTATCCTGTTTTAGAAGTTCCACATTTCAGATTTGAAGCTAAAATTATAAACTGTTGATCCCTCCAGAAAACTGGTTTCTTCTTTGATCAGTCTCAAAGACTTGAATCAGTTTGAACGCTAAAATTGTTCCAAGGAAGAAAACAGCTCCTCCGTAAAGATTCTCACCGACAGGCTGGACAGGAGTCTTCACAAAAATCACAAGGATATAGGCTAGAGTATAGATAACTCCTGCTGAAGAAACTGTATACGCGACTGCAGGAGACCACTTATGGAAGAAATCCATGTAAGCGATGAAAGTTCCAAGGCCTATCAAAGTC
The DNA here is from genome assembly GCA_046497485.1 of Candidatus Nanohaloarchaea archaeon. Taxonomy (GTDB): domain Archaea; phylum Nanohalarchaeota; class Nanosalinia; order Nanosalinales; family Nanosalinaceae; genus B1-Br10-U2g21. The sequence continues at coordinate 415 of JAWOFP010000012.1, read as the reverse complement.
ATAGTAGCATAGAGCTCCGGAGTCGTCAAAGACTCAGTAATATAAAGTGTAAGGCCTGTACTCACCCAGATTACAGCGTTTCCAACAGAGGTGTTCCAGCCTAGCTCCTCGCTCTTATGCTTCCCAAAATAGAGTTCAATTACAATAGCTCCAGCAACCAATGGTAAAATTGTAGGTACTATATCAGGATTATCTACAGGAGCCTCAACAAAAACTCTTACCAGTTCAAGCAGTTCAGAGGCGTTGTCGTAGTATTCCATATATTATTCACTTGTCGTATGCGTCAGGAGTTCCTCCTGCGTGCCAGCTTTTACGAGGCCTCATCTTAATAGGGAAAATCCTCTCCGAATTGTCATCCAAAATTATTCCTGTACCGACTTCATCCGGCAAAGCATCAATATAATGCTTCAAATCC
>JAWOFP010000019.1:0-15108 GCA_046497485.1 Candidatus Nanohaloarchaea archaeon | reverse complement strand
GATCTAAGTTGTAGGCCTTTTCACCGTGTTTTCTCTCAACTTCTCCTTTCCAAACTACCATAAGTTAATTATTGAAAATTGTAGAATAAAAGAATTTTTCAAAACCCCGCATGTTTTAAGTACGATCTAAATCAACTCAATAATATGTATACTACGTTACAGGATGGAGAATCTATAGTTTCGCAGTATTCTCCAGCACGCCGGTCAGGCCTTTTTGCATATTACGTAATAGGAGTGTTGACTGCTCCTGCAGTTATAGGCTTGTTAATTCTTCTAGGACTTGAAATTCACGTTAGAGGAACTAGCTACTACTTGACAGATCGACGAGTAATTAAGGAGTTCAAATTTGGCATTATCCGGAATCGTATAATCCCGTACGAAAATATAACACATACTTCAACCGGAGTCAGTATGGTAGACCGATACTTTGAATCAGGGTATTTGCAGATAAAAACTGCGGGAACCAGCGGCATAGACATGAGATTAAATTACCTAAAAAATCCTAAGAACTTGGAAAAAGAAGTTTCAAAAAGGACCTAAACTAATTAGCAGTTATGGCAATAATAGATTATTTATCAACATATTTGGAAGGTTCAGCGCTTTACAAGATTACTGCAGGAACCTTTGCTTTAGGAGGAACTGCAATTTATATTGGTTTAACAGGCACACTTCTAGAAGAATTTCAGTATGCTTCAATAATTCGAGGGTTCTCGGTATTGCTAGGCATAGGAAGTCTAACAGCGTCTTTTAAATTACATCAACTAAGAAGTGACTGGGCTGACGAACATGAAGAAGTAGCAAAAGATATCAGACGTCGACGGAACGACCGAGATTAGAATAAAAAACCGAGTCTTACTCCATCTTGACTCTGCATGAGACAGGCATCTTGTGAGTAGCTCGTTCCAATGCTTTTCTGGCTTCTGGAACATCTCCTTCATCGACTTCTATCCTGTAAATTGTCTGATAGTCGTCGACGAGCGCCGCTCTTCCTATAGGTCTTCCGAAAGGCTTACGCATTCCCTCATAGTAACGGTCTGCCTGTGCAATACCAGCTAATGGGTGGTAACGAAGAACATGGTGCGGGTAAGGTCTGATCTCTAAGAAGTATTCTTCTTCAGGATCAAGCTCTTTGTTTAAGTATGAATTTGCTGCGATTCGGCCAGATTCTAGTGCTTCGCTTCTGATTCCGCATCCTGTTTCGACTACTAGCTTGACAGCTGTATCGAATTCTTTATCGTCTGCTCCCATGCGGTACTGTGTTACTCTTGAAGCCGGCGCCCCCTTAATGAAGTTATCGCTCTTCTTCTGAGACTGCCGTGTGTAAGGCTGATTCGGCTTCTCTCTGTAAATGCTTGCTGGCCTATCTCCCATTGCTAAATTATTACCTCGTAACTATGATGATTCAACTAAATTTTAAATAGGGTTTGTTATATTCCATTCTCCAAGAAGTTCTGTTTGAGATACTCGAGAGTTCTTTCCTCAGTTCCATCATCCATAAAGTGGCTGTTTTTCAAACGAGTCATAAGACTCTCAGTCTCATCAATAAACTCTTCATCTCTCGGAGGATACTGTACATCCATAATATCTCCCGAATCAAAGTAATCGCGAATATATTCATTGATTTCTTCTCTCCACTGTTCTGCCTCATAAGTATCTGATTCTGCAGCCCGGCTTCCGGCTTCTCTTAATAAATAACTTGTTTCAGCGATAAATTCTGCAGCACCAGAGCTCTCTGCATTTCTATCTATCCTAAATAATTCATGAGCTCTCTGTAATACACCATCATAATCATTATCTGGCTCGGCATCCAGCATTCTTTCTGCTTCTTCAACGCCCGAGGGAAGCATTCCTTCTCTCGTCAATCTATCATATACCCATGCTTTGTCTACGCCAGCCATATTAACTATTTAGTAACAAAAACAATTTAAGACTGAGGGTTTTTTGATTAGGACTTTCCAATAACAGAATGTGGAAACAGTAAAAGTATTTCACATAGGCCTCGGAAGCTTCGGAAGGTACGGATTCGAGAAGTTTGTAGAAATGGACAACCATCTTGAAGAAGTAAATGTAGAGCTAATTGGTGTATGCGATAAAGACTTTGAGAAACTAGAGGACGCTGAAAAGTTTGCGTCAGCTCAAGGCCTAGATATAGATTCATGGAGAAGTATAGAAGACGCCTATCAGAGGGCTATAGATGAGGATAGCGAAGACTGTAAAATACTGATTTATGATGCTGGGCCTGCTCAGACTCATGCAGATCACATCTACCGCTCACTGAGAAATAATTTCTTCCATTTAGCCGAAAAACCTCCTTCAATGACCCGCGAAGAACATATCAAAGAGAAAAAATTGATGCTGGACAACGACGTTAGATTTACAGTTGATTTTATAGAAAGGGAGTCGCCAGTAGTTAAGAAGGCCTTACAGATCCTTGAAGGAAAAAATATTGATTCTATAGAAGTATTTAGAGAAAGCACTATAGGCATAGAAAAACTTTTGAACCCTATAGACCGTGCAGGGGTAAAAGGCGGCTCAGTCCTGGACAAAATGTCGCATGAAGGCTTTGTAATGGATTTTGTAGAGCCCGAGGAAATCGAAAATGTAGAAAAAGGCCTTTATATGCCGAACAAGAAAGATGGCGGAAGTTTGATGACTATTAGAGGCGGAAAGACCAGTAAAATAGATGAGTTAACCGCTACAGGAACTTGTCGAGCTGAAATTTCGGGAGACGCGGACATCGCTTTGAACAGCAGCTGGCTCGGAGTAAGTCCTAGAGCTCGAGCAGTAGCAGAGGAAATGAAAGAGATAACAGACCACAACCCGATAGGCTCCGACTTCAAGATTTCAAACGAATCAGGCCTCCTAGACGAAGAATGCAGGTTCTTTGTGATAAAAGGTGAGAGAGACTTATTCGGAGATATGCTCTCGAAAAACCTCTACGACCTGGAGACAGGAGAAGAAATCGAGACACCTAACCTTATTCACGATCAGCTTTATAGAGTGCTTGAATCATCCGTGAGGTGTGCTGCAGGCCTTGAAAACAATTCCATGTCGGAAGAAAATATTGATCAGTACATGAATCTAATCTTTGATATTATGGCGACAAACGAGAACAGAGACGTGTTTGAAGAAGTCGAAAAGGCTAACTCTCGTGTAGATGAGCTTGTACTGGACAATGTATTTGAATCTGAGGCCTCCAAAAGTAATGTATGAAGGCTGTAATACCTGCTGCCAAGAAAAAAGAATCTCTGTTCCCTTTCTCTGATTCAAAGCCCACCGCATTAATGCCGGTGAAAGGAGAACCCTTGATTTCTCAGACTATCGATAAACTCAAGATTCAGGGAGTAACGGAAGTATATGTAATTGTAAACTATAGAGAGGAAATGTTCAGAGAATTATTTGAGGAGAGAAACGATGTAAATATAGTCCTGCAGGAGGAGCTTTCAGGGACAGCAGAAGCCTTGAAAACAGTTGATTTCATCGAAGAAGACTTCATAGTTGTAAACAGCGATGTAGTTATCTCCGAAAACGATATCGGCAAACTAATTGACAGCCATGAAGGAGATCTATCAATGCTTGCTACCGATGATAAAAAGGCAGAGAAGTTTGGAGTCCTAAGCATTCAAAACGATGAAATCGTAAGCATAGAGGAAAAACCTGAGGACCCAGACAATAGCCTGATAAATTCAGGGATCTATATTTTGAAACCTGAAATATTCGATCTTCTAGAAGACTCAGATAAGTCAAGCCTGACCCGCGTAATTAATGAGAATATTGAAACTCTAGACTGCAGATTCAAACTAATTGAAGACTACTGGATTGATATTGGATCCCCGAAGAAACTATGGAAAGCCGACCAAGTACTTAGAGAAAATGAGTTAGAACCAGATATAAGCGAGGACGCAGAGATCTCTGATAAGGCCTTAGTAGGAGAAAATGTGAAAATTCAAGAAGATGTGAAAATTGAAAAAGGCTCTGTAATCAAGGGAGAAACCGTTGTATGCCAGGATACAGTAGTAGGGCCTAACACTGTCATTGAGAACTCGACTGTAGGCCCGGACTCACAGTTAGAGAACTGTCATATCCAGGACTCGCTTCTATTTGAGGAAAATATAATCGATAGTTTTGTAGACCTTGAAAATGCAGTATTTGGAGAAGAATGCGATGTTAAGTCCGGCTCAGTCATCAAAGAGTCATTTATCGGTCCTCGAAGCTACATCGACATGAATAACTCTATCAGAGGAGTCAAGTTTGTACCAGATGCGAGAACCGATTTAAGCGAGATAAGCAAGTAGGTGGAAAAAATGAAAGCAGTAATTCTGGCAGCCGGAGAATCCAGCAGATTCAAGCCAATAAGCGAGAACCGGCATAAAGGCCTGACAGACATTCTAGGAAAGCCCATTATAGAGTATACTATAGAAGAACTGCGAGAAGCAGGCGTTGAAGAAATTATTATTGTCCAAGGACCAGACAGGCAGATTGAGAACGAAATAGATTCCGCTGACCATTATGTAGTTCAAGAAAAACCGGATGGAATGGGTAATGCTTTGCGCCAAGCGGAGCATTTATTAGACGGAGATTTTCTAGTTCTTACCCCTTACCGAGCTAATGCCTCGAAGTTTTTCAGGCCTATGATTGAAAAAGCTGATAAGGAAGACTCTGAGATAGTTTTTGTCTCTACACCGACAGATGAGCCTGAAAAATATGGAATACTTGATATTGAAGATGGTAAAGCAGTCGATATGATTGAAAAGCCGGATCCTAGCGAGGCTCCAAGTAACAAGAAAGTTGTAGGCATGTATTTACTGAACGAGTCTTTCTTTGATTATCTTGATGAAGTTGAGGAATGGGAGTATCAGTTTGAGGACGCTCTATCTAAGCAAATGGAAGAAAGTCCTGCCTCAATACTTGAGATAGAAGAAGAGACCAATTCGATAAAATATCCTTGGGATCTATTCTCAGTAGTTGAGGAACTTATGGAAAAAAGAGGGCAGACTATTTCCGAAAAGGTCTCAATAGCAGACTCAGCAGAAATTAAAGGAAATGTAATAGTAGAGGAGGGCGCTAAAATATTTGAAAACGCCGTCATTAAAGGCCCGGCCTATATTGGGGAAAATACGGTAGTAGGAAATAATGCCTTGGTTAGAGATCATGTATCGCTTGAAAAAGGTTCTACAGCCGGTGCAAATACTGAGATTAAGAATTCTGTGATGCAGCCAGAGTCCAGCATACACTCAGGATTTATAGGCGACTCTATAATCGGCAGAGACACTCATATCGGCGCTGAAACAGTTATAGCTAACAGAGGATTCAGAAAAAATGGGCAGAGGCCTGAAATTAAATCAGAATTAATTGGGAAAGATTACAGTAAGAACTCTGGAAGAAGTTTTCTGGGAGCAGTAATAGGCGACAATGTAGATATCGGGGTAAATGTCTCCATAATGCCTGGAGTTCAGATCGGCTCTGACGCAAAGATTGGGCCCGGAATAGTTGTTAAAGACAATATAGAGAGCGGAGAGACAGTCTATGTTGAACAAAATCAGGTGAGAAAGAAGTGAGGATAGGTCTAGATTTCGATAGAGTGCTTTTTGACACGGATAGCTTCGATGACTACTACAAGAATCATGTTGAAGGACTTCACCATGTTGAGGATCCTGCGCCGATAGAGTATGGAGTGTACGACCCAGAGATGCATGCAGATTTATGTGGGATTCCGAAAGAGAGAATCTGGAAAGTATTTGAGCAGGATTTAAGCCGGTTCCTCTACAATGACATGGATTTACTTGATAAATTAGACCATGAACTGGTTATAGTTACTCGAGGCCATGAAAAGTTCCAGAGATCAAAGGTGGAGGCCTCAGGGATATCCGAAAAAGTTGAGGAAGTATTTGTGGTTCAGGAAGAGTCCAAGGATTCTGTAGATATTGATTTGCTTGTAGACGACAGTAAAGAGGAAATTGAAAGAGTAAGTATTCCTTCAGTTCATATTGAGAGGCCTGAAGAAGGCCTGGAAAAAATATTGGAAAAGGTGAAGGATTTTGAGGCCTGAAAAAGTATTCAAAAGATACGATATCAGGGGAGAGTATCCCGAAGAGATCGATGAAGAGTTTGCGGAAAGACTTGGAAAGGCCTTAGGAACTTTCAGCGCCAGAAATTATTCTGGAAAAATTGTAGTTTGTAGAGATAATAAGGAGTCTTCTGAGCCTCTAAAAACTGCTTTAATTGAAGGCCTGAATTCTGTTGGAACCGATGTAGTTGATGTAGGTGTTGGGCCGACAGACTATGCGGCCTGGTGCGGAAAAAAAGAAAATAGCATTTCAGTCCAGGTAACCTCTTCCCACATGCCTCTGAACTTCAATGGTTTCAAGTTCATGTATCCACAAGGCAATGGATTTGTCAATGAGGATCTCTACACTGTTCAAGATTTATTCAGAAAGAATAACTTTACTTCACAGTCTGGCGAAGTAACTCAGAATAATCTAATTGAAGAATACAAGAAAGAAATACTGGAGTTTGCTTCAAAATTTGGCGAGGCCTCTGGAAAGAAGATCGTATTTGAATCAATGGGTGGAGAGGCACGGATACTGCCAGAGTTGCTGGAATCTCAAAACCATGAAGTGATCGATATATCAGACAAAGAAAGGCCTTACATTGACCCTCCCCACCCTAAACCTGAGAATTTGGAGCCTCTGAAGGAGAAAGTAGAGAAAGAAGATGCTGATTTAGGCCTGGCATTTGATCTCGACTCTGACCGGATCACAGTTTATCATCAAGATAAGTTTTTGACAGGTGATGAAATCTTCGGCATTCTAGCCCAACTAGTAGAGGGTAAAATAGTTGCTTCAATAGATACAAGTAAGGCCTTGGAAGAGTTTGGGGAAATCGATTATACGCGTGTAGGAGACCCTTTTGTCATGGATAGAGCTCTTGAAATAGATGCGGAGCTTGCGGGGGAACCAAATGGACATTATTCTTTCACAGACTTTATTCCTTACAACTCAGGGATCTTGGCAGCTCTAATTCTTTCAAAACTGAATCTAGCTGAAAGACTTGATAGAATTCCAGATTATCATGTTGAGAGAGAAAGTATTGAAGTAAAAGACAAAGAGAAAGTTATTGAGGACTTGAAAGAAGAAGTAGAAGTTATTTCTGATCTTGATGGAGTAAAGTTCCAGGAAGAAGATGCGGAAGTGCTTGTAAGGCCTTCCGGCAGCTCTCCAAAAGTAAGAGTTATTGCAGAAGCCGAAAGTGAGAAAGAAGCGAGTAAAGCCTTAGATAAGACTTTAGATAGAATTAATCAGTTCTAATTTCAAAACATGAACGACAGCGAGCCTCATATTTTTCGTCAGCCCCAACCACAACAGTAGGATCGTCTACATGAGCTGGTTTGCCATCAACTATTCTCTGAGTTCTATTTGCTGTGCTGCCGCATTTAACACAGACTGCGTTCAGTTTATCGATGAATTCTGCCTTCGACATTAGTTCTGGTACAGGTTCGAAAGGCTCAGCTCTAAAAGTTGAGTCCAGGCCTGAAATAATCACTCTATGACCTTCATCAGCTAATTCTTCGGCTTTACCTGCAAGTTCGTTATCGAAAAAATTGGCTTCATCTATTCCAATTACATATGCTTCTGGCCTGATTTCCGAGACATCCTCAACCACCTCAGCTTTCCTTGTCTCTCCATTATGGCTTCCTATCTCAGTTTCTCCATAACGGTCATCTACAGCCGGCTTGTATAGTTTAACATCATGACCCGATAGTTCGGCTCTCTTAACTCTTTCAAGAAGCTCCGATGTTTTACCTGAGAACATACATCCTGTTATGACTTCAATCCAGCCGTTTTCCTCAGGCCTGTTTCTAGGGCTCACATAGTTTTCTTAGATAAAAGGAGTTAAAATCCTTCTTACATAATTGATAGTTATGGAGAGCATCTACAGCTTTGAGGACGGGCCGTACAAAGTAATGAATTATGAGGTTATTCAGAAGGAAGGAAAATTCTATATTGAAGTCAACGGCGGAGATCTAGGAAGACTGCCGATTGAGAGCATGGACGCAGTAGAAGAGCTTAGAGAATCACTGAACTTATTAGAAGAAAAGTTTGACGAAAAAGAAAGAAGAAAGGAAGAACTGTAAAAAACTATTTTTAGGCCTGGAAAAGGCCTTTATGCGTCTCTTGCTTTGATTGTCTTTCGTCCATTGTCCTGAGCTCTATCCTTGGCTCTGGAGATCATGTCCTTGACTCTTTCATCAAGTCTCTCGTAGAAGTTACCTCCTACATTCATATCTCCTGCTTCTTCACGAACTCCTGACTTCTTTAGTACATCTGCCATTATTTTTTCACCTTATCTTGTAATGAGGTTAACTGGTTTTTATAGGTTAGAGCCTTGTAAGACAGGTTTCAGGCCTAAAAGAATGCATTTTTCAATCAGAAACATATTAAGTTAAATAGAATAAAGAGTGACAAGGGATTTAAGAGACCATTCACAGGCCTCTTGTCCCTCCCCTTGCAAAATAAAGTTGAATTTATACGTCTCTTGACTTCAGAGTCTTGCGTCCGTTGTCGTGAGCTCTTTCTTCGGCTCTTGAGATGAGTTCTTTTACCTGCTCATCAAGAGCTTCGTAGAAGTCTGCTCCGACGTTTGATTCGCTTACTGCGTCACGAACGCCTGACTTCTTTAGTACGTCTACCATAGATAATTCACCAATTAACAGTTGTCTTGCCTCTTTTTTATAGGTACGGGTGTTAAACCCGTTAAAACAATCCGTGAGGATTCAACAAGCCAATTTTGAAGAAAAAATTGGTTTTGATTCGAATATAATCGAACAAAAAGACAGGTTCAAAAAGCTCCATGAATCTAATTATAGTATATGAACTTGGACTTCAAAACCGTAAAGGCTCTCTCTTCTCCTACAAGAATAGAAATTCTAGCTCACGCCCTGAAAAACGAGGCTACACCTACAAATACAGCGGATAGAGTCGGTAAAAGCAAGTCTACAATATCCTCCCACATGGACACTCTAGTCGAATCAGGCCTACTTGAAAGAGATGAGGAAGAAGGCCGAAAAAGAGTGGTTTACAGCCCGACTAGAAAAGCCGAAGCTATTGTAAACGGCAGGGAGAAAAAAGTCAAGTTCTCCATAGCATCATCGCTTGTCACAGGGGCTGCAGGAGTAGGCCTTCTATACCCTGTAGCGGGAGAAGCCTTCAGTAACGATTCTGCATCCTCCAGAGCAGGGACAATGATGATGGAAAGCACTGAAACAGCGACCGAGACAGGCCTAGAATTAAGTTTGACTGATCCTTTCCTTTTCCTTTCAGCAGGATTCATGGTAATAGCTGTTTCAGCTCTAGGCTATGGGCTGATACTGAGAAAGTTAGGAAAATAGAAAACAGGTTTTAAATTAATTCGGAAAGCATAAACTGGATAGAGAGCCAGATGAACACAAAAAGTAAATTCTGTAAACTAAACTCTATTTTGATGTGAAAACTTTAGATGCCATCATGCCAGTTATGCGGAAAAGATTCTGACAAACTACAGAAAACCAAGATAGAAGGCGCCACCCTAAAAGTCTGCGACTCATGCAGCGACATGGGCGAGAAAGTTGAGCAACCGAAAAAGAAGACTAAGAAGGCTAAGAAAAAGAAGACCTACAGGCCTAAAGACACTCAAGTCCTAGCCAACGATTACGGGACTAGAGTGAAGGAAGCCAGAGAAGATAGAAAATTAAGTATCAACGAGCTAGCAGACTCACTAAACGAGAAGGCCTCATTGATCAAGAAGATTGAGAGAGAGGACTTGAAGCCTGAGAAGTCGCTTGCCAAGAAGCTTTCAAAGGAACTTGAAGTAACCCTCTATGTTAATCCTGAAGTCTCAGATCACAGTGTTGAATCCGGAGACGACCGAAAAGCAACTTTAGGCGACGTAGCAGACGTTAAAGAAAGCTAATTCTTGTTACAGTGAGCCCTCAAGCCATGTAAGACGGACTGATCACTGAGCTCTGCCGGAACAATATCCGGCATCTCATTCACTGCTTTCCTCTCTATCTCCTCTCTTACCTCATCTATCACTATCTCAGTATGATTTAACGCCACAGGCCCTCCAAACACAATTTTTTCAGGATTATAGAGGCTAATCACATTTGCAAAGGCCTCAGCATTTACCTCCTGCATTTTTTCAATTACTTTTGCAGCTTCAGAACTTCCGGAGTTGTAGTCCTGGAAAAGATCAATAGCGCCCTCATACTCCAAGTCAAAAAGGTTCTTAGCCATTACAGGCAACCTATTTCCTGATGAATACGCCTCCCAGTGCCCTTTTCTTCCACACCCGCATTCTAGGTCTCCGTTTACTTTCATATGGCCTATCTCCCCGAAATTTCCATCAGCACCCTCTATTATCTCTCCATTGAATATTGCTCCAAGGCCTATGCCCGAACTTATAGTAATGTAAACCATATTTTCCGCAGAGGCACCATATTCATATTCTCCTTTAACTGCAGCCGTGCAATCATTTATTATATGTAATTCTCCAAACGCCTCCATTGGTTTTCTTAACTGTACTTCATCAAGCTCGGAATCCTCAGACAAATTTGGAGGATAAAATACGCCCTTTTCTCTATTCATAGGTCCTGCCGCAGCCACTGCTACCTGATTAATATTCTCTTTTGAATAACCGGCATTATCGACAACTCCCTGAATACAACCATCTATATCAGACAAAAACTCTCTGGATTTAATCCTCTTTTTCTCCTCAAAATCTCCATTTCCAAGGCCTATCAATGTGTTAGTACCGCCTATATCTATACAGAGGAATGCCATAATACTTTGTATTACTTTCTCAGTTAATAAGGTTATAACAAGAACACAATGATTGAAAAAATCGTTGCGCCAATTATGAAACCTATAGGCCTTTCTCTCTTAGGATCTAATGCATCGTGTACAACTATGTAGAGAAACATTCCTCCTATAAATCCAAAGACAGAGTATGAAACAAACTGCGAAGGATCAACCAAATAAGCTGTGATGGCGCCTAAGACTGCTGAAAAAGACGCAGAAAGCTTAATCCAGAGCTTGTCCAGCATCTCTTCATGCATCTCCTTAATCGCCAATGAGTTAACAGCTGTGTGAACCAGAACAGGGATATAGAATAGTAAGGCCTGACTCTGTCCCTGCTCCATCAGAAAGTAAATCAGAAATCCGATAGCAAAATGGTATGAGAAAATGAAAGCGGAATGAAGCTCCTTGAATTCTTTCTTAACCTCTGAAAGATTTGATTCTCGTTGATAAATCAGCTCCTCAACAATGTAGAAAAATGAGAAACCTGCTAAAGCAAACAAAAACTCATACTCAAGATTTACAGAGGCCTTAGACATTTCTGGAAGCATCGCTAGGAAGAAATAGGACACAGTAAGACCTGCAGAAAAAGAAGCCAAAAGCAAGTGTTTAGAATTAAGATATTCATCTAGCTCCTCCCCGAAAAAGTGAACTAGGCCTATCAGAAAAGCAAAGCCTAAACTCAGAAAGATGGCTTCCATAACTTAGATTGACCAAGGCCTGTATTTATGCGTTTTCAAAGGTCTGAAAGTTTTTCCTCAATTTCAAGCAATCGAGACTCTAAATCTTTCTCTAACTCTCTATACCTCTCAGGGTTCTCCGGGCCCCAGTTAGGAAGGCCTGCCATAAGCCAAATAACGATAGAATAGCGATAAATTCTTCTCCTAATTTCAAAATCATCGTCCCGATTAAAACCTGTGATTTCAGCGTACCCTTGGAAAAGCTTCTTTCTCAAATCTTCAGTATTACCAATTTTCCTGAATGATAGATCCCAGTCAATCAACAAGTATTCTGCAAGAACTAAGTCATACTCGGAGTGACCGGCGCGAGTAAAACTCCAGTCAAGGAACCCTTCAATTTTATCGTCCTGCAAAATCAGATTTTCAAGCCGGTTGTCATGATGAAGAATAACAGGCTCAGCATTAGGCAGATATTTTACCAAATTTTTAATCTCAATACTGAATTCTGGAGGCCTATCCCACGCACATTTAACAAATTCTATATTTTCCTTTATCAAGTCTCTAAAGGAATCCTCCCAGTAATTAAATCCCTTCTCAGTTCCTAATTTACCATTTTTGAAAATCAGACCATGTTCTTCAAACGAAGTACTTTCATGTAGTTCTCCCAAATATTTTCCATACTGATAGAATAATTTCTCGGCCTTTTCAGCAGGAAGAACTTCTATAACTTCGGCAGCATTTTCCCCCTCAATTTTCTCCATTATATAGAAAGCTGGAAGTTCATCTTCACTGAAATCGCTGTAAATAATTTCAGGAGACGGGACCTCAGTATGCTGATCTATCAGTTCATATATTTCAGGCTCAGCATTGAATCTTTCTATCTCCATCTTCTCATTAGTGTGAACTTTCAGGATAAGCCTTTCTAAGTCTGAGGATATCTCATAAATAGTGTTAAGGCCTTTTTCAATCTCTCTCCAGTCGAACTCTTTTCCAAGAACTTCTTCTATTTCTGACTGAAGTCTACTTTCTTCCATAATATAATTCCTAACGCCGATGTTATGATTTTAGGCTTCTCTTCTATCTATGATTGCATAAAGCGTTACAATAGTTGCAGTTGATAGCAGTACAGATGGAGCGAAAATTTGAAGCATTTCAGAGCTAAGCACTCCGAGATCTATAGCAATCAAGAGCACCACCAAGGTTTCAATATCAAGACTCAACAGAGACGCCGAGATTGTTAATGGATGATCCATGTCATGCATCTTTGAGATGCCGTAACCTACTGCAAGCTTTGAAACTGTTGACAGCCCAAAAAGGAATGCTGCTGCTTCAATATTGGCTATAATCACAGATATATTTAGGCCTAGTCCGAACCACGCAAAGAATATCGGGATAAACAATCCGAGGCCTATAGCATTGATCTTTTCTTGGAAAGCCCTTGACTCTGAGAAATCGCTTCTGGAAACTATTATCCCTGCAAAGAAAGCACCTAGCACTGTTGAAAGGCCTATAATTTCTGTAGCATAACTTAATCCTAGTAATAGCGCAAAAGTCAACGCAAACTGAGCCTCAGATTCTTCAAACATTATAACATAGTCATCAATTTTGTGAATGAACTCATGTAGGAAGTAGAAGACAAGAGCAAATCCGAGAATACCTCCAATATTCAGTAATAAACTTTCAGATGCAGAACTTAGGATTACAAGAGCTGTAACAAGTAAAAGCCCTACTGTAACATTGATTACAGAGGACTTAATCGCATACTTGCCTGTAGGATCTCTTAAAACGCCTTTGGAAAGCATAATTTTTGATGGAACAGCTATATCAACTAAAGCATATCCTAGTGCTATGAAAACAAAGGCCTGTAGGCTTGTGTAAGGCAAGAAACTATCGCCAAAAAGTACTAGTGCCGATAAAATTACTGCAAAAGATCCTGCAAGTATTCCTAACCCCATCTGGATGCCCTGTCGATGTCTGAAAATATTTACAACGTTGTCTTCTCTTAAACCTGCCTGAAAAAGAACTAGAGATGCTCCAATCGTTGCAAAGCCTCTAACAGATTCAGGCTCTATCATCCCAAGAACTGAAGGGCCTAAAACCAGGCCTGTAGTAATGTAGCCGATCATCGATTCGATTCCAAACCTCTCAAATAATTCTCCAACTACAACTGATAGAAACAGCAATAGGCCTAACTCAAACATTGTCTGGGCTGCTAAACCTGCGGCCAAATTATGTCACCTCTCCCTTTTCAACAACCTTATTTTCATGTATCACTCCGATAACCTCTCCATCTTCCTTTACTGGAACTGCTCTGACATCTTCCCTAAACATTACAAGTGCGATATCACCCAGCTCCTCATCCGGAGTCACAGAAACATCATGTTTGTTCATCAAGTCTTCCGCTATCTCAGGGACATAGCTTTGATCAAAAGAAAATCCTAGAAACCCTACAACAGAGTTTTCATCAAGTTCATCTTCCGGAATAAATGCTTTCAAAAGAGAACTTTCATGGATCTCGCCGACAGCCTCACCATCCTTCCTTACAATTAACGTATTCTCAATAGTTGAAAGCTCTTTCTCAACCTCTTCTACAGAGGCATCAACATTAATGAAGTCAGGCTTATCCATGAGCTCTCTCGCAGTTATCGGCATATACCTAACATTTAGAAACAGCAGTTTAAATTGGTAAGCGCCGAGGCCGGGATTCGAACCCGGGCGAGCCGTTGAAGGCTCAATGGCTTAGCAAGCCACCGCATTAAGCCACTCTGCCACCTCGACTTATATTGAAGATTTGTGCGTAAACTGTTTAAAATACATCTTTTCAAATCCCGATCTGGAACTTCATAATTATGTATGACAGGCCTAGAATCATTATCCCTGAAAATCCGTACCAGAAGCTTCTAAGGAAAGTCTCAAGAGATGTCGAAAGCATCTGCATTGATGCCATCATATCAATCATCATCCAAATAAACATAAGTAAAACCCCGAATGTCGCGATCACAATATTTACTATGCCCCAGTCGCCGTTCAACTGGTGTATCAGGCCTCCTAGAAGAGTTACAATCCCATATGTCAGCATCACTAATGTGAATGGTTCGAAGAGAGAGTTGAAGTATCCGAAGACTGTTGCGCCTGCTAAAGTTATGAGAGATACGAGTGTTGCCGTGGCGTCTCCTTCTACCATCTCTGAATATTATTTATGAATACATCGGTTTAAACCCGTCGCAGGATACCAAATTCGGATAAGGTATTTAAGTTTCTAGAGGCCTTTTTACCTTATAGAGTGGTAAAATAATGTCTCAAAACATCCTCGACTTTTCAGACGTAACAGGGAAGGACGTGTTCACAAACAAAGGTTCTTACTGTGGCACAGTCAAAGATATAGAGCTAAACCTTGGAAAGTTCGCCGTTAGAGCAGTAGTAGTAGGTGCAGAAAAAGGATCATACCTCGCACAGAAGGTCGGAGGAAGCAAAAATGTTGTGATTCCTTACAGAATGGTTCAGTCCATTGACGATATAATCATAATTAAGGACTTCCAGACCAGCCAGGTCGATGAAGAACAGGAAAACTAAATATTCTCATTTCCTAACCCTTT
>JAWOFP010000045.1:0-59095 GCA_046497485.1 Candidatus Nanohaloarchaea archaeon | reverse complement strand
GTCCGACCGAATCGGTTCCGGATAGCGGTTCGGGTTTTCCTGCGTGATGCACTGCGGCAGGGTTTCGATGACGAAATCCGGGTTGGGATGCAGGAAGAACGGAATCGAGTAGCGCGACCGGGCCGCCGCGTCGCCGGGCACCATCATCGTCAACGTCGGCGACATGCTGCAGCGCCTGTTCAGCACTTCCAGTCCCTGCTCGCGCGAGCCGATCAGCAGCGTGATCAGATTGATGTCTTCGTGGCGCGCCGCGCGCACCGCCCCCGGCACCGCCTCTTGTTGCGCCATTACCGTTATTGTCGGCTCCGCCTCCGGTATCTCCAGCGTCTTCTTCACTTCCTCCGCCATTATTTCCGTTTTCATCTCTAGTCAGTAGGCCTGTCATCATCAAGATTCCGAGGATTAGTGCGAGAGCTCCGAAAACCATTATTAGGCCTGGAGCAACTCTTCCTATAGTAACAACTGTTATGAATGCGGTAACTAGTGAGAAAAGTTTGAGATTGGTCGGTAATTCTTCCTTTTTATCCCATTCATCTCGCCCTATTCTGTCCTCGAAGTTCTCGAAGGCCATAGTCATCATGTTAGTCAAGAAAAAGTAGAACGCAAAAATAGGCCCAACTACAAAGAGAATAACCTCAGATACATCAGCTACAGGAAAACCCAAAACTTCCGTCACAAAAGTAGTGAGGCTTTCCTCTACCGTCATTTCCGCTCCTCCAAGGCCTTGGGCGGATACAGTTACGGCGAGAAAAATATATGCAGTTAGTAGGGCTAGGGATTTCCAGGCCTTCATAAGTTATGTTTGTGACTCCTCTGTTTTTATTGTAAAGGGGTTACGGCCTCACGAAAAGGTATATCAAGAACATAAAAGTCAATACAAGCCCGAACATCGCCGCTAATCCTAATCCTGTAGCAACTGCCTGAACCCAGCTCCAGTAAGGAGAAGCCACCATCATCAATGCAATCGCGACCGACATAATGGTCGCTTCCTTGTTTACATTTGGCTTATCATTGTTTGATAGAATATCGTAAGGCTGTCTGTCATCGGTTGAAAATGTAAATGCTAAGGCCTTCTTCAGTGAGAACTGCAGCAGTACAACTATGAATAGGAAAGGCGCCACAAACTGCTGGACAATCTCCTCCTGGGAATCGAACTCTGGGACGGTTCCCCAGTCATTCATAGAGTTACCTTGATCAGGGTAATAGTAGTCTCCTTGAGCAGCTGCAAAACTGGTTGAAAATAAAACTAATAGAAAAACTGCGAGGCCTTTACTCAAAGTCGAAGTCTCCGCCGTCAAGGTCTCCACCTCCGCCAAAGTCATCTCCTCCAGCTGAACCTGCTCCACGACCTCTCTTCTCATGGATGTAAGTAGGAATAACCTCATCTACTAGAAAACCGACTAAAAGGCCTGAAATCGCTAAAACGATTACAGTATTCATCCACTGTTCAAGGCCTAAAATGCTTGCAGCAGCGTCTTCAGTGAAAAACGCGATAAAATAACCTGCAACTGCGGCAGTCGGATAGGATGCAATGGTCCAAAGATTCTTCATAAAATGAAATTATTGAAGATTACTTAAATTGTTACTGAAAACTGAGAACGACTGCCTAAAAAGGGAGTAAAAATGAAAAAGCGTAAGGTTCTAAAGCCTATACGCTTATCCCAGCATCCCTGAGATCATTCATAACTCCATTGAGAGTACTATCAAGTTCATCCAGCTTCTCCTCTTGTTCTGCTATAGCTCTAGTTAGGTTATTGAATTCTTCAGATTCGGTTGTTAGTTTCTTCATTATTTTCTTCATATTTCTGGAATCTTTCTTGAACTGCTTTACGGCATCGTCAGCTCTGCTTATCTGCGCCTGTATCTCATGAAGGTCATGCTCAATTTGTTCTTGAACTTTGGAATTTTCTAATCTGCCATTCTGATGTTGCTGGAGTTTGTGTTCCCATTGCCTAGCTTTCTTAAGATGATTTACGACTTCTTCTACATCATTAGTTAGAGCGCTTTCTACTCTTTCCAGCTGATTTGTATCATCTATCATTCCTGTCAGGTTTTCGTATTCTTGTTGTAGTTCCTCAATCTCTCTCTTGACTGAGGCATCCATATTCTGTTCGACTTCAGAAATCTGTTGGTTGTTCATAGACACAGTAGAATTACCTGTTTCTCTGTTTTTATTACTTCGGGGTTTCACCTGGAATTGATTAACAACATTTGCGTTGTCTCCTTGTGCAGAAATATTTGCGATGTACTGGTGAGTTTCTCCTTTATTGAATTGTTGAGAACCTATAAATCTTGATAGAGGGATTCTTTCTTCAATAACATGGTTGTTGTAATTTATCTCAGTATTGTTTCCATCTAGGCCTGCTGTGAGTTTGTTGATTGTGTTGTTGCTTTCTGCCGAGATTACTAGGAAGATGTTTTCTGAATTCATTCCTTCCGTGATGGGGAAAGGCTGTAGACTTGCTGCTACGCTTGTATTTCCTTCCTGGTCTGATCCTGTATCTCCATTCAACTGATTGTCAAGTATTTGTTGAACCATTTCATTGTGCTGCGCCATAACAGATTCTAGATCAGATGAACTTCCTGCTGTAGCTGTATTCTCAACTGTTACATCAGTATTACCAGATTCCACTGATCTGATTTCCTGTAAAATTTCCATAAGTATTTCATTATTATTTCCTCCCGAGGTCTCAATATCGTTTCCAAATTCCACTAGCATTTGTCTCATTTCCTCTTTACTGACTTGGCTCACAGCATTTGAAACTTCGTTCACTAAAGCAGAATATATTTCAGAATCAACTACTGCTTTACTTCCATTATCTAAATCAATTTCTACGCCTTCTCCTGAAGGATCCACATTTTCAGGGTTCATAATCTGCATAAACTGCATCGCCATCTGTTGCTGCTGCTGGCTCAGCCCTGATATCAGATTTCCAAATAAAGCCATCATCTGTTGCTGCTGTTGCTGCATCATGTATACATTATCTCCCCCTGAGGATCCGCCTCCGGTACTTCCGCCTCCTCCGCCAGTATCATCTGTAGAATCGGAAGGATCAGAAGGGCTCGGAGACGGAGTTGGGTCATCAGGAACAGGATCGGGTTCAGGATCTCCTCCATCGCTACGAACGCCTCTAGTTACTCCTTCTGCAAGGCCTACTGCTGTATCTGTTGCTGAGCTTCCGCCACCTCTTCCGCCTCTCGCAATATATGCAACTACGGCAATAAGCAGTAGTGGAGCCCATAATTGCCACCAGTTGAAGAAAACTGTGAAAGCGCCTTGAATTCCGCTTGCGACAGCTTCGCCAGGAATTATAGAACTAAGGCCTAGAACAGCTAGTAAACCAATTATTACTACTATTATACCTATTATGGCAAGGGCCGTTCCAAGCACCATATCGAGTTTTTACTCATTGGTGTTAATTAATCCTTCTCCTCAAATAGGCCTAAACGCTCCAAAGTCTCTAAAATTCCCCAGGCATAGATAACCGCCTCCCAGGCCCGGATAAAGTCCTCTTCCTCCAAAAAATGATAAGTATCGTCTCTATAGGCCTCAACATTCTCCATTTGCTCAACTGAAGAATCTCTTTTCTCTACTCTATCTTCCAGTTTCTCCAACCATTTCTCAGTCTCTTCCTTCAACTTTTCCTGAGTCTTATCCATGATGCTCTACGAACTCTTCTTCCTTGAACGATTTTTCCCCTGTCAATATAATTGAGTGCGGCGTCGCTCCAAAACTACTTTCCGAGGCCTTTTTTAGAGAAGTTAGCGTAATATTCATGTTATCGTGATTGGCTCTTTCAACTACTAATGCTTCGCGATCATCAAGGCCCAAATTCAGTAACTTTTCAGCAGCCTCAGAAGCATCGTAATCAATGTCTAGAAGCACAAGTGAGTGAAGGCCTACTGAATCGTTTTTCTCCACATATTTTCTGATTGATTCTGGCTCTCCTTCTCTCGGAAGTGTGACGGTTCTGCCAAACTTGTAGACATTTAATCCGGTTTCAGCTATAGAAGTGAAAATAGAAGGTGCGTGAACTACTTGGACTTCCAGGCCTTTCTCTTCTGCTCTATGTTTAATATCGTAATGTGTTGTAGCAGTCAATGGATCGCCGGATACTAGGAAAGCGATGTCTTTTTCTTCTGCTGTTTCCAAAATTTTGTCTTCCTGCTCCACTTGCTCTCTTTCAAGAACTTCAATTTCTCCTGGAAGGCTATCTAAGTCAATGTTGGCGGTGTTTGTGTAGAACTCTGCGTAGGCCTGATCAACTTTTTCTAAAGCTTCTAATCCTTTCTGCGTTATTTCATCGTTGTCGAGTCCGAGGCCTATAATGTAGAGCATATATTATTGGTTGGGGATTACTGTTTTGTACCTGAATCCTTCATAGTCTTCTAGTTTCTCAAAGTCCTTGTCTCCAGTGATTAATACCGAGTTTTCTTTGATTGCATTTGCTGCTATCAAAATATCTGCCATATTGATTCTCTCGCCTTTTTCCTCTAGATAGGTAAGCATACTCATTGCTTCTTGGAGATCTTGATCGTCTAAATTAACTGTTTCTAATTTTTCAAAACTGCCTATTTCTCTGTTTACATATTTAACCTCGGCTTTTGCAATTAGCGGCACAACAATATTTGAATCTTGTAATGTTTCTAGAAACTCTATAATAGCTGTTTCATTCTTTAGATAATCTATTATGGCGCTTGAATCTAAGGCATACTTCATGAAAACTTCTCCTCAAAGTCGCTTCTGAACTCCTTACGTTTCTCCTCAATTTTTTCTTCATCTACATCGCTCCAGAGCCCGGCGCTCTTAGATAGATCTACATCTTTCTCTTCCGTCATATCTATGATCAGGTCTGAAAAACTTTTCTCTCCTTTTAAGGCCTTTAACTTGTTATAGGCCTCTTCTTTGATAGTGATAGTCTTCGTAGCCATACAAGTAAGTTTACGTGTAAACATACAAAAATCTTTTGGATACAAAACTGTGAGCCTAAAAATAACATGATATGAAACAGGAAAAACTTGAGGAAAAAGTCGCGGAGATTCTATCGAGGGAAGGATTTGAGATAGAAGACGGTGTCGCCAAGAAGCCAGAAGTTGAGCTTGAATTAGGGATTTACTCATCTGAAAAATATTCTGAAGAAGATATCGATTTTTCTAAGGATAAGATTTTTGTCGATGAAGGCTTAGATGTAGAAGATGCCTATACAGTTGAGGAAGAGAAAGAATATGATTTGCCGAGCTTTGAGATAATCGGAGATATCGCAATAATCAATGATCTCTCCGGACGGAATAGAGATAAAGCTGTTGAGGGTATATTGGCGCATCACGATGTCAAAACTATTCTCTTGAAGACAGAAGGCCTTTCCGGAGAGTTCCGCGTCGGAGAATATGAGGGGCTTTATGGAGAAGAGACAGAGACGACTCACAAAGAACATAATTGCCAATTCAGGGTGGATCCGACAAAGGCCTACTATAGTGAAAGATTTGCGACAGAGAGAAAGAGAGTAGCAGATCAAATTGAAGAAGGAGAGAAAGTTCTTGTAATGTTTGCAGGTGTCGGGCCTTTCGCAGTATTATGCGCTGAAAAGGCTGAGAAAGTAGTTGCAGTAGAGAAAAATCCTGAGGCCTGTAAGTATCTGAAGGAAAATATTGAGTTGAATAATTTTGAAGATAAGATTGAGGCCTACTGTGGAGATGTTAAGAAGATAGTTCCGGATTTGGATGAAGAATTTGATAGAGTTATTATGCCGCTTCCGGAATCAGCTATTAATTTTCTGGATCTTGCTGTAAATTCTTTGAAAGAGAATGGAATAGTTCATCTATATTCATTTGTAGAGGACGGGGATTTCAGGCCTGTAGAAGAAAAAATAGATGAAATTATGGCGGATAAATGCCTGGGATATGAGGTAATGAATAGGGTTAGGTGCGGTTATAAGTCGCCTTCAGAGGATCGTTACTGTTTTGATATCAGTGTTTTGTGAGTAGTCAGTGGTGAAATTCCGATAAGTATTTAAAGATTAGCTGTATTTGTTATCTATAGGTGAATAAAAAATGGGTATTTTGCAAGATTTCAAAGAGAACATATATTCGACAGTTGAAATCATGAGAGGGGATGATGTAGACATTGTAAATAAGGACGAACGAGAGGCATCAGGTATGTCTAGAAGAAGAGCTATTGTTTCAGCAGGGTCATTAATAGCTGGTTGGGAAGGCGCCAAAAGAACTCCTGGCGCTGCTGTAGCCGCAGGAAATGGTGTGGGAACAGGCCTAGATCGTGCAGGAGATGCAGTTTTTGGAAATAATGATATAGGTCTAAATGTTTACAGTCCTTCTCCTAACGACCAATTCGAAGGTGAAATACCTTATGATATCGCAGCAGAGGTAGAAGGAGAAGCAGTTTTTGATATGATGTTAGATGGCGAAGAAATTATTAGCCAGACTTTAACAGGTGATGAGGAATTTGAAGGCGCTCTAACTCCTGAAGAATCAGGAACCTATGTGTTTGGAGTAGGACTATCGCCACAATCTAATAATCCTGGTGATGTTTCAGATGTATCAAAACATCAGGAACACGCTAAGTTCAGGGTTGAATACAATCCAGAAGATGCTCTAGAACCCGGAAATGGAGATGCTGAAAACAACAACGGGGATGCTGGAAATAACGATGGAGAAGTTGATGAGGGGCTAGACTTCGGATCTATCACAGAAGAAGACTATCTCGAACAGAGTTCAAGGTCAAGGACCCGATTTGAGACGCGCCTAGATGAAGAATATGGAGAATTTCTAGATGAAATGAGAGTAGTAGATACTGACATTGGTTACATTCTAGATAGGAGAAATGGAGATACGGACTATGGAGGCCTAAGACTTGATGGAGATTATAAAGATGATGATGGTAATGTTGTAGGTTTCGATCAGTCTTTTGCTGAAGATCTTCACGAACTGTCAAGGGATGATGGAGATGAATTTACGGACCTCCTTGAATATGCAGAAGGAAGAGCCGACTAGAGGCCTGAATGATGAGCCGGGATGAAGTAATTGAGGATGCCTCAGAAGATGCAGAAATTATTATAGAGGCCTTGGAACAGGTGAGGGATCCTGAAATTGAGGCCTCGGAATATGATTTCCTTGACGAGTTAGAGAAGATTCATCCTGCTCCATCTAAAAGAAAAGGTAATGATGGTCTGGCTAACTGGATTGCACATCTAGCAGTTTTTGAGGTAGATGACAAGGTTCTAGTTGATGAGGGGTTGGTTGAGGAGGCTGATAGGGTTCTGGCTGAGCAGCACGGAAATCCGCGTTACGGCAGGAGCAGGATCGCCAATATCGCCTATGATTCTGAAAATAGGCCTGGCGGAAAGTTGAGTCTAGCGGAAAGAAGATTTAACGGTGAGGAAGCAAACGGACATGACCTTCTAGTTGAGATGGTTGCTGGTTTCTATATTGAGACAGGTCAGGAGGAAAAACTTGAAAATTTATATAAAGATAGTGGTTTATTACTTGCTTGTGATAACATGACTGAAGGAGGTATGAGTACTAGCGAATTTAAGGAAAGTGATCATGAGCCTGTTGACCGCAGGCCTTATGATGGAGAAAGTTTTCCTCCAGGAGTCATGGTATACGAACCTACGGATAATCAAAACCCTGAATCAAATCAAGGAGGTGACAATGATATGACAGATGACCTAGAAGATTATGCAAGTAGAATGAGGGCTGCAGCAGATGCGTACGAGAACGATCTTATTGACGCAACTGAATTAATTGATGAGGTGAGAGAGCTCTATGAAGACAAGATTGACGATGATCAGATTCAGGAATTTGCTAATAGGTATAGAGATCTAGTTGAAGATGTAGACGATACTCTTCAAGAGGCTCACGACATCCTAGACGATTTAGATCAGACTGTAGCTAGAGAATCAGCAAGAAGAGACAACAAGAGAGACAATGCTGAATCTCACGCTAATTACATTGAGAATGAATTAGACCGCGCTGAAAGTGATATGGATGCGGCCGATAACATTCTAAATCGTTAATTCTCTTTTCTTTTTTCTTCTCTTTCTATTCAATTATTAGGATTTGAATCTAAAACAAAAGATATATAAGTGTTACTAACAGGTAATAACATATGAGCGACCTAGAAGATTTCGCCAACAGACTTGATGGAGTATCAGATAGAGCGGCGAGATTAATGCTGGAGCAAAATGATGAATATGGGGCAGTAATAGATCGATTAGAAGATGCAAACGATAGAGCGCTTCAACAACTGGAACGATATGCAGAACAAGACTTTCATATTGGTCTTAGCCAAATAGGAAGACATTATGGTCAAGGCGTAACATACAGAGAGGAAGATGCAGCTAGAGATCAGGAAGACGAAATTGACGCCTTATTTAAAAGACATGGATATGATGCTCCATTTAGTGAAGTAGGATTGCCGAGAGTAGAAGTGGATGAATATACTAGACCAAGCGTTTTCAGTACTAAACCTATAGAAGGCCTAGGAGGTCTATTAAATGGAGATCCTAAGAGGTGAGATGAAATGCCAATAAGAGATGAAGTAAATAGAAGAGAATTCAATAAGACCACGGCGGCTGCAGTGATAGGAGCATTGACAGGAACAATAGGCACAGGAGTAGGTGTAGCTTCTTATTTAGATGAAGAAGATGAGGAACCACAAGATCCTGAATCAAATAATCCAGTAAGAAAGTCTTATGATGCTGAAGAGTTAGAGAGCCTTAGATCTTGCCTAGATGATGAAGAGCTGAAAGGTATAGACGAATCTTTAGATGAATTGCTGGATCCAGAGACAGGAAGGGATGTTATAGAAGCCGAGTTCGTATATGATCCTTCAGGTGGCCCAAGAGATGTAGGATCCTCTTTCCGATATAAAGTTGAGCTTGAGAATAGCGATGAGACTCATACTTTAGGATGGTATTCGGCCAGTAATGAGGTTATAGAGCCGTTTGCAGAGGCAAAAAATTATGATGGAACGCTGGAGAACTACGCGGGGGAGAATTGCTCATGAAAAATAAAATACTAATAATTGCGATGCTGGTTTTGGCAGTATTTGCCAGTCCTGTGGTAGCTCAGGATCAGATAGAGGTAACAGAATTTGACATGCCTGAGCAGGCCGAACAGGGGGAGGAAATAACAGTAACTATTCGCTCTAAAGTAGATGACAAGGAAGTAGAGATAATGGGTCTTAACTGGGGCGAAGGTATCCAGGAAAAATCCTGTGGTGAGCCGGTATACTGTGAAAGAGAGTGGAATTTTTCGATAGATAATGAGGGGTACAGATCTGTTACTGCAACTGCTGAAGATGAGGACGGACTAGAAACTTCAAGAACAGAATTTATAGATATTACTGAAGAAGATGATGTAGGATCACGAGTTACAAGTATGACTTTCTCGGAGCTTCCAGACCCAGCGAAGCTAGGAGAAACATATACAGTAAATGCTGAAGCCTATGATTCTAGAGGCAATTTATGGAGTAGAAACCTAGATATCTACTATGAATACTATAAAAATGGTTTTAAACAGGAGGAGATAGGGTCGAGTGATTGTTATTGGAATCCGAGGCTGGGAACTGAGAGAGAAAGATGTTCGGCTGAAGGAGAGTTTGAACCGGTTGAAGGAGCCACTGCAAATAAAATCGTGGCAGAGATAGAGGCCTCGGATGGAAAACTCATCTCTCGTGAAGAAAGCTTTAATGTGGAAGAAGCAGAGTCTGATTTCGTAATTAACGATGTATCAATCAAAGATGAAGAAATAGAGGAAGGCCAATCGACAACTTTCGAGGCCGAAATAGAGAATGAAGGATCTGCCGATGGGTATTCTGATATCAACTGGTATGCAGACGATATCAAGGTAGGCTCAAAGTATGTGAATATTGATGCTGGAGACTCTAGGACAGTTACCTTGAACAGAGACTACTCTGAGCTCCAAGAGTCAGGCCTAGAAATTGGAAAGCAATATGATGTATCTGCAGAGGAAGAAGTAAGCGGTGATGAAAGAAATTCAGGCCAGACAGTAACGCTTTTAGAAGAAGATGAACCCGAAGATCCTGCTAACTTTGATGTAGAGATAGATCGGGCTGAATCAGTGACTGAAGGAGAAACTTTGGAAGTAGATTTCACTGTCACAAATACTGGCGACAAGAGAGATTCACAGTATGTAGAATTGGATGCCAGAAATGAGCGAAGAGATAGAGAATATGTTTCATACTTGGAACCTGGAGAATCTGAATCCGGCACATTAGAATGGGATACTGAAGAAGGAGATTCAGGTTATAGGAATATCAAGATAAGTTCTGAAAATGATGAAGCGACAAAATTTGTAAATATCAAGGGAAGCGACCAGAGCAATGATCCTGCTAACTTTGATGTAGAGATAGATGATTTCGATGATAAAGTTACTGAAGGAGAATCTGTATATGTGGATTATACTGTTACGAATACAGGGGATCAAGAGGATTCTCAAGATATTGATCTTAGGGCTAGAGGTCAGAGACAGGACAGAGACTCTAATATAGACCTTGAACCTGGAGAATCTGAATCTGGAAAATTAGAATGGGATACAGAAGATGGGGACTCTGGATATAGAAGCATCAAAGTCCAATCTGAAAACGATGACGCGACTGAAATAGTTGAAGTACTGAAAGATGAGGATGAACCAGAAGAGCCTGAAGAAGACTCCGAATTCAGAATAACAAATATCGATTCGAATAGTCCTGTAGATGAAGAGGAGACTGCTTTAGTTGACTACGAAGTGGAGAATAGAGGGGGTAAAGACTCGCAGTATGTTGAACTATATGTTAGAGGGGAAAGAAGAGACAGAGACTGGGTATCTCTTGATTCGGATGAGTCCGAAACCGGCACGCTCAAATGGCAGACTGAAGACGGAGATTCTGGATATAGAAGGGCGGATGTCGAAACCGAAAATGACGAAGACTTTACATACATCAATGTAAGAGAATCTGATGAATCTGTTGAAGATGCAGATGTTGAGTTCAAATCGGTCTCTACCTCAAGATATAGTGTAGGGCCGGGCGAATCAACCGAGCTCAGATCTACTGTAGAAAATGAGGGCGGTAGCTCTGCGTCAGTACAGGTTGACTGGAGAGCCGGAGGAAACAGGATCGGTTCCGATAGTAGAACGGTGCCTGGAGATAGTCAGAGAGATTTGGAACGCGATAGATCTTATAATCAGTTGTTGTCTGAAGGCCTGGAAGCTGGCGAGTGTTACAGTCTCAGCGCTAGACTGAGGTCTGGCGGAGACCTTGCAGATAGCAGAAGCGCTCCTCAGAATTTATGTCTGGAGGAGGAAGATGAGCCTGAGGATACGGAAGAGGAATTTGACCTAGATGTTGTTGTTCTAAGCAGTTCAGGCTCGTCTTTAGAGAATGCAGAAGTAAATGTGGGGGGCGAGACAGCATTCACAAGATCAAACGGTGTAGCAACAATCGAGAACTTGGAAGAAGGAAGCTATGATGTAGTTGCTTCCAAACCAGGTTACAGCACCAGAGTAAGAAATAATGTAGAACTTGATAGAGATAGAACTATCTCATTGACATTGAGCGAAGTTGATGGGGTTGAGGCAGACTTCAGCTTCAGTCCTGAAAGGCCTTTAGAAGATCAGACCGTGCAGTTCAATGGAGGCCTGTCGAGCGGAGATATTGAGAGCTATGACTGGGAGTTTGACGATGGTTCGACGGCTTCAGGTAGAACTGTAACTCATGAATTTGATGACTCTGGTTTTTACAGAGTCAATCTTGAGGTAGAGGACTCTCAAGGTAGGACTGATGACAGGACTCGAGTAGTCCATGTCAGGTCGGAAGAAGCCGATCCAGAGTTCTATAATCTTGATGTAGACGTTGTGGATTCTGAGACAGATGATGAGATAGAGGATGCGAGAGTATCGGTAGATGGGAGAACTAGAACTACTGATAGTGATGGAGAAGCAGGCTTCAATTTAGAGGAATCGGTTTACTCAGTCTTTGTGTCTGCTGATGATTACAGATCAGAGAGCAGAACTGTTACTCTTGACAGAGATAGAAATATTGAGGTAGAACTGGATTCGAGAGATAGAGATATTGGACAAGGAGAGATAAGGATTCAGGATATCAGGATGCCTAACTCAGTCTGCAGAGGCGAGGATGTAACCGCAAGACTTGATATAGAGAATACTGGTGATAGAGATAGAACATTTACTTTGTCGGCGTCAGGCTTAGAGAATGAAATCGATAGAAGCTATAGCTTGGATGATGATGAAAGCTTTACAAGAACAATAGAGTTCATCAATGTCGAAGGTTCAGGGAATGAGAGAGTCAGCTTCACAACTGGAGACGGCTCAAGGGAAAAAACCGTCCAGGTCAGAGACTGTGGAGATCAAGATGACTCTGATATCTCAGTAAGCGCTAGGCCTACACAGATTAGAGTAGGAGAATCTGTCAGAGTCTCGGGTTATGTTGATGATGTTGATAGAGGAACTCAGGTCAATATAGGTTCAAGTAATAGTTATAGAAGTCTGGGATCTGCGACTACAGATCCAAGTGGATACTACGAACTATATGTGGAACCAAGTAGTATTGGTGAGCAGACTTTGACGGCTGAGGCTTCAGGGATGGAGGCAAATACTAGGGTAGATGTGCTGCCGACAGTATCTGTAGTAAGCGCTTCTTCAAGCCCTGATCGTGTATTTGAGGGTGACACATATGAGGTATGTGCAGAGGTAGAGTCACAGAGTTCAGGTCCATTGGTCGTGCTTAAGGAAGATGGCGAAGAGGTTGATTCAAAGTATGGTCGTGGAGAAGTATGCTTCGATAGAAGAACCAAGCCTGGCAACTATGACTATGAAGTAGTTGGTTACGCTAGAGGACAGTCATCTACCAAGTCTACCTCAGTTGAAGTTATGGAGATGGATTCAGAGGTCAGAAACTTCCCTGACCAGATAGCATCTGTCAGATCTGGAAGCGGGATGGTTAGAGTCCAGCTCTATAACAATCAGAGAGAGTTCAGGAATTATGAAATCAGCCTGGAAGGCCTTCCAGATAGCTGGACGGCTCAGAGTAGGAAACAGGTTCATTTGGATAGTGGTGAGAGAAAGACAGAGTACCTCTACTTCACTCCAAAGGAAGAAGGCGAGTTTACAGGAACTCTGAGAGTCGAGTCTGAAGACGGAACGGTTTACACCGAGGATATCGATCTAAGTTCAGGGGGAACTGATCGAGAACCTTCTCGTCTGGACCGTTTCATGATGTGGCTTCGTTACAGATAGGCCTTTCTTTTTCTTTATTTTACTTAAGAGTAACTAATTCTACCCTGCCTTTATTTAAAATTTTGTCGGTGTAATCATGTATAGGTGACACACCAAACAATGAAGGTTTCCAAACTTGCAACTTTACTAATAACAACAACTATACTATTAGGCCTCGCAACGGCGAGCCAAGCAGAATTAACAATTTTCCCGGAGGAATCAAGCACTGAGATTAACTCCTTCACATCTTACGAGGTCGACATCCAGAATGTCGGGCCTGTAAAGGATACCTATGAGATCCAGCACAATTATCCTGGAGAAATTTCTGTAGCTCCGACTCAGATCGAGCTTGAATCAGGGGAGACCGAGACATTCAATGTATGGTTCAATCCTAGAGTTGATAGAGACGCAGGAACCTACAGTTTCAGGATTGACGCAGATTCTAGTGCAGATGGACAAACTTACTCAACTTCGGGCCGTGTAAACGTAATTAAGGACCACGAAGTATCTGTATCAGGTTCTGACTCGGCAGTTGTATGTAGAGGAGAAACCGCAAACTATGAGATAGATGTCACTAATGAAGGACTCCAGCAGGAGGAATTCGCATTGACAACTGAATATGGAGAACTGGATAGGGATAGAG
Organism: Candidatus Nanohaloarchaea archaeon; assembly: GCA_046497485.1. Taxonomy (GTDB): domain Archaea; phylum Nanohalarchaeota; class Nanosalinia; order Nanosalinales; family Nanosalinaceae; genus B1-Br10-U2g21. The sequence goes on along the minus strand of JAWOFP010000045.1, from coordinate 45,198 downwards.
TAAACCTTGATCAGGGAGAATCTACTACAGTAGTATTAACTGCCTCTTCCGAAGAAGTCGCCGAGGAAAACTTCAACGTCAAAGCATCGTCTACAACTAGCTATGCAACAGAAACAATGAATGTGCAATTCAATTCAGAAAACTGTTTCGACTCTGAGGTATCTATCAGTCCAGAAACACAGGATGCAGCAGCATTTACCGAGTCACAGTTCGATGTGACAGTAAGAAATGATGGAACCAGAGACGATGAATTTGCATTAACCACAGACAGAGGAGAATTATCAGAGACTGTTCTAGATGTAGATGCAGACTCCACAGAGACTGCCACTCTTAGCTTCACACCAGAGGATGTCGGAGAACAGGATATAACAGTAAATGCAGAAGGAAACTCTGAATCCTCACAGACTGTATCAGTCAATTCATATAATGGAATGAGTTCCGACGTTACATTTGATGAGTCTACAACAGTTTGCAGAGATGAATCTGCAGAGTACGAAGCAGAGATAGAGAATGATGGAGAAGCAGAAGAGACATACAATCTCTCAAGCAACATAGGAGCCTTAGAAGAAGACCAGCTAACTTTAGATGCTGGAGATTCGGAGGAAGTCGGCCTAACAGTGAATAGTTCAGGAATGGATGACGGAGAACACACAGTAAATCTAGAATCTCAGGCTACAACATTTGACGAGCCAACAAACTCGGATGAGACAACTTTAACAGTCGAAAACTGCTGGGATATAGGTCTAGATGTTGTGCCTGAAATTGCTTCAGCAGGAGAAAACATGTCCACCATATACGAGATCAACGTGGAAAACCCTGGAACAAGAGAGAACACTTACAGACTAACACACCAAGGCCCTGAATGGATATCTATTAGGCCTGAAGAAGTCACAGTAGGTCCTGGACAGACAGAGACAGTTTACATGTATGCAGGAGTACCTTTCGAGAAGAAAGGAGAAGTAGAAATCACAGCAGTAGCAGAAGGAAACGAAGTCAGAGCAACACAGAAAGTCGACCTAGTGATAAACGAAGAAGTAGAAGAAGCCATCAGAAGCAATGAAGGCCGCTTCGTAGGAAGATTCTCAAGCAGCGCTTCAGGCCTATATCAGGCAATAACCGAAGCAGACAACATTTCAAGAGGAATAGCAGCAATCCTCGCAGGCCTCGTAATCACTGCAGTCATTCTCGTAAGAGAATGGTAACCTCATTTCTTCCTTCTTATTTTTCTCATTTCTTTTCAATTTAGTAGCAGAGGCCTGGACTGTAACTTTCATCATCAATACAAGTTCCTCCGCCGCTTCCATCTCCACACCAAGTCTGACCTGGCTGACATGTCCCTGACCCATCTTCAGGATACCTCTCAAACTGTAGATCTCCTTCTATCTCCAGGGGATCCATACTGGAACTATATCTATTATTCTCAACAGTGACTTCCACGATATTATATGGATGAGTTCCGCTCAAGGCCTTACTGAAGTCCAGTTTAACTGACTGTGGGTCCAGATTATATACCTCGTCTTCTAGAACCGTATTCCACCCGTCTCCTTCTCCACCTTTGAAATGTCTGATCTCGATATTCGAAGTTCTTATCTGGCTTGAATCTTTTAGCTTGGTAAGATCAATTGTCAGTCTCTCAGTTCCCTCAGTATCACGATATACTTTTCTAAGTTCAACTGATCCTGCTACTCCGCCCTGGTTGGATCTTATCAATAGTCCTTGGCTTCCATCGGAGCTTTCTCCTGCTTTCACCTTATCTAGGCACCTTTCCTCATTATCTGGCTCATAGGTCAGCTCCCAGTTATTACTGGTCTCTGGATTGAAACTGCTACATCTCTCAACTGTAAACTCTCCAACATCTATACTATCTCTGTTCCACCTAAACTCACCTTCAGTCTTCTTTTGAAGAACAAGCTGGGCAGAAGAATCTCCACTGCTTTCTCCAACTTCTTCCCATATATTTTTCCAGTTAGCTGAAACTGTCTGATCTCTCTTATCAGATAACTCAAAAGTCTTCACCGGAGAACTACTCTCATCTATGTGAAGACCTACTTTAGCCTCAACATCGTTTTCAGTGGCTGAATCTCTGTCAAAGCTGAAATCCACATCTAGGTTTTCACCATCTGCTGAAACTGTTTCCGATACTATTTCTGCATCATTGAACTCAAGGTAGCTGTCTTCAATAGGTTCTTCTTCAGGTTCATCGAGCTCTTCATCAAAGTTAACTTGGCAGTCCCCTTCATTAAGATTCAGCCAGTAACCTCTGTTTTCCATCTCCGATGCCGATATTAGAGGATGGTACCATTCTCCGTTGAGGAGAAAACTGAAGTCTCCATTGTTTAAATGAGGGTTAATATCGCAGCTTGATTGAACTCTCGAAAGTTGGTCGTGTGAAGCGCCTATCATGTTCCATCCTGAATCCATTTCTAAATTGTCAATATTGTTTTCGGTACTCTGGTCAACTTCCAGTTCACAGTTATTGTCGGTATATAGATAGAATCCGTCTTCAGGCTGCAGTGTATCTGGATGAGTCCAATCGTCCTGTCTATTATCATATTTCCAGATGTACTCTCCTTGATATCTCTCAAACTCACAGTTATTATTTTTCTCTATTGCATCTGAGATATCAAACTCTGAATTAACTGATATAGTATTCCAACCCTGATCCAGCATAATTGCTGAAGAAGAAACTGTAAAAATAATTAAGGAAAAGAAAATGGCTATCTTTTTCATTAATAATCACTCTCCTGGAGTTGGCGGCGCACCGGGACCTTCATTGTCTTCAGAATCATCTGAAGAGCTTGAACCTGTGTCTGAGCTGCCTGATGAAGATGTTCCGCGCCCTTCTACAGTTACTGAAGTTGCTGTCTCTTCTCTGTACCCATAATCTGCATCTATCTCAATGTTTGCAGTCTGTTCTAAAGTTGTGATGTCCCCTAGGCCTGCTGCTGTCATTGTGAAGCAGTGAAAACCTTCATTTCCTATAATATCTACACTAGTTGCTACTCCATCTTCCGTTTCTACTTCTCCATCTTCTTCAGCGGTAAATACAATGTTTCCTACATTTTCAATTTCCAGTTCGACATTATTCTCATCATCGTCATCAATATCGGAACTGTCTTCAGTAGGAAGTGCTCCCGGATTGAAAGGTAATCCGCTTCCACTGTTTGTCACTGTTATACATAAATCGCTTGTTCTCTCTCCTCCCGTATCAGGCTGGAAAACTATTGGTGTTGTACCCTGTACACTAAGCTGGATAGGACCATTGCTGTTGCTGACAGAAGTCTGTTCTTGAGATGCGCCTGTTTCCTGGTATCTTTCCTGACTCATGACCTGTAAAGATGTAGACGCTGTAGTCTCATAACCGTAAAATATCTGAGAATTAAAATCATAAGGTAAATCTCTTCCTTGCTCTAGTTCAGGCGTCTCCATTGTAAGAGAGGCCTGCTGAGGTATTGCTGGCTGGTTATCTGTAGCTGGTTGAAGATCATTGAACTCCATCTTTGTGCCTTCTAGCGCTGACCAAGTTCTTGTGCCATCGCCTATAGTAGGTCCAAATAGATTAGCTCTTACATCGGTAGCTACGGCATCTCCGGCATTCTCTACCTGCATCTGGAGGGTGGCTTGCTGACCTCCTGGCGAGGGATTAGGGGTAATACTGAAGTCACTGATTGAGACTGCCTCTGTAGAGGCCTCGCTTTCACCTCCTTCCATACATCCTGAAGTGATTAAAACTGCGCTTACAAGTACCATCAAAAGTTTAGTATTTTTTTCCATTAGCGATCCACAATTGTTATGTCTATAACTGGTGATTTGATGTATTTATAATCTGTGGAAACGAAAACATTCTGTACGCCCTGATTAGAAGAGCTAAGCGTGCAAACAAAGTTTACTCGATCATTCTGCAATCCTTCCTCGGTTCTGCCGGATTCACAGTCATCAAACAATCTCTCAGGCTCAAACTCGAAACTGAAGCCTTCAGGTAATCTTCCAGGCCCGTCATTGTCTGCTACTACTTCAAGACCTGTACCTGCGTTCATCGCGATAGGATTGTCTGCAGTTAAACTTAGTGAGATTTCTCCATTGGAGGATGACTGAGAAACTATGCTTGTCGATTCAATATCGGTCGCAGGGCTAAAATCTAATTTCATCGGCTCTTGATTCTCCATCGAGGCCTCGTACTCTGCTCTTAACTGTAAGCTCTCTGAGACTCCTCCTTGATAAACATCAGCGTCTCCCTCTTGGGGGGCTTCAACTGTCCAGGTGCATGACATAGTAGGTGCAATACCGTTACCTGCTCCTTCAAGCTCACTTGGCTCGGGACTACAGCCCTCACTACTTACATCCAAACGAGTCCCTGGCTGGAGTTCAATATTCTGTACATCAATTTCCTCGTGATAATTTTTGAAGTCTGCTCTAACTACTGCCTGCTGCTCAGGCCTTAATTCCTGGTCTGTAACTGTAAAATCCTCGATTACAAGGCCTCTGTTCGGTAATTCTTGATTGTTATTGTTCCCGTTGTTTATTTGGTCGAGACATCCTGAAGTTATGACGATTATTCCGATAAGTAACAGTATTTTAGTTTCCACGGTACTCTACCTCCACATTTTTTGATCCAAGATCTTTCACATAGGTATAGTCAGCTGATACTCTTACTTCTCCTCTTGCAGAACCATTTAGGTCTTCAAATACTTCATCGCTTATACTGCATCTAATAGGCTGAGACTCTCCTTCATACATAGTAATGGTATCTCCCTGAGCGCCTTCACATTCTTCCTCAAACTCAACGCCTGAGGCCTCAATTTCCGGTACTTCTGCCTGTATAAATCCTGTGTAACTTGATCCTTCCTCTACCTGATTTCGCAGTCTAATTATTACTTCTGCATTATCTCCTTCTACAAAGGTTGAAGAACCTTGTTCTGAAGTCGATCCGATTGTCTCAATGTTTATCGCCATAGGCCCTCTCGAAGACCTCGAATCTAACTCTGATACGCCCTGAACTTCTCGGCTTTCCAAAAACTGAAGCTGTCGATAAGCAGATACACTGTAATCGAACGGAACCTCAAACCTCATGTTACAATCAAGGCCTTGAATAGGGACATTAGCGTTTCTCGTGCTGAGACTCCAGCTAAACCTTGCCTCTGTACCTGAAGGAAGATTATATCTATCCTTACTTTGGTCTCCAGGCCCTCTAGCAGAAAACTCATCTACCTCAAAAATATCTCTGCACCTATTGGTCAATAATCTATCCCCGTAATTCGGATGAGTATCGTCCTGACTCCATTCGCTGTCAATAGTAAGATTTGCGTCAAGCAGGCCTGTATTCTCGATATGAAGTATGGCTGTAGTGCTGGAATCTGCATAGATTGTCTGAGGCGTTACACTCAATTCATTCACTCCAATCGCTTGAGTTCCTTCTGACTCGGTTTCCTCTCCTCCATCCATACATCCAGAGGTTAAAATTACTAGACCCACTAAAGCTAAAATATATCCATTACGCATTATTCTATATTATGGAGGCCTTGAATAAAAAGATTCCAGAAAACCAAATGGTGTCTTTCCTGAACTCATTTTCATTCCCGGAGATAACAGTTGCTGTTCTGTCTGCTTCAGTATTACAGGCCTTCTTCCAGTTATCAGGTTATATGTCGGGGATTTTTGCAGCTTTAGTCTCCCTAATTTTTCTCTCTGTATTGCATTTTTATCCCCGTCCGGGTCTACTACTAATATCTCTTATATCATTTCTAACTCTGGAATCTGGAACGCCGGCAAGCCTAATAATTATGGCAGGGGTTAGCGCCATTATCGCAAACCTAGTTCTTTCATCTTACTCTGAAAGATTTTCGTTAATGCTCCTTGCTACTTTAACCCATGTGGGTGATGCATTTACAACCTATATAGGAATAAGAAAAGGCCTTAGAGAAGTAAATCCATTAATTGACTTGATTATAGATAATTTTGGGTCTATCTCTATTTTTGGCGTGAAAGCGGTAATTTTGCCTGTAATAATTTACAGCTATCTAAAGCTTCCTGAAAAAGAGTCAAAGCTGTTGCTTAAGATAATTTATGTAGTAGGCCTTTACCTCACGGTAAGTAATGCTTTAGTTTATTTTAGCTGAAGCATGTCTGTGCATCTGATTGTGGATCGAATACTTTGTATGTTTCTCCTTCACACTTCTCAATACTTCCTCTTAGAGGGTCTAGACTGCAGCTATCTGGGGTGAAGGCATCCCATAACGAATCCGCGCCTTTTCTTACCTCTGTGAATACATTTTCGGTAGGGTCAACAGTATCTATAGCACACTGCAAATTGCTGCTAGCCTGAGACTCATAGATATCTAGCAAGCTCTGATCACAGTCTATAACCGGCACCTTGTAATAGACAATGTTATCTGATCCGGTCTGTTCCGATACGAAGTCTTCTGCTTTATTTTTATTATCCTGGCACAAGTAGTACTCTTCCAGCACCTGTATCTCGGTTTGATGGTTATTAGTCTCTGTTGCGGTTATAGCATAACCAAGGTCTGACTGGTTCACTTCTTCAACATTTCTTGGCTCTAGGCCTACTGCAGCTTCTGGAGAGTAAAATTCTCCTCCTCTTTCTTCATATCCTGAAAAGTCAATATTTTCTCCGCTAGGTTCATTTCTTGAAAGTCTATTTGTCACTAGATTTGTCAGATTGTAGGCAGTCTCACGGTTCTCTATAGTGTTGCTTAACTGGTTATTATCATTGACTGGTGAAGGCCTACTAGCCCATGCATTAGTGTTCTCTAAAACTGTGCATCCATCTGTAGAATCTACACTAGTTTCTGTTGAACATTCTGCAGAGATTTGACCTTCCTCAGCATCACTTTCTTCTTTTGTAACAATGAATGGACAGTTGTACTCTGTTCCGCATCTATTATTTATTACTTCAAAGTCTTTTGAGCTGCTTGAAAGCCTTACAGTGTAGTTGCCGTCGATTCTGATGCTCATTGATTCTCCTGTCTCACTTATTGAATTGATTGTATCAGGAGCTAGAACCATAGAACACTGAGCTAATGTTGGGCCTAGGCCTCGAGTGTACCAGTTGCCATCCTCAGTTTGTGACTGATTAATATTTCCTTTGTAATCATCTGATAAAGCATATTCTGTGCCGGATTGATGTTCTAAGTCTGAGCATGTGCTACTGAATTCATTGTTTTCTTCATTTAGATCTACATCGAAATCGCTTGGTTCCGTTCTATCTACATCAGTTAATAGACTAGAACTGTAGATCTTCAAATCGTCTGGATGGACTTGGTATTCTAAGTCAAATCTGTTTGTCTCGAATCCTACCCAGACTGGGAACTCTATAGGCGCTCGGCCATTTCCATCCTCAGGATTCCTGAATGTAACAGGAGACTGCACATTTACATAGGTCTTTACAGGAGTATCAGCAGTCTCAGATTTAGTAGGTTCAGGCCTCATACCTTCATCAATCATGTAGCTCTGTTCCATCGCCTGGAATTGTAAGGTAGACTGTGAAGAGTAATCATACTTTATCTGAAGTTCCGCAGACATGTCTTGGCTGTAACCCGGCTGTAAGGCTCCACAGTTCTTCAAAGTTAGGTTTTCTAATTCTCCGCCAGGCCTTGCAAATCCTCCGGGTGCGATCGCATTGTCTTTATCTCCTACAAACTGGCCTCCTAGATCCTTCCAATCGCTCTTACAGCTTGTTGTAGGTCCTCCATCGACTGAGACTCTGTATTGAACATTTCTAGCTTCTATCCCTCTAAGGCCTTGAATCGGGTTGTAGACATCAAACTGAATCGGTATAGTATCATCTTGATTACGTGTAGAGATATCCAAAGTGAGGCCTGAGTTTACACTGAATTCTTCTATCTCCAATCCGAATTCTGTGCCTACAGATTCTGATCCCGGCCTTTGTGTATTATTGTTTCTCCATTCTCTCATGCATGCAGGTCCTTCAAGCATACAGCTTACCCGTGCTCCTGCAAGTTTCAAACTGTTGAACTCTGGTGAGGGGCCTCCTAGGCTTGCATCAGGGCCTGTGCTTAATACTCCTCCTATATCTGCGCCATATCCTGATGCTACTCCAAATGTGGACTCAAGGAATGGGAAGACTGTGGCATACATGATTCCACCGAACAATATTATGAATATCAATGCGACGAAGAGCCATACTACAATCAGTATAATGAGTACTACAATGAGTACTGCAATAGCTGAACCGCCTGTCACACCACCTAACATGCCTGCTAGCCAGTCTCCAATTAGAGGAAGTTCATCAAGGCTTCCTGCAATTCTTGTAAGCCATCTATTGTTAGCTACTACTGAATCAGCTTTGGAGCCGGCTCTTGCAGCTCTTTGACTTACTCCATTGTTACCTACTGTATCTTTAATACCTTCTTTAACGCTGCCATTTTTCTCTATAGCTTTCTTATGTTCGTTGATATGGTCTAAGTCTTTGTAGATTCCGACAGCGCTTTCAGCCACTTCACTTGCCTGATCAACAGTATTCATTCGATCATCATAGGATTCTTCCGCAGTCTCGCCCAATGAACGACCGCTTAATTTGACGCCTATCCCGCTGACTATCATTGTCAAAATTAGAGGTACAAAAATTAGCGGGATGGCTAAAATTGTTGCATCACGCATCATAGCAGTGAAAGTTTCAATGTCAACTCCTACGATATAAGTCAGGCCTGCCAGGAAGAATAGGAAAACTGCCATATATCTTAATTTAGGTTTTCTTCTTCCGCTTTCTTCATCTCGAGCCACCATATTTCCTATTGAGCCTTCAAATCCGTTCCAGAGCCAGGAACTAGACTGTCCCATGAATTTCAATGGAGTGGCTACGAAAATATGCAGTAAAATCCTGAGAATGATTAACGGAACTTTTACAGCTATAACTAGCGCAGGCCTTAAAACAATGATATAAAGCGGGCCTATTAGTAGTCCGCATAACGCGTTCCACATAAGGGAAGCAAATAGCGATGCGCCTATCCAGAAAAGGAATCCCATAAGTCCTGATGGAGATATCATCGTAAATGTGGCCATCCATATGAAGATGAGGCCTAGAAAGAAAATTGCAAAGTATTCCTTAATCCATTTGAATAAAAACATTAATTATTCACTGAGCTCGCTAACTGGAGGTTTTCCATCCTGAAAGATCCATCGCTACTCATACTCAGAATATTGTCTTCAGTTAGAACATCTTCCTCAAGTTCTACAGTGTTAGGCCCGTTTTCAGGCTCCAGATTATAGGTTTCGTTGTTTAAATCAATCTGCAGATTGTTAGGGTTATTTAGATTAGTGTACGTAAATCTCAACTCTTCTTGGGTTTCTTCACGGTCAGCAAACCTTAACTCTGAGTCTGAAAGAGTAATTTCTTCTGTGACTGCATCGCTTGAAGTCGTTACGCTGTACTGAACGTCTAGTATAGAGTTCTCTATCTCATAGAAGGCCTGATCAAATGTAAGGAACCTGATAGTATTTCTTCCAGGACTCAAGTCAGAGTTTTCTGGCGTTAATTCGACTTCGTATTCTCCTCTTGCTAATGTATCTTCTCTGACTGTATTATTGTTTACGCGTATCTGTAACGGTGCGTCTGCTTGAGTGGATTGTGGAGGGATTTTGAAGCTTAATTTTGTATCATACAGGTTTTCGAATTCGTTTTCAAACATCCTGAATGTCTCCACGCGATCGTGGAAGTCTCTGTCATTCACTTCTGCCTGAATATTCTCTAGGCTATAAGTTGTTGGTGAGAAGAGTGAGCCTCTTGTTGCGCCAATCTCAAAGTTGTTTGTTCCTTGTTCAAGTGTTCTTTGAGGAACTGTGAACTCTGAGCCTGTTCCTGTGAAGTCTGAGGTCATTGGCTCTTCAAATATTCTTTCTCCATTTACCTCAATATAGATATTTCCGTTACCTTCTCTTCCTATTACCCGGAAGCTTACTGATCCTTCTCTAGGTTGGGATGCCTCATACTGGAAGGTTATTGGGTCGGACCCGATGCGGCCTTGAGAGACTTCAGCGCTGTCGCGTCTGTAGGCTTGGACATCCCCACGACCTTCTCCTACGGTAAAGCTTCCCAGTTCTATAGATCTTGTATCTGTCTGAGTTTCTCCCACCTGTCCAATATCTTTATCGAAGAAAGTCATCTCATCAGTATCTTCCTGTAAACCTGGACCGACTTCGGTCGCGATAAAAGCTAATCCAAATACTGTAAGGCCTACTGCAAGTACTGCGACAAATGCGTTTGACATTGTTAGATGTTTAGAGATGGAGGTTTTTATTTGTACGACTCTTTTTCATCTTTTATGAAGCTTTTAGAAAAATCCAGAGGAGAAGGATATGTCAGGATCCGGATAGAGAACCGTGATGACCTATGGTATCTAAGTCAGGTAATAGGGAAAGGAGATGAAGTAAAGAAAAAGACTCATCGAACCAAACTGGACGGAAGAGAGAAGAAAACGGTTACCCTAAAGATTCGTGTCGAGAAGACTGAATATCAGGAAGACAGGTTAAGAATCACTGGAGAGATTACTCAAGGCGCTGAAGGAGTCGAGCTAGGATTCCATACTTTCAATGTAGAAGAAGACGATGAAATCCAATTATGGAAAGACTTTTCCGAAAACGACTGGAAAACTTTGGAAAAAGCTGAAGAGACTCGGAGCTACAATGTATTATTTTGTATAACTGAAGAGGGAGAGGCCTCCTTTTACGAGGTTAGAGAGTCAGGTATCAAAGATATCTCAAATTTGTCAGATAATATTCCGGGTAAGATGTACAGTGATCAGGCCTCACCGGACTTTATTGGAGATGTCAAAACAGCGATAGAGAGAACTCAGGATGAATACGATGCGGTGATTGTCGCAGGCCCTGGATTCTTCAAAAACAAGCTTTACAATGCGCTCGGTGACAAAGAAAATGTCTTCGTGAAAGACACATCTGTGACTGGAAAAACAGGCCTCAATGAGTCAATAAAGAGAGGAGCACTGAAAGATGTGGTCCAGAAGTCCAGGATTGATGAGGAAACAGAGTTAATGGAAGGCCTTTTTGAAAACATGGAGAAGGATGAGAAAGTTAGTTACGGTGAACCAGTCAGAGATTTAGTAGAACAAGGTGCTGTAGAGACTCTTCTCGTGACGCCAAAAATTTACCGAGAGAATCAGGAATTAATAGAAAAAGTCGAGCAGACTGGTGGATATGTCAAAAAAGTTCATCCAGACCATGAAGCCGGCGAAAGACTGGAAAGCCTAGGAGGCCTTGCAGCAATTCTAAGATACAATCCTCGTTAGCTTTGAGGCCTTGGACCTAGAGTCAATTCAACTTCTTCTCTCTGGCCATCTCTGATTACTTCCAGTGTTACTGTATCGCCTACATCTGTTCTTAACGCAAGATGCTCTAGGACGTCTTCGATTCCTCTGACCTCGTATTCGTCTATTCCAACTATTACATCTCCGCCAACTAATGCTGGGGTTCCTTCTATCTCTACTTCTTCAGTACTTGGTAGCAGGCCTGCTTCATCTGCAGGACTGTCTTCAACCACTTCAAGAACAAGGAATCCGCTACTCTGGTTTAAATCCATTTCATCGGCTATTTCAGGTCTTACATCCTGACCTCTGACTCCAATCCATGGGTGTTTGTACTCTCCCTGTGTGATTATATTTGGGACAACTCTCTGTACTGTATTGGAGGGTATTGCAAATCCTACTCCCGAGAAAGTCCCTGTATTTGTTTCAATAGCTGTATTTACCCCTACTACTTCTCCTTCTCTGTTCATTAATGGTCCTCCACTGTTACCTGGGTTGATTGAGGCATCTGTCTGTAACACGTTTCTGATTGAGAATCCTCCTTCTATTGTAATGCTTCTACCTTTCTGTGAGATTATTCCCTGGGTCATTGAACTTTCTAGTCCGAAAGGATTACCGATCGCGATTGCGGTCTGTCCAACATTTACCTCTTCGGAGTCTGCAAACTCTAGAGGTGTCAAATCTTCTCTATCAACTTCTAAAACCGCTAGATCTGTGTAGACATCTTTCCCAACTACATCAGCATTGAGTGTTTCGCCATCAGTAAAAGTAACTTGTAATTCTTCTTTATCTCCCACTACATGCTCATTAGTAACGATATAGCCGGTCTCGTTGTATACGAAACCTGACCCTTGTGAATCTCCATTTTGGATGTATACTACAGAGTCTCCGGATTGGTTGTATATAGATTCAAATCCTCTATCAGTATTATTTACGTAGATAACTCTCTCTTGATTCCCAATATTTTCAATTTGTGACTCAAGACTGTCCATATCCTGGATTAACATTACTGTTGCAGCCGAAGCCGCGACAAGGCCTAAACCCAGTACAGATATCAGGCCTAGAAGCAGTCGCTCATTTACCTCAATTTCCATATAATTGTATTGTAGGAAGATGTTCTTTTAATTTATCCATGATAATTTTCATTTGTGAAAGTAATATTTGATAGCATCTTCAGATTGACGCCGCTTGGGAGAGCAGATCAGGATCTGAGGCAGTACGTGGAAAATAAAGATTACGATGAGGAGCTTCTGTCGAAATATGAGATAGTTCTAGCAAAATATAGAACTAACAAGATGCTTCACAATATTGTCAAAGTCCTTCTGTATGCAGGAATAATTACATCTGTAGCCACAACATTTGGTATCGAACAGGTCGAGTATATTGCACAAATAGCATCATATATCGGGGTTTCAGTACTTCTAGTTCTTTTCTCAGTCACCAAATATTTCTCTGAACTTTACAGGGAAGAATATCATGTCAAAAGAGAGATACTTATTTCTGAAGTAAATTAGACCTAGAAATAAGATTCGCCGGAGCTGGGATTTGAACCCAGGAGACCCGTAAGGGTCACCGGTTTTCAAGACCGGCACCTTTAGCCACTCAGTCACTCCGGCATCAAACTTCTGAAAGTTTGATCATCAAAAGCCATTCTATGAATGACTTGAACGATCTCTCTTAGAAATTATTGAAATTTGGAAACTTTAAATTAGAACGGGAAAATCATACCTTTTATTCCATTAATTCGATTTCGATATCCAGGCCTTCTGGTACATGTACTCTCATGACCTGTCGAAGTGCTCTCTCTGAGTCTTCGATGTCGATAAGTCTCTTGTGCACATGCATCTCGAATCTTTCGATCGTTGAGCTTCCTTCTCCATCAGGTGCTTTTCTTGTCGTGATCTTCATGTTCTTTGTTGGAAGAGGTACTGGCCCTGAAACATCTGCATTGTACTCTTCTCCTATCTCTAGTATCTCGTCTGATAGATCGTCTACTTTTTCCTGACTGGTACTTCTAAGCTTTACACGTGCCTTCTGCATACTAAATAACTCTAAACTTAATTCTTATAAAGGCCTTTAGTCGCTTCCAGCATATCTATTTTCTAGGTGAGAATCTGTAATGGTTGCAAGAGAATCTTCGGAATCGTTTAATTCTTCGAGAATTCTTGAAGTTCTATTGGAGATCCCAAGTCTTTCTAGTTCTTGTCTGTTATAAGCTTCATTTGGGCCGTCTGTCCAAATGTATTGATTTCCCTTCTCTTTGATTTTCCCTCTGCTAAAGGGGTTGGCATTGTATGCTGCTAGATATAATTCATGTTTCAAGTTCATGCTTTAACCACCTGTATTCAGAATAAAATGAAATGAAAATATGTGAGGCCTAAATCAGGCCTTTAGTTGTTTTATTTCTCGTTTACTTCGAGTGCCTGTCCGGCTCCGACTGTCTGTCCCATGTCTCTGATAGCGAATCGTGCCATCTGTGGGATGTCGTCGTTCTCCTCGATAACGAGCGGCTGCTGAGGTCTGATTGTGACCTTTGCTGCCTGACCCTGCTTGATGTAGTCTGGGTCTTCTTCCAGTGTCTCTCCTGTCTGAGGGTTCATTGTTGAATGAAGCTCCTCGAAAGTACAGCTTACCTGTGCTGTGTTGACGTGGAATACTGGTGTGTATCCTTCGGAGATGACGTTAGGGTGGTTGAGGACGATTACTTGTGCCTCGAAAGTCTCTGCGACTGTTGGAGGGTTGTCTGCTGGCCCTGCTACGTCTCCTTTCTTGACGTCGTCATTTCCGACTCCTCTTGTGTTCCATCCGATGTTGTCTCCTGGTTCTGCTGAGTCTACTTCTTCGTGGTGCATTTCGATGGTCTTAACTTCTCCACCTACTCCTGCTGGCTGGAATGTGACGTCGTCGCCAGGGTTGATTTCTCCTGTTTCGACTCTTCCGACTGTTACTGCTCCAATTCCGGAAATTGAGTAAACGTCCTGAATTGGAACTCTCATTGGTAGGTCGATTGCCTTTTCAGGTTCTTCGAAGTCGTCTAGTGCTTCGGATAGTGTTGGTCCGTCGTACCAGTCCATTTCTCCTTCTGTTTCCACTACGTTTACGCCGTGGAAGCTGGAGATTGGTACGAAGTCAATGTCGTCAGGCTGGTATCCTACTCCTGCGATTAGGTCGGATACTTCCTGGCTTATCTCGTTGAATGAATCCTCATTGTAGTCTTCAAGATCCATCTTGTTGACTGCAACGACTAATTGGTCGATTCCAAGTGTCTTTGCGAGGTAAGCGTGTTCTTTTGTCTGAGGCTGGATTCCGTCGTCAGCTGCAACTACTAGAACTGCTGCGTCTGCCTGGGAAGCTCCTGTGATCATGTTCTTAATGAAGTCACGGTGTCCTGGAGCATCGATGATTGTGAAATTGTATGTGTCTGTATCGAATTTCTGATGTGCCAGGTCGATTGTAACTCCTCTTTCTCTCTCTTCTTCGAGGGAGTCCATAGCGAACGCGAAGTTGAAGGATTCTTTACCTGCTTCTTCTGCAGCTTCTTCTAGCTTACGCATTTCTTCTTCTGGAAGGTTTTTAGTGTCCCATAGCAATCTTCCGATTGTAGTGGACTTTCCGTGGTCTACGTGTCCAATAAATACTAAGTTAATGTGTGCATTATCTGCCATTTTTGAATTTTCACCTATACAGCGTATAATCAACAGTAAACTCTTAAAACTTTAAAAAGGAGTCCTAACCTATCACAGCTATTTTATATGTTACTTCTATGTGGCAATTATGTCATCCGAAGACCTTTATGAACGGGCTGCTGGATGAGTCCAGGGATTTTATGGTAAAACTGATCCTGTCAAAGCCTCAATTTTTATTGGTTCAACCGCCGTAGCAATAAACGCTGCACTCAATCCTGATAGTCCTGAATGGGTAAATACTGCTGGACACCTAGCGACAGGTTCATTCGGGTCATCTCTTACAGATATAGCATACGATTATTTGGAGCCTGGGGAAGATTGGGAGAAAACTAGGAAACCTGCTATGGTAGTAGGGGGTCTTGCCACAGGTAACGCGGCTCAAGGACTTCAGGCCTTGGATTTTGTTACAGGAGATTACAGCATTAAGAGTGTTGGAGAAGGGGCAGCCGCTGCAACAGCTAATGCCTTGGGAACTGAAAAGCATTACCGAGAAGATAAGGATTAGATGTCCTAAGTCAGATTCTCTAGCATTCTGTCTTCATAATCCACAATCTTGTGAACTGTTGGAAACTTTAGTTCTAGGAAAAGGCCTGAAGCACCAAGAAAATTGACTATGATATCGATGTAGCTGAAAGTTCTGAAGGCCAGCTGTGACTGAAGCAGCTCAAAAAACAATCCTGTTAGGCCTGCCAGAATTACCGCATCCAGATGATCATGTTCCTTGTCATGAAAGTAGAGCATGAAAGCCCCTGAAAGGAAGAAGTAAATCATGAAATGCCCGATATAGGATATAGGTAATCCGGAACTAGGTAGTGAAATAGGCTTTAGACTCAAAAATGATATTCCAGTTAAAATAAAGAAAATTAGAGATATGTGGAGGTAATCTCTCATACCTCAAATTTAGGCCTCGATGATTTTTATTCTTCGATGCTTGGAAGTTCTTCCTTCATTCCTTTTCTTTCTCTGATCTCTAGGATCTTTTCTTCCTGAAGGTTTCTGTCCAGTGGCTCGAAGATTATGTCGATTAAGGAGAAGAATCCTTTACCGTTTGTAGCAGACTTGAGAGCTGCTTCGAATCCGAAGAGTTCTTCAACTGGTAGCTTACAGCGGATGATTGCTGAGTCTCCTTCTTCGTCCATGTCGATGATGTCTCCTCTTCTGTTGTTGACTTCTGTCATTGCTTCTCCCATTGTGTCGCTTGGGGTATCGATTCTCATCTTCTGTTTTGGCTCGATGAGTCTTGGCTGGCTCTGTAGGAATCCTCTCTTCATGGCGTCCTTTGTTGCTGGGATCATCTGAGATGGGCCTCTGTGGATTGCGTCCTCGTGCAGCTTTGCGTCGTGCAACTTGATTTTCAATCCAATAACTGGTTCGTTAGCCATCGGTCCTTCATCGCAGAACTCATGGAATGCATCAACTAAGTACTCTTGGATTTCTCTCAGGTTCTTGATACCTCTTGAAGCGTTAATGAATAGGTTCTCTTCGTAAGCATCCATGATGTTGTCTGCTTCGTCTTGGTCCATTCCGTGTTCTACAAGCGCGTCTCTGACTTCTGTTTCGTCGTCAGCCTTTAATTTGAGCTCTTTGTAGTCTTCTTTCAGGAATTTTCTAAGTTCTTCCTTTATCGGTTCGACCGTCATAACCAGCTGGTTGTGCCGGTTAGGGGATTTACCTGTGACTTCTGGGCTCTCGTCGCTGATTCCTTCTCTGAATACAACGATTGGCTCGGAAACATTGATGTCGATTCCCTGTTCGTCAAGGAATCTTTCAACCTTTGCTTCGATGTGAAGCTCTCCAAGGCCTGAAACCAGTGTCTCTCCTGTTTCTTCGTCAATTTCAATTTTGATTGTGTTGTCTTCCTTAGCACGTTTTCTTAATGCTTCAATAAGCTTTGGAAGGTCTGAAGTCCTTTTTGGCTCGATTGACTTTGTGACAACAGGCTCGAATACGTGTTCGATCTGCTCGAATGCTGCGATTTCCTCTTCGCCTTCAAGAATAAATGTTTCTCCTGTCGAAAAGTCTGGACCGGTTAATGCTGCGATGTTCCCACATGGGACCTCATCAACTGTAAGCTTTCTTGGTCCGGAATAGATTCCGACCTGCTGTGCTCTCTCAGTCTTCTGTGATCCAAGCCCATATAGTTCGTCTCCTTCTCTCACGGTTCCGGAGAACAGTCTTGCGGTTGCGATTGTACCTGCGTGTTCGTCATCCTCAACATTTGTGACTACTCCTACAAGAGGTCCATCCTGATCATGAGCTCTCATGCTCGTTCCTATATCGCTTTCAGGATCTCCAGGCCATACTTTGTCAATTCTTCTGGATGCAGCTTCTTGAGGGTTCACTAGGTGCTCGACTACCATGTCGA
The DNA here is from genome assembly GCA_046497485.1 of Candidatus Nanohaloarchaea archaeon. Classification (GTDB taxonomy): domain Archaea; phylum Nanohalarchaeota; class Nanosalinia; order Nanosalinales; family Nanosalinaceae; genus B1-Br10-U2g21. The sequence goes on along the minus strand of JAWOFP010000045.1, from coordinate 27,853 downwards.
GTACAACTTCCTCAATCGGGGCATCCTCTCTTAGGCCTTCATGGTCTCCATCGTTTACTCTATCAATTACATCTCCGAAGGTGATGCCGGTCTTCTCCATGTAAGGAGCGGAAATCGCCCAGTTCTTAAGTGCAGAACCGAATGCGACTGTTCCATTGTCTACTTTCATCTTCCAGGCCTCTGCAGTTTCCTCATCCGCGTATTTACGAAGTGCGGTGTTTGCTTCTCTGATTATATCGATGAATCTTTCCTGCATCTCTTCAGGAGTTAGCTGCATCTCTTCAATTAATCTATCTACTTTGTTGATGAACAGTACTGGCTTGACGCCTTCATTAAGTGCCTGTTTCATGACTGTTTCTGTCTGAGGCATTACTCCGTCAACTGCGTCGACAAGCACTACTACTCCATCTACAGCTCTCATCGCACGGGTAACATCTCCTCCGAAGTCTACGTGCCCTGGGGTATCGATAAGGTTGATCAGGTAGTCGTCTCCGCTGTGTTCGTGGACCATTGAAACGTTTGCAGAGTAAATTGTGATTCCTCTCTCTGCTTCCTGGTCGTCGAAGTCCATGAAACGCTGGTCTCCGGCCAACTTTTCCGAGATCATACCTGCTCGGGCTAGAAGGTTATCTGTTAATGTTGTTTTACCGTGGTCGATGTGTGCTGCGATTGCGATATTCCTGATATGCTCAGGATCGTTAATCACTTGTTTTATTGCGTCAAGCTCGTCTCCCATAAATTAAATTTCACCAAGTTATAGAAGAGAAATACTTTACAAGTTTTTTAAAAGGATACAGGCCTGTCACAGTAGAAAAATCTAATACAACTTTCTAATTGAAATGGAAAAATGAATTGAAATGGATATGTGGTTTTTATCGTGCGCCTTCTGCTTCTTTCTCCTTTCTCTGCTTGGTCATTACTGCTCTGACATTCGTGTCGTTATCCTGGGCGCCGACAAGTTCTTCTTTCAAGGCCTGAACCGCATTTTTGCTGTCTGCAAGCCTGTTCTCGTATGCTCCCTGGACAAGTAGCCTTAGTGCAAGGTCTACTCTTCTCTGAGGTGCAACGATTACAGCTTTTCTTGCTCTTGCTCCACCTCTTTGATATGTTACAACTTCTTCTACTGGAGCAGAGTTCTCAATCGCATCAACTAAAACCTGGATTGGGTTCTCATCTGTCTCTTCTTCAATTTCTTCAAAGGTCTGTTCAATTATCTTCCAAAGTTTCTCCTTGTTTCCTGTGTTAATTCCAGAGGTGATTTTATGCTTGTTACCTCTATGTCCAGCTACATACATTCTGTTAAGAAGTCTTTCAACAATTGGAACTTCTGCCTTGTAGAACTGTTTATCTGTGTGACGGCCTTTACTTCTAGGCTCCATGATGTTCTCAAGATTGATGTATCTTACAAGTCCATCGTCTCCGATCTGGACATCTTCTGCATCCCATCTTCCAAATGTCAGGATTCTATCGTCTTCAATGTTGATTGTAGCTGCATTGCTCATTATTTTATCACCGTGTTGGCTTCTCCTGGTCGCCTGAAACTAGGCCTTCCAGTGAGATTCCGTTTACTTTGATTACTTTGTATCTGACAGTTGGAATGTCTCCCTTCGGTCCGGAGTCTGCTCCTCCGATTCCTTCGATAAGTACTTCGTCGTGCTCATCGATGTATTCGATTGCTCCGTCTCCTGGAACAAAAGCTGTCAACTGTTTACCGTTTTTGAGAAGCTGTACACGCACACATTTACGCAGCGCGGAGTTAGGCTGCTTTGCTTCAATTATACGCTTATCTAAAACAATTCCTCTACCCTGAGGACTTCCTTCTAATGGGTCTGCTTTTTCCTTTAAATTCAGCATTCTTCTCTTGTAATTCTTATCGCTCCAGCGGTACTCCTGTCGCTTCTTCTTCATCTTTCGTGCGCCGTACATTCCCATACCCAAATACTGAAAACCAAACTTTTTATACCCCTTTAATCGGTCTGGTGGTGCAGGTAAAGGCCTAGTCCTAGCTGGCCAATACCTAATATTGCTAGTGGAGGGTAAAAAGGAGAAGCCGTAAATATAAGGCCTGAGGAAATTATTAGGCCTGCTGGCAAAGTTTCAATGTTCTTAGAATCTTGCGTTATATTGATCTCTCTGTCCTCATTGGAGTCCAATTTATTGTTTAACTTGGTCGGTAACTTGGTGAATAACTCCTTGTTCTTAATCAGGTCTATAGTGAAGTCCTCAGCAAGTTTGTCCGGTGAGTTTTTCTTCTTCAATGTCTCTTTAACGACATCTTCATAACTATTCTGAATACGGAAATCAGGGTAGATAGTTAGGGCGATTCCTTCCATAGTCACTAAGTTCTTTCCAAGCAAAGCCATGTTGGAAGGCATCTGAAGACCTTCATCTGATATCTGCACAAATAAATCGAACATCTCTTTTGTGATACTTGTCTGTTTTAGAGAAGTATTTTTTAGTATCAAGACCTTTTCCTTAACTATTTCTTCGACGCCTTCTCTGTTGTATTCGGATTTTATAGTTCCTAGATCTTCAAGGCAGTCTATGATGCTATCAATATCCTCTCTAATCAGGTAAACTAATAGTAGGCCTAGTTTTTCTCCATTCTCATGACTGACTTTACCCATCATCCCAAAGTCCATGTATATTATCTTTGAGTCTTCTGTAAGTAGAAAGTTAGAAGGATGAGGGTCTGCGTGGAAGAATCCATCGATAATCGACTGCTTAATACCTGCTCTGACAGCAGTCTCTGCAATCTCTTCGGCATCGATATCCATTTCTTTCAATTTCTCAGTATTGGTACATTTAACCCCTTTAACATACTCCATGACCAATACTTTCTCAGTATTCAGTTCTGGATAAATTTTTGGCGCTTTCAGATTTTCTTCCTCCTTCAAATTCTCCTTGAATATCTGGGCGTTTAGGCCTTCACGTTCTAAGTCTAATTCTTCCCGTGTCCAGCTCGAGAACTGATTCACAAACTCCAATGCATCGGATCTTTTCGCAATCTTTGAATGCTTCTCTGCCTGCTTAGTAAAGAATTCTAAAATCTTCAAATCTTGCTCAACTTTCTCATCAATACAGGGTCTCTTAACCTTGATGACAACTTCTTCGCCGTTCTCCAAAGTTGCTTTATGCACCTGTGCAATAGAAGCTGCAGCAATAGGATCCTCATCTATATTCTCAAAATGGTTGAGGCCTATCTCTTCTTCAATTATCTTTTCAGCTTCTTTCCATTTAAACGAAGGGACATGATCCTCCAGTTTCCCTAGCTCTTCACAGTATCTTCTAGGTATCAAATCGGGTCTTTGAGCAAGTATTTGCCCAAATTTGACGTAGATGCTTCCAAGTTCTTCAAGCGTCTCTCTCAATCTTTCTGGTCCAGGCTTTTCGTGCTTCTTTATCTTCAGTCTTTCTGTAAATGGTAGTTGGTCGGATAGGCCTGTTTTTTCTATGAGGAATCCCATCTCGTTCTCTAACAGTATCTTCAGGACTCGGTCGAATCTCTTGAGGTTACCGATTTTCTTTCTGATCATATGAGAAATTTTGGAAAGTTGGAATAAGAAAGGTGGAGTTTTTCAAATAGAACTTATTAAGATATAGATGCCTTTGCTTCCCCACTATGAGAGTATTATCATGATGCGGAATATAGCCTAGAGAAATGAGTTCTTATTCGACCTTAACTTCCTTCACGTTATGTGTTCTTGCTAGAAGTTCTCTAATCGATTCGATTCTTTCTCCTTCTCTTCCCAGAACTTTTCCCTTGTTGCTGTTAGGAACATTGATTGAGACTTTCTTTCCTTCTTCAGTGTCTTCAATGTCTACTCCTCTAATATCTCCAGGGACTATGTTGTTGATGAAGGCTCCGATGTTGTCATTGTATTCGTAAATTTTGACAGTTTTTCCTAACTGGTTCTGAACCTTCTGAACGATTTGTCCTCCTTTACCAATCGCCATACCGGCTTTACCTTCTGGTACGATGAAGTAGGCTTCGTCGTCTTTAATTATACAGTCTCTTGCCTCTACATCTGTAAGGGATTCGAACATGTGAAGAGTTCTGATCATGTCTGTGTCGTAAGTCGCTGTTACCATCATATCACGTAGAATCTATGTGTTATCTGTAATCTAAGATTGTCCCCCATATTTTATATATGGAAGGATTTAATCGGTACTGAAGCTAGGTTTGAGGTCTACTACTCCAGTACCTACAGGGACAGGCTGCCCCGTTATTAGGTTTTCAACTACGCCTTCAATCTCATCGACTGAACCGCCGAGAGTTCCTTCACGCAAATGCTTCTTCGTCTCCTCGAAGACAGATCTTGCAAGGATGGACTCTTTCTCGCCAACGATTCCGTATCTTGTGGTTCCTTTCAGTCCTCCTGTGCGCGTCATCATATCGGCTAGAAGCATGATATGTCTATCATCAATGCTGATACCCTGGGCTCCTAGAGTCTCATTAGTTTCCACAATGATTCTCTGTCTCAAGGCCTCGACTCCAAGCACCCTCATAACCTCGAAAAGGTGGTTAGAAATTGTCCTATTTGGATCGACTTCCTCAATCTTCAGTGTCTTTCTTAGTGCGGTTCCAGCTGTCTGAAGCTGCCATTGGCCGTCTTCTTCGTTAATTACTACTTGCTCGATTCCTTTCAGGCCTTTAATTCTTGCTTCTTCGACCTTGTTCTTCAAGTCTTTAAGATCTCTGAGATCGTAATCATCTTCAGATGATTCAAGTATAACTGTGTTGTCATCAAGCTCGACTTTTGCCTTTCTAGCTGAATCCTTAATTCTTGAAGGAAGATCATCCATCTCAATATCGTAATCCTCAAGAAGATCAGTATTCAGTTCGTACTCAACCTTCAATCCCATGATATCCAGTGTATCCTTCTTCACAAGATCATCAAACTTAACTTCCCTAAGCTTTCGAGCCAGTCTCTTGGCATCTTCCTTTGTGTTGTACTCTTCATCTAGATAGACATCCATTGCTGGAGTCTTAGGCTCTCTTCTTGCATCCACAATCTCGATAAGTCGTGGTAGGCCTGCTGTCAAGGAAACCTGTGCTCCTCCTGCCTGGTGGTATGTCTCCATCGTCAACTGTGTAGCAGGTTCTGCGATTGACTGTGCAGCAACTGTTCCGATAGATTCACCGGGTTCATACTGCATCTGCTCATATCTTTGTTCAAGCTTTTCTCTTATTTCTTTGTCAAGGTCTAGGCCTTGATACTTTTCAGGCAGTTCTTCTGCTCTGTCTTTCCAGTGTAGTTCGCTCATTTTTTATTCACCTATTTGGTTGAAATGTTGGTTGAAATCTTTCCTCTGTCGGATTTTTGTGGGTCAATTCCATCTTCTCCTGCACGGAACTGGATGATCTTGCCCTGTGCATCACGCACAGACTGATCATATTCTACCCGTAGATCCTGAAGCGAGTTCGAGATACGCCTATACATGTATCCCGAAGTCTTTGTGTTCAGGGACTTGTCCGCGAGCGCCTTTCTCTGCGCCATCTGGTGGAAGAACATCTCCTGAGGGTCTAGGCCTTCTAAAATACTTGAGGAAACGAATCCCTTGGATTTTGGACTCATCTCTCCTTTCTTGAAGTGGGAAAGAGTTCTTTCCTTGTATCCTCTCTGAATTCTTGTATCTCTTACTGAGTTCTGTCCAAGCATTCCCGCCATCGTTGTAACGTTTTGCATGGAACCTCTTGCTCCTGAGTCTGCCATGACGTAAGCTGAAGAGGACTCATCGAACTGATCTGAGATAATCTCTCCGATCTCTGTGAAGGCCTCGTTCAACTGTTTGGTTACTCTGATCTCTCTGGATTCATCCAGTGTCTTTCCTGTGATTGCTTCCATCTTTCCAGCTTCGTACTCTTTTAGAAGCTCGTCTGCATCATCAAGAGACTCTTCGATAACTTCCTGTATCTTTTCTGTTGCTTCATCTGGGACTTCTAGGTCTTCAAGGCCTATGGAGAATCCTCTCTTTGTTAGGAAGATTGCTCCAACTCTTGAGACTCTGTTGAGGAACTCTGCGACCATGTCGCTTCCGTATTCAATATCTAATTGCTGGATGATCTCTCCACCGTAGTCTCCAAGTGCGTCCTCATCTAGTACTCCTTTGACTAACTGTCCTTCTTCAATTACTACTTCATCTTCTTCTCCTTCGTTGATTGTCAAGGAGATGTCATCAGGTATGAAGATACTTACTAGGTCTCTTCCTGAGATCTTGTCGCCTTCAGGCAGCTCGGAGAAATGCTCTCCGGATTCTGCTAGAATGTTGAAGGCTTTCTCTCTGTCTACTTCCTTGTCTTCTTGAGTTAACAGGTATAGGCCTGAAATATAGTCTTGAAGCATACCGACGATTGGTCCTCCCATCTTCGGTGATTTGATGTGTTCCTGTACTTTCATCAGTTCACTGGCTTCTGCACGAGCCTCCTCTGTCTGTGGAACGTGGAGGTTCATCTCGTCTCCGTCGAAGTCTGCGTTGTAAGGCGCACATACATTCAGATTGAGTCTGAATGTCCTGTAAGGTAGTACACGAACTTCGTGGGCCATGATTGACATTCGGTGCAGGGATGGTTGACGGTTGAATAGTACTGTGTCTCCATCCATTAGATGTCTTTCAATCTTCCAGCCTTCTCCAGGCTCAATTGCTTCTATTAAATCTTCAAGGTTTTCTTCAGTTACTCTTCTCCTGCTTCCATCCGGCTGGAATACATAGTTCACACCAGGATGAGTGTCAGGTCCATTCTCAAGCCATTCTATGGCCTGATCGTAGTTTTCTTCCGTTACTTTCTTTGGAATAGTTAGTTTCTCTGCTACTTCATAAGGAACTCCTACTTCGTTGATCCCGATATTAGGATCAGGAGTAATTACTGTACGAGCTGAGAAGTTGACACGCTTACCGATTAGATTCTCACGGAAGCGTCCCTGTTTACCTTGAACTCTTTCAATTAAAGATTTTAGTGATCTTCCGGAACGATGTCGTGCCGGCGGTACGCTATTCATGTCATTATAGAAAAGTGTCGCAACGTGGTACTGAAGTAGCTCCCATAGATCATCGATAATGAAGTCAGGTGCTTCGATCTCAATATTGTTCTGAAGCCTCTTGTTGATCCTGATGATATCTACTAGTTTGTGTGTGATATCGTCTTCGGATCTTTCTCCTGTCTCCAGTGTAATTGAAGGCCTGATTGTTACAGGCGGTACTGGAATTCTCGTCATTATGAGGTCTTCTGGTCTTCCTCCTTCGACACCTACCTTTGCTGCGATGTCATCTGGAATCTGCTTGAACCTTTCCCTAATCTCTGTAGGTGTAAGCTTTTCTCCATCTTCCATGAACGTGTAAGGCTTGTTCAGTTTGATGTCTGGAACTTCCTCTCCTGTCTCCGGATCTTCAGTTTTTCTATTTGATTTCCTCAAGGCCTTGTCTTCGTCTTTGATTAGTAGTGTGCAGTTACCGTTCTCATTGATGTTTGTGAATCTGAGAAGGTTCCTGATCTTCTTTGCATAAAGCACATGTGCTACAGGCCTGGAAAGTGTGATCTGTCCGAAGTGCCCTTTACATTCTCTGATCTTTCCGCCACATGTCTGGCAAGTCATTCCAGGATCGATTACTCCTAGGGATGGATCCATTACTCCGTCCTCTACAGGGTATCCGTCTGCATCGTAGACTTCGGCTTTGTCAATCTCTTTGACAGCCATGTTGTCTAGCTTTTCAGGGCTTACAATTCCAAATTCAAGTTTGTTAATGTTCTTACTCATTTTTGATCACCTACTCTTCCTCCAGCTCAATGTTTGTATCCATCATCATGGATTTCAACTCGTTCAGCAGCAACAGGAATGCATGAGGTATCTCTGTTTCATCAAACTCTGATTTGTCCAGCTCTGGGGAGACAAACTTGTTCTCCTTTCTGTCAAGATATCCTATGTTGCCGTTTTCATCTACTTTAATTTCTGTGGAGTCAGATCCGAATCTCTCCTTCAATAGAAGTGAAGCTCCGTGTCCTACAAAGACATCCTTTTCCATCTCTCCAAGTCTGAGGCCTCCTTCTTGGCTGCGACCTTCGGTCGGCTGCTTTGTCAGCAGTGTGACAGGTCCTCTTCCTCTTGCGTGGACCTTGTCTCCAACCATGTGGCTTAGCTTGAGGTAGTAACCTGGTCCGACCATAATGTCGGCTTCCATTTCTTCTCCGGTCACTCCATTGTACATTGTCTCTTTACCTGATCTCTGGAATCCGAGTTCTTCAAGCTGGTCTCTGAGGTCGTCTGCGTCTTCGTTTTCATATGCGGATCCGTCTACTGGGTCTCCACGAAGCGCTCCTGCTTTACCTCCGATTAATTCAATTATCTGTGAGACTGTCATACGGCTCGGTACTGCGTGAGTCGAAAGAATAATGTCTGGCGTGATTCCCTGTTTTGTGAAAGGCATATTTTCCTCAGGGCTGATCATTCCTATTGTTCCCTTCTGTCCATGTCGTGTTGCGAACTTGTCACCGAGCTCAGGCGTTCTGTATTCTCTCATCTTAACTTTCAACAGTTTGTCACCGTCTCCAGTCTCTGAAATCATAACTTTATCGATTTTACCTTGCTCACCGTGTCTTACGGTCAGTGAGGTCTCTCTTCTATCTGCTAGTCCCATCTGGACTTCTCCGCCGTCACTACCAAGGAACTTTGGAGGAGAAGTCTTACCAATTAATACATCATCGGAATCTACTTCTGTCTCAGGATTTATTATTCCGTCTTCATCTAAGTGGACATAGGCCTCTTCATGTCTGTAACCTCTGACATCTTTTCCAGGGATGCCGATATTATCTTGCTGGCCTCCCCAGAATCTCTGGGCTTCTGTCTGGTAAGTTCTCATGTAAGTTGTTCTTCCTAGGCCTCTGTCAATGGAGGCTCCGTTCATGATTACAGCGTCCTCGATGTTGTATCCATCGAAGGATGCAAGTGCAACTACCATGTTCTGTCCAATTGGATGGTCTCCTACAAGCGTATCGTAAGTATTTGTATCGACAATCGGCTGCTGAGGGTAGCTCATTACATTTGAACGGGTTGGGAATCTCTGATGGAAGTCTCTGCTTGGGAGTCCAAGTCCCTGCCCTGCCATCTTTGCTCCGAAGTTTACACGGTCTCCACGATTATGTTCCGGGAAGACTGTAAGCGAAGCTGAAATACCGTTGATAATCTGAGGGTCGATTTCTAAGTGAGTATGTTCTTCAGTTACTTCTTCTCTATCAATCGCTACATAGGCGTTTTCCTCTTCCTCTGCGTCCATGTACTCAATCTGTCCTTCTTCCTCAAGATCCTGCAAAGTAATCTCGTTCTCTTCAAGTCTTTGAATGTCTTCTTCGCTTACTGCAGGCTCTCCGTCTTCTACAATTATTACAGGCCTTAGAACTCTTCCTGAGTCGCTGTTGATTCGAAGCTCATCCTTGTCTTCGCTGTAATGGAGGCTGACTTCTTTGTCAATTAGGCCTTCTCTTCTGTGTTCTACTAGGTTTTCTTTTATGTCTTCAGGCGAGTCAATATCGCCCAGAATTTCTCCGTCTAGGAATACATCTGTCATTTTTTATTCAACCTCGATTCCTTCCTGTTCTAAAGTGTTTTTCAGAGCGTTTCGCTCCATCTCGTTCATTCCTGTGGAAACATCGGCGGACATCGCTAAGTGCGTTCTCAAACCAATGTTCATGCCTTCAGGTGTTTTGATCGGACATATGCGTCCCCAGTGCGTTGGATGCAGGTCACGCGCTTCGAAGTGCTGCCTGTCGCTTGAAAGTGGAGATACAATGTTTCTCAAATGTGAGAGTGTCTTGATTCTGTTGTTTCTCTCTAGTGTCTGGCATACTCCTGTTCGTCCCCCTACCCAGTTTCCTGTAGCCATTGCTCCCATAATCTGTTTTGAAAGCGTATCGGAAACAATTGTAGACTGTAGTGATGGAAGTCTTCCTCTTTTTGCTGATTTCTGGAAGTTGTACTTCATTCGTGCAACTAACCCCCATTTTCCAAGGAATACTGATCTGAACTGCATCTCAAGAAGCTCTCCAGCAAGATTTAGTCTCTTGTTAGCATAGTGGTCGATGTCGTCAGGAGTGATATCTCCTTTACCTAATGCAATAGTATTTCTGATCATGTTCGCAAGGAAATCAGCCTTTGCGTCCCTATATTTTTCGTCCTGTCCGATATGAGGCAAAAGGTAATCGTCTAAAATACTTCCTACTCGTTCCTCGACATCGTTCGTGACTCCTGATCTATTGGCAATATATTCGAAGGCCTCTTCTTGGTTTGATGCGTCTACCTCGTAAATATTCAGGTAGACATCGGAGGCATACTCTTCTCCGATTTTCTCGATTATCTCTTTGTCTGTTTCTAGGCCTAATGCTCTTAGTAGTGCGACTGCAGGAGTGTTCTTGACATTCGCGAATGAAATATCGATTATGTCTTTTTCCCTTTCCAGAACATGTCTCTGAACATATCCAGAGTTCTCTGAGTTGACACGGCATTTCTGGACATCGTCGTCCTCAAGGAATACTGGTTTGTTGTTCGCCAGTTCTTCCATTGCGATGATGGTTTTTTCTGATCCATTGATGATGAAGTATCCTCCTGGATCTTTCGGATCTTCCCCATTCTTTCTCATTTCATCGTCGTCCCACTCGGAACTCCAGCAAAGATCTGATCCTACCATTACTGGGATTTCTCCGATAGTAACTTCTTCTACTTCCTGTTTGACTCCTTCAAAGATCGGAGCCATCTCTACTTTAATTTCTGCAGAATAAGTTATATCTCTCATTCTGGCTTCTCTAGGAGTAATCTTTCTGACTGAACCGTCTGCTTCATGCATTTCAGGCCTCTGAATATCTACACTGACAATTTTTATTACAAGGTCTTCTCCATCAGGTAGCTCAGGCTCAATGCTTCCAACTTCGTTAAGAATGGCCTGTATTCGGTCTTCGATGAACCGGTTGTAGCTTTCGATCTGGTGTTTTACTAAGTTTCGTTCTATTAACTGATCTAGGAATTTTTGATTCAAGGATTAGTTCACCTGTCGACAACGATTCTATAATAATCTGTTTTTCCTGCTGTAGGGCTGTCACGCTTAATATGAATGACATCTCCTTCTTCCACATCCATCTGCTTCAAGGCAGCGTCAGTACGCTCTATTTGAGGTAACTTCTCTTTACTCGTATCAAACTTTTTGAGAAGGTCCTCAACCTCATCTTCAGTCATTTTTTCATGCTTCGGAACAGATTCGTGATCACGTACATCAATTGCCATAATTTTGCCCTCTAGAGAGAAAGTTTACATATAGAAACGTTTTCACAAACTTTAAATACATAGTGAGGAGTACCAAAAACTACTTAAACCATCTTACCAGATTTCACTGGAAGAACGCATACTCACAACCTCCTTCCCAACCACCACATGATCCAAGACCTCCAGGCCTAATTTTTCACTCGACTCAATCAACTCTCTAGTAAAATCTAAGTCTTTCCGAGTGAAATCTGATTCGCCCGAAGGATGGTTGTGACACAGAATAAAGGCCTCAGCATCATTCTTTAGAGCCTCAGAGAAAATCTTTTTCGGATCAACTGAAACATTTGAGACCGCGCCTTCAAACTCCTTCTCAGCCACTATCTCATTACCTGAGTTAAGATAGAATACTCTCAAAACTTCAGAAGACTTGAACTTCAGGTCCTCTACACGGGCTTTCACATCCGAGAGATTCTCAATTCTATCCCTTTCCTCCCTCTGCAGCCTCAGGCCTAACTCGCCGATAGCCTTCAACTGGCCGGCTTTAACTTTGGAAATCCCTTCCAGCTCCTTGAAATCATTCATCGAGGCCTCAGAAAGCTTTTCCAAGGAGAATTCATCGAGAATCTCGTAGCTCAGTTCCTTCACATTCTTTCCTTTAATACCGGTTCTCAACAGAATCGCCAACAGCTCCGCATCGCTTAAAGCCTCAACACCGTTTTCCTGCAGCTTTTCACGAGGCCTCTCACTCTCAGGCAAGTCATGAATGCTGTAATCCATAAATTTCTCTTATAATTTTCTACATAAAATATTCCTGATTTTAAGAGAAGTAAAAAATATTTGGCCTCAAAGACTTTATATGAAAGAACTGATTCAAAACCCTGATTTTGATGAGGCCTCTGAGATTTTGAAGGAGTATCTTTCCCGAGAGTTTACTGTCCAGGTGAACGGGCTATGTACTGTTAATTATACTGGTAGGGCTTCTTCTAAACTGGACCGAGGCGAGCGTCTGTTGATCAAGAAGCAGGATTCCGCTTTATTGGTGCATGGGCCTGATAATTATCAGCCGAAGAATTGGCAGCCGACAGTTGATTCTTTTGATGTCGAGGTGCGGGATGAGGCCTTGGTTTTGACTGCTTCAAGATTCAGTCCTGATGAGAAGGTTGAGGTTTTCTTCGATGAGATTTCATTGATTACAGTAGATCAATTAGTGGATAAGTCCGAGTTGAAGATTGCAGGGCACGAAGTCGATATCCATGAGTCGATTGAGGAGGATCCTGAGATGATTGAGGAAGGCCTGAAAGTAGTTGAGAGGGAAAGAGAGACTCCAGCAGGATTCATCGATGTATTCGCCCGTGATGAGAGCGATGACTATGTGGTGATAGAAGTCAAGAGAAATCCTGACTACAACACTGTTCTACAGTTACAACGGTATGTGGATGAGATAGAGGACGAATTTAACGGAGATATTAGAGGAATCTTGGTGGCTCCAAAGATGACTGATAAAGTGCTTGAATACCTAGAGGAGAGAGGCTTAGAATTTGTAAATGTAGATATGGAAGATGTGATCCCGAGCTACGAGGCTGTCGATAATAGTCAGAAAGGCCTATCTGATTTTGATGCCGATTATTCAGCGGATTAAAGTTTTTCTCTATAATCCGATATTTTTGAGTTAATCTCTTCGTTTGGATGTTCAAAATAGATGAAGTCCACGAAATGCCGTCCGTATGATCTTTCAGTCACTGATACTTGATATCTTTCTTTCTCTGGAGCGAATACTGTAGTCTCGCCGGAATAGTTTGATTCTATCCAGTTGTCAGCTTTGTTCCATGTTAATCTATCAGGAAAATCGGGTTCTAGTAGTAGGATTGCTGCTATATCTGTTAGATTTTTCTCAGTTTTCCACGTTTCTGAATTTATTTTTCCGGGTGTCCTGACTCTATCTGATTTACTATGCCTAATTGAGCTCATGTAAGAAAAATTAAGATAGGTATATTTAGAAGTCTTCGTGGATCCAGTAGCGTTCTACTTTTTCAGCGTTGAACCAATGGACTCTGTCGTCTGCGTCAACTTTGATTATTGGTTCTTCCAAGAACTCTGTGTTGTGTTTATGTAGTTCTGCTTCTTCACCAGAAGTGAATTTTATCATTACTTCTCCGTTCTTCTTGACCGACTGCTTTAACTTCTCGTACATCATTTTTTGCTCACATAATTTAGTTGAGGCCTAACCGATAAAACTTTGATCCCAGATACAAAACAATTCCTTCTCAACACTAAAATTATGTGCAGCATTCACGGCGGCAAAAACCCTGAAACAGTAGAAAAACTTGCCCAAAATTTAGAGCATAGAGGCGGCTCTCAGGAAGCAGTAGAGACGGAGAACTTCTTACTTGGCCATACACTACATTCTATAATTGGGGAACTTGAACAACCTATAGAAGAAGAAGGCCTTTTGAGCGCTAACTGCGAGATCTATAACTGGAGAGAGCTTAACGAAAAATACGGCTGGGAGACGGAGAATGATGCAGAAACACTACTCAAGATTTTAGATGAGGTATGCCTTGAAGGTTTAGAGGAAGTCGATGGAATCTATGCATTTGCGTATATCCGAGACGGTGAGCTAATTCTTGCTAGAGATTTTCTCGGTGTTAATCCGATTTGGTATTCTGAAGAGGAATTTGCTTTTTCTTCTGAGAAACAGGCCTTGGAGAAAGAAGGTTTTGAAGCCCGGGAGTTACATCCGAGGCAGATTCTGAAATATGATTTATATAACGGCGTTATATCAAGGGAGCAGAGAGAATTCTTTGAACTTGATGTCCCGAAGAACTTTACTAGTTCTTCTAATAACCAGAAAACTCGTGAAGAGTTTTCGGATGAGGAAAAAGAGTTAAATGAGGCTGCGGAAGAGATCAAAGAATTATTTTTACAGGCAGTCGAGAAGAGAGTTCCTGAAGGAGAACTAGGCCTCCTTTTTTCGGGCGGAGTCGATTCCACGATGGTCGCAGCTGCTCTACAGGAGTTAGATAAAGAATTTACGGCCTACACTTCCGGGATTCAGCATGGAAACGTTAACGCACCTAGAGACATGGACTGGGCGGAAAAAATCGCTGATAAAATGGATATTAACTTGGAGAGCTATGACGCCTCGCTGGAAGAGGTAGAGGAAGAGTTGCCTAAAATCGCTGATTGGATCTCCAGCACTTCAGTAGTGAAAAACGGCGTCGCACTGCCTTTCCACTTCGCGTTGAACGGAGACGAACAGGTAGTTATGTCAGGCCTAGGATCAGAACAGCTCTATGCAGGATATCATCGCCAGCAAGGTTACCTAAACAAGGAGTGTCTTTCAGGCCTTCGTTCAATCTTTGAAAGAGATCTGTATCGGGATAATGTTATCAGCTTCAGAAATGGCTACGAATTAAGAGTTCCTTTCCTTGACCACGACTTAATTGAGCATGCATTAACTATTCCAGAGGATTACAAGGTAAAAGATGAGTACAGGAAATATGTGTTGAGAAAAGCAGCAGAGAAACTTGGAGTCCCAGAAGAAGTCGCCTGGAGAGGAAAGACTGCGGCACAGTATGGCAGCAACTTTGACAAAGCGATTGATAGGCTTGCTAAAGATAATGATTTTGATCACAAACAAGAATATCTCAATAGCTTCAGAGACAGGCCTAACCGCAAATTAGTCGCATTGACTTCAGGAGGGAAGGACTCTAACGCCGCTCTTTACCGAATGCTGAGAAGAAATAATGAGATTTCCTGCCTACTTACTCTCAGATCTGAGAACAAAGAAAGCTACATGTTCGACTCAAAGAAGACTCAAGACCATTTAGAGGAGCAAGCCTCCAAGCTTGATATCCCTTTAATCGTTCAGGAGACCAAAGGTGAGAAAGAGAAAGAACTGAAAGATCTAAACAAAGGCCTTCAGAAAGCGATCGACCAGTATAATATTGAAGGAGTAATAGCGGGGGCATTAGCCTCTACTTACCAGCGTGATCGAGTTGATAGAGTCGCGGAAGAGCTAGGCCTGAAAGTCTTCACTCCGCTCTGGCAGGAGAACCAATCCAACTATATGCGCTGGCTGGTTAGAGAAGGTTTTGAAGTCCAGATAACTGATGTTGCGGCCCGAGGCCTAACAGAGGAATGGGTTGGAAAAGTATTGGATGAAGACTCTGTAGAAGAATTAATTGAGTTATCTGGAGAATATTGTTTTCATGCCGCTGGAGAAGGTGGAGAGTATGAGACCCGTGTCTTAGGTTTCCCTGAGTCTATCTAAGTTGTATTTTTCTCCAGTTTTGAGCTCTGATTTATGAACTTCTCCATTTATGCTTTTGACAGTATAGGCCTTACCTTCATCTCCGCTCTTAATTATTTCAAGCTCTCCGTCCACTATCTTGGCTGCTGCATGGTCGTTGACTGCTAGGCCTAATTTTTCCGGGTTTTCTTTTATCATCTTTCTAAATCCTTCTTCACGGTCTTCGCTGTGGTAATGAGGGCAGTAGAGTATATCTTCAATTATGTTCAGGCCTTCTACTCGAATGAAGCTCCATTCAGAGTCTTCTGTTTCATAGCTTTCAGAGTCGCTGTGACCGTATTCAAACCAGCAGATTGCTCCAGCACTCAGACCAGATAATAATTTCTCTTCATTGTAAGCCTTTCTAAGCTTTTCATTTACTCCTGTTTCCTTCCATTTATTCATCATTTCTTTGGTGTTTCCGCCGCTTACATAGATTATATCAGCCCACTCAAACTTCCTATTAATCTCTTCTTCTGAAGGATCGCTGTAAAGTAGCAGAGAATCTGTTTCAAGGCCTAGTTCGTCCCTGTAAAGTTTCTTAAAATTCTCTTGGTATTCTTCTGAGTCCTCCATCGCTGTAGGGATAAGTAATGCGTTTTCTGGATTTTTTGCTAGATTTTTAATCTCTCTATTTATATCAAGAGTCTCTAAGTTTTGCCAGTCTCCGCCGCCTACAGCAACAATTTTGCTCATAATCCTATCTTTGCCTGAGAGCTTTTTGAAACATTAGAGCAGAACTGTGATCAAGAAGACTATCAGCATTAAGAATGTGAGGCCTGCTTTTGCAAAGATCGAGCCTAGCATTGCAACTGTAGTATATGCAGATGCTCTTAATGCTTTATCGAAATCTTTTCCAAGCATTAGTTCCCTTACAAGGACTACTGCGCCGGTACCTATTATTATTCCTATGGGTCCCGATACAAAGAATAATAGAAATGAGGCGATTCCAGCAGCTATCGCAGTTCTCTGAGAGGCTTCGGCTTTATCGGCGCCGATATAACCTGCTAAGTAGTCGAGTCCTAGAGCTACTAGGCCTGTGAAGATTATCAGAGTGAAAATTATCGGTCTTGGTGAAGAATAACTAGTGCTCCAAAAGTAGACTGAGGCTCCAATCATTGAAAGTAAAGGGCCTGGCAGAGCTGGTAGAAAACTGCCTAAGATCCCTCCAACCATTAATATGATTGCTAAAGCAAGGAACCAGTCGATCATAGGCCCAGATAGCTCTCCAGCGTTTCCATTTCATCAATTTCTTTTCGGAAATGTTTCACGTCGTTTTCCTCTGTAATATTATCGTTTTTCAGTGACCTATACTGGTCCATACCAAAGTTTAGGCCTAGATTCTCGCTTAGAAGCATGCCAATCTTTGCAAAAGGCATAGGTACTGGTAAAATTTTCAGCTCTCGCCCTTTCGATTTCTCAATTAATTTTGCGATATTTTTCATTGAGTGAACTTTAGGTCCGCCAAGATCGTATACGTGGTGAATATGTTTTTCGTCCTCAACTGCTTCCACAAATAAGTCTCCTATATCCTCAACGTAAAGCGGTTGGAACTTTGGATTTGCGGCTGGCAGACCGGTTACAAAAGGCGTCAGTAAGGAATCTGTGAAATCAATGAACTGTCCTCCTTCTCCGAAGATGACTGAAGGCCTGAAAACGGTCCAGTCAAGATCGGAATTTTCAACTAATGTTTGGGCCTCTCCTTTGGTTCTCAAGTAGTCTGTATTTCCTTTTGGATCTGCGCCTAACGCACTCATATGAATATATCTATCAATATCTCCTTCTTCACAGGCCTCCATCACATTCTCAGTTCCCTCAACATGAATCTTATGGTATGGAACTTTCGGCTCGAATAGAGGCGAGAGCCCTACTAGATGGATAACTGCGTCATGACCGGAGAAATCAAGTGACTCGGGATCAGTAACATCAATTTCTTCAACTTCCGCATCTTCTGGCAAATCAATTACTCCTTCAGTGGAAAGGCCTCCAAGCGTAACTTCGTGCCCGGCCCAAGCCAGTTTATGCGCTAAATGACTTCCTACAAATCCTGTGCCTCCAGTCACATATACCTTCATAATCAAGTATTTGTGAAGGCCTAGTTTTGTTTCCTTTGGTCAATCTGTTCAATTAGTGATGGAGAAAAAATTGAATAGATGGGCCCGACGGGATTTGAACCCGCGACTACCAGGTTAAGAGCCTGGTGCTCTGCCAGACTGAGCTACGGGCCCCAGCCTAGTAATAGAAGTTTAGATAGTAAAACTTTAAACACAGAACCTTAGAAAAGGCCTGAAAACTTAGGAAATTAAGTAAAATCAAATAGTGAAACTAAATTAGAGAAAAATAAGGGTTTTTTATCTGAGCTCAGTCTTCCTAATCTCTAACTGTCTGAACGGGTAGACTTTCTCAGCTCGCTCTCTGAACTCTTCCTGAACTTTGTCAGTGAAGATATTCTCCATGAATTCTTCGTATGTCTGGTTGGAAGCGTTCTCTTCGATTACTTCTGAGATCTCTCTTCTAGCGGCTTTGTGAGCTTTCCCTGAGGCCTTTCTAAGTGTTGAACCGACTACCTTTACTCTGACGGTTTCTCCATCAGAAGTTTCATAGTCTTCAACTAAGTCAAATCTATCAGTCTCAGTTCTAATCATTCTTGATACGAACTCTGATGATACACTCATTTCCTGAATTCTTGTGAATGCCTTGTTTCCTTCAACATCTGTTACTTTCAGGGTTACATCTGCGTAGTATTTATCTGACTGTTCAAGTAGGTCATTCAGGCCTTCCTTAACTGTTCTTCCGACTACCTGAGAATCTTTCTCTGCAGGTGTTTCAGTGACAGTGTCTTCATCGAAAATATCCGGTGCCTGTACCTCATACCAGTTTTTCTGCAATACCGCTTTAGCCATACCTAAAGTTCAAAGTCAAAACTTTATAAACAATGATACTTATTCAAGCCAAGTTTACAAAAAACTAATTTTAGAACCTTTTCTTATGGAATTCAAAACTTACAATCCTAGAGAGGATGACTATCTATGGGATAGTTTTGAGGAGGTTCTTGTGGCTCCAAAGAACGTCGGGAAATACAGGGAAACTATAGAAAAGGCCTTGGAGGATGCGGAAGAGGTTCTCGGTAGAGGTACTGATATAGAGGTAGTTTTCGGTCTTTCTGATCCGGAGAAGATCAAAGATAAATGGGGTGAGGGTGCTGATACTAATTTTCATGTCTATGGGTTCACCTTCGGCTCTTGGTTCGATGATTTTGACAGGGACTTCATATTCCTGTACGCTAACGACTCGAAAAATGACTGGAGAGAGGCTTTGAAAAATCTGGCAGTTCACGAAGGCTCGCACATCGAGTTCTACAATCACTACAGTGATGAGGAGCTTGCGAAACGTTTGAACGGTTCCAACTACAACAGTGTGCTTTTCGAGGGTCATTCAACGAACTCAGCGAAGAAAGTAGATGAAGTGAAAGGGTACGGCTGGCGGCCAGATTACAGAACTTTAGGAAACAGTTTCGACTACAAGAAACTGAAGAAGGAACTAGAGAAAGATAGGACAGGAAGCAGTTTCTTTGACCAAGGTGGCGATGAATCGCAGGACGCTGAAGGTTATCCTGCATCCTTTGAAATCTTCCGCTGGATAATAGAGAACAAAGGCCTCAAAGTAGAGAGTCTACCAGAACTTTCAGAGAAACGGACCAGAGAGCTAGTTGATGATGCTGTTGAAAATCTTTACAGTTAAGCCTCTTGACTGATTCTTTCCTTTAACATCTCAATAAATTCATCTTTATTCTCACGCGGGATCTTAGCTCCTGCTGCTACATTATGGCCTCCTCCTTCCCCTTCAAGCTCTTCGCATATTTCTCCTATGATTTCTCCAAGGTTGAGGCCTTCTTCCACTAGTTCTTTTGTTGCTCTAGAAGAGACTTTTATCTCGTCTTTTCCTGAGTGTGCTGCGCCCATTACTATATTGGATTCGAAAAATCCGTTTGACATGCTAATTGTTGTAACAGTTCCTATGAAGTCGTCCTGAATATTGTCTTCCGCGTCGATTACTCCGATAGTGTCTTCGTAGATATATTCTTCGTTATCTCTATTATTTTCAACAAATCTTAGTGATTCGCTGATCTTTCTGCCGTAAGCTCGGGAAACTGTCTTCGCAAGATCTAAGTCCTGTTCGACTAGAATCTTGACACCGTCCTTTGCTCTGCCCAGTCTTCCGCAAGCGTTAATCACTGTTGAGAACTCTCCGATTTCATAGCCGTTCTCAAGAGTATAGATATCGTTAAGTAATGGCTGTACAGGCCTGCCTGTCTTAATCAATCCATTAATCAATTTTTTCTCTTCTTCAGGTGTTAAGTCGCTTAAGGTTCTGAAGTCCCCGTTTTTCCTTATCTCTACTCCTTGAGACTTTACGAACTGGACTGCTCCCATCTCATCATTGGAGATTCCTTCAAGATGAGGATCTGTGGTGTATTTCAGAGAGTCTTTGAGCGGCTTAGTGCTTCTACCATAAAGATCTAGGCCTCGTCTCTTTTCGACTATATCATTTTCAAGCGCCAGTTCTACAAGTTCTTGGTTGAGTCCCATGAACTGGCCTTCCTGCTTCTGCATGTCACCAGTCGCTCCGATCAAGGCCCATTCAACTAAGTCAATATTATCTTTATCGTATTCATGAGCAAGAATAAATGTCATTCCTGCTGCTGAAATTGCTTCTCCGCCGTCAATCCCCAAGAAATGAGGGTTCATATGCATGAATGAGCCTTCCTCTGAAGGTTCGTGGTGATCAGAAACTACTATCTCTTTTTCATCTGCTAGAATTCTTTCAATGTCTGAGGCCTTTCCTGAACCGATATCGACGAAGATAATCATGCCTTCGTCTTCTTCAGCCAGTCTTTCCACATCTTCTTCGTAGAGCTGCCTCAGAATTTCATATTCAAAATCTTTATCTGCTCTTTCAAGCATTTGATGAGCTATAGCTGTTGCCGAGATTCCGTCTGCGTCGTACTGTCCGACTAATCGGATTTTTCCGTCGAATTCCTGAATCTGCTTTGCTGCTTCGCCTGCTTTCTCTCGAAGTTGTTCTAGGCCTGACATGTATTATTCAGTACTTCCAGGACTGATCAATGTTTCCGTTATCTCTGTGGTATGCAGCGATTCTACGGATCTTTGCCTTTGTTAGCTCTAGTCTTCTCTCTGCCTGTGCGTCTTCAGGATTGTCTTCAATATGTTCTTCAATATCTTCAGCTTTGTTTAGAAGGTTCTGAAGGTCTTCAGGTAGTTCAAGAGAAGCATCGTTGTCCTCAAGAATCTCAGTAACAGACTTATCAGTGATCTGTTCTACACTTGGGATGCCGTACTGATCTCTCAGCCTTAAACCGATTTGAGCTGGTTGTAGGCCTTCGTCTCTCAGTTTAAGCACTAGCTCGGTGACTTCTTCTTCATCGTAGTCTACCCAGTCAGGCTTAGATTCTTCTAAAGGTTTTTTGCTTCCAGAACTTCCATTTCCATCAGAATGCATTTTTGCCATTATGTTATCACTTTTAATTGCCGACACGGCTAAGCCTCTCGGACTTCACCGCTCTAACTTCAACACTTGGAACAAAATTTTTTATATCAGGAGCAGCTCCAGAGGCCTCGATCATTTTTCTTTGCGACATACTCCCAGAAATAGAACTCATTCTTCCTCGAAAAATCGGAGCGATAAACCTGCGCAAGGCCTTTGACAATCAGTTTTCTGTTCAGGTCTCCTTCAGTCTGGATATAGGAAAGCCTTCGACCATAGGTTCCTCTGTCGTCTGATCTGATGTCATTGACAAGCCCTACTTTTTCTGATGTGGAGTTTTTCACATAGTTTGAGGCCTTTTCTCCGTAACGGTTGAGGCATTCTCTAGTCTCTGTCCTGTTCTCAAAACCGTATTCCGCTGGATTGTTTTCAGAAGAAATTTCAGGAGTATCGATTCCGATAAACCTGATAGTATCATTTTCCACATTGATAGTGTCGCCGTCCATCACCTCTACTAGTTCAACTTCTTCCTGAGTCGATAAAGCCTGTCCCGAAAATAAGATCGCTAAAGTCATAATTGCAGGAATCAAATATTTCATAATGTTCTAGTTAAGTTCTGATTCTAGTCTTTGAATTTCATCTAAGTAACTTCTGGCTTGTTCTTCTGTTATATGTTCATGGTCTAGCATGGCGGCTATCTCATCTAGTAGAGACTCAAGCTGGAACAATGGCTCATTTTCCGAATAGGATTCATCTATCTCTCTTACCTGCTTGTATCCACGGTAAAAATCCTCTCTATCTCCGCCTCTAAGCCAGAACTTGTTGGAGGCCTTGGCTAAATCTCTCTGCGGATGGCTGGAGTGTGCGTAATCTAAGTCAAGTACAGCAGTTATCTCTCCATCTTTTGCAAGTATATTCCCAGGGTTAAAATCATGGTGGACAAATACAGGCCTGAAGTTTTCCGGAATTCTCTGATAATATTTGTTTGAGAACTGATTTGCGACTTTAGCTAATTCATCAAGGCCTCTTTCTTCAAATAATTCTGCTCGCTCTTCCATCAACTGTCTTATCCTATTCTTTAGAGAATCTTCATCAAATCCGGTAACTTCGGGTTCGTTTTCTTTCCATTCGATCCATCCTGCTTCATCAAATTCCCGGAAGCTGTGTATCTTGGCTAAAATTTTTCCTGCCTTTTCTGCCTCTGAACCCGTGAAATCCTCTCCCAATGTTTCCCCTTCGATAAATTCTACAATAGTAAAATACAGCGATTCATGTTCTTTCAGCCCTGAGACAACTTCAGGTACCGGAACATCAGACTCTTTCAAAAATTCAAATGATTTCACGCAGTTTTTCAATTCATGAGGTTCAGAAGCCTCACCAACCTGAATAATATAATCCGAGTCTTCCACTGAAACTCTGTAAGTATGGCTGTTAAGGCCTCCTTCAATCTCCTCGACTTCCGAAGGCTCTGAATCTAAATATTTTAGACAAATTTCAGAAACTTTTTCTTTCACTTGTAACGGCCCCTTTCCTCTACTTCTTGTAGTCTTTCCAGGACTTTTTCTCTAAATTCAGGCCTGTAATTTTCTAGGAAGTTTTCCCAGGCCTCCTCGAAATGTTCAGGATGCGAGCTCTCCAGGATCTGTTTTAGAAGATGCAGATCGACTGCTCTATCCTCCACGCCTTTAGAGTCTTCTGAAAGCCCGAAGTCGATTAGGGTTACTTCGCCGTTCGACATAATGTTTTTGGTCGTTAGGTCGCCGTGGATCAGGCCTGCTTCGTGAAGCTTCTGAATATTTTCTCCAACTTCAACCATTTTCTCAACTTTGAAATCTTCTTCCAGAGTCTTTCCATCGATCTTCTCCATTTTCAATATATAGTCTGAGTCTTTCTCCACTTTCGGGACATTTACATTGTTTCTACGCGCCTTCTGCATTGAGGAAAACTCTGTCTGAGTTCTCTGTTTCCTGATTCTGTTATCAAGTTCTGAATGCCGATATTTTTTCTGAGGCCTCGTTTTGATTACTTCATCTTTTTTTATTTCGACTTCTGCTTCTGCGCCCTTAATGTTCATAGATGTTTTTTCTGGGTTTATTTCTAAAAGCGTTTTTGCATCAAAAAAGATATTTGTGATTGGAGAGTCAGAAAATTTCCAAAGCTGTTTTATGAGTATTGCTTCAAAGATTCAGTTATTATGCATACTCGGTTTAAGAACAGGCCTCCTAGCCAGTCTTTGAGTGATTTTGTGGATGGGGTGTCGGATCGTCTAGATGTTGATGCGGATGAGGTTGTTGTTTATCCTGCTGACAATGACGGTGGAGTTTACACTGGTAGAGACGGCGATAGTATAGTTATAGGCTTGGGTGATGAGAGCGAGTATGTTACAGCGCATGAGATCGGTCATGATGTCTTTTATCAGGTTCTGAGAGATGAGTTCCCTGATGTAGATTTAGATTTCGATAATGAAGGGAGGATAACTGTTAGAGGCAGTTTGAATCGTAATGATGATTTTGATGTACTGGTGCAGGAGGTTTTCGCCGAGAATGTTGCCAGAAGTTTTGTAGGTGAAGAGGAGACCTTTTCCCGGAATCCTCTGGCTGCGGTGAAACCTCATTTACAGGCCTTCGATGATTTTACGCGGTCAGAGCCTGTTGGCAGTGTTTCGAGTATGAAGGAGGAAAGCGACGGACTGACTTATTTTGAGTCTCCTGATAGTATCAGGGAGTACGATGTGTTGAGAAGAGAGGTCGGAGAGCTGTGGAATGAGGATAAGGAAGATATCGCTGAGATATTCTACAATACATGGTGGGAACGTAAACGTTCGAACACAGAGAGGGAAGATGTTTTCCAGGATACTGTGGAAGATTACCTTGAAATAGAACTGGAGAGCCCGTATAGCAGTGATCGAGATCTTGAAACGGTTAGAGATACTATAGAGGAGAACTCTGTATGGATTATGAAAGATTTGAGGAGTCGTCTGCTGGCCAAGAGAACGCGTATGCAGATTGGACAGGGAATTCCTCCGCATTCTGATCTGGAGGAGATCGCGACCTCAAATCCAGATCATTTCTCGGCAAGGATACAGTCCGGAGAACTGGATAATATGAGCACTGATTACAATCATTCGGTCGGAAACTACATAGGCTCGAGATTATTTGATATAGGCGTGACTTTTGAAGATCTCCTAGAAGATGAAGGAGGCTTGGATGAGATCTCACAGAGAGGCCTTGACCTGGCGATGGAGATGGGGAAGAATCCGGAGCACTACAGTTTGGAAGACTACGATCAAGGAATAAGATTCCTGGCACAAGATATAGGCCTTGCGGATTAAGTCTATTCAACGGCTCTCAAGGTACTCTCTTACTTCTAAAAGACTTTTCCTCCGCAATTCTTCACGGTAGTTTTCGTGGTGCATGACCCCTTCAATGTGATCTATCAAGAGCTCTGAGGCTGCAATATCCGGTACTACTGCATGTATTGCACCGTTCTCCATGTGTTCTACTGCTTCCCATGGGTCTGAAGCTCTTACGATCTTGTCTTCAGGTTTTTCGAGGTCCAGTATTTTCTCCGAGACTTTTTTGGAGGGTACAGTTGAAACTATTAGCTGTGCTTCGGTGTAGTTAGCTTCTATCCAGGTTTCCTGATCCATGATATCGCCGTAAACTGCGGGAACTCCTTTTTCTTCAGTTTCTGAGACTTTTTCTGGGTCGTTGTCGATGACTGCGACCTTGACACCTTCTTCCTGAAGATGTTCTAGTATTCTTTTGCCTTGAATATGGTGGCCTACGATGATTACATGATCTTCAATGTCTAACGGATCTTCAGCTTTCTTTTCAGGCTTCAACATTTGGTAGAGCTCTTCTTCATACTTTTTGGTGTATGATGAGATCATCATGGACATAACACCTGCCAGTAAAACTGCCTGGAACATCGTATTAGATAAAAGCCCTAAGATTGAGGCCTGAATCGCTATAATTAATGTTATCTCACTTATTTGATCCAATGGGAATGATGCAAGCATTGAAGTTCTGGAATCATATCCTTGAATTTTAAGTGCTTTGTAAGATGCGTACGGATTTACGAAGGAAGTGAAGAATACTAGTAATGCTGCGAGGCTGAGGACTCCTAGAGTAGGGAATGTTACAAGTGCTCCGAGCGCTACGAAAAACACGGCTGAGAAGAAATCCTTGATCGAGCCCATTGTATCCAGTAATTCCATGTTGTGAGGGAATTTTGCAGCCGTGAGGCCTGCCGCGAATGCTCCTATAGCCATTGGGATTTCGAAGAACTGTGTCACCGAGATAAATCCTACTAATGCTGTGAGGCCTGAGAGCATCATTAGTTCAGAGCTGAAATCTGCCTGTTTTGCTATAAAGTCGAAAGCGAACTCTCTCAATACTAATGCGAAGGCCAGCATCCCAACTGTTATTCCAAGAGAGTATACTGCGTTTTCGATGCCGGATGCAAATATCACTCCGAGAATTAGCAAACCTATAATATCCTGTATCATATGCATTGATTCTGCGATTCTGCCGTGAAGTAGTTCGAACTGTATCTCTTTTTCCGCAAGCTCTAATCCGATAAGGGAGCTGCTGAGGCCTGCTGCTATTGCGAAGACTGCAGAGTCGAAGGAGCTGTAACCTATAAATACTGAGGCCGAGTAGGCTATAAAGCTCGTCAATAGTATCTGGACTGTTGTCGCGTTCAGACTTGTTCTTGCTTCATCTTTCAGCCTTTTTGGATCAAATTTCAGCCCAAATATGAATACTAGGAACGCGATCCCTATCTGTGCAAGATTCATTAACGACTGCGAATCTATGAAGTATCCAACTGTTAGGCCTGCTATAATATAAGCGGGAATCGCGGGATGATTGAACTTGTCGAATATCAGCAGTGTAACTGATGCTGCTACGAATATGGCTGTAAGCGTTGAGATTATTTCCATCGGTCGTTCCTCCACTGGATCTTTTTATGCTCTTCTTTTACCTCTTCAAGGAAAAGATCACGGTCCTCAAAGTAAAGCTTGAGCTGTTCTCCAAGTTTGTCGCCCGACAAAGTATTTTTGATGATTACATAATGAGCGCCCAGTTCATAAAGCTCTGAGGCCTCTTCAAAGTTCCGTGCTTTCAAAATCCTAGTTGCGTCTTCCTTTGAGGACCTCAAAATCTGTTTATTAATATTCATATCAGGTACGAACGATATCACGAAGTCAGCTCTCTTTAGGCCTGAGTTTTTCCTGACCTCGCCATGAGTAATATCGCCATAGATATATTCATGCTCCGAGCTTTCAAGCTCTTCCACATTTTCAGGGTTTCTATCGACTACTACTACATCCTCATAGAACTTCTCAAGTTCAGATACTGCGTTCATCGCAAGATTGTCGTAGCCTACAACGACTGCGTGATTCTCAAGCTTTGAGGCCTCATAGTTTGATTCAGAGTCAAATCTCTCAAGTAAATGCTCTACTTTCTCGAAGATTTCTCTATTGTAGTTTATCAGGTAAGTTGAGGCCGTCATCGTCATCAACGCCATCAGAGAAAGGTATCCCAAAATATCATTACCAATGTAGCCTTGTGTCACTGCGAGACCTCCTACTACAAGTGAGAACTCCGATACCTGTGTCATGTTGATTGAGCCGAGGAAACTGGTCTCTGCGTCGAAGCCTAGCCTGTTGATAAGGTAGAACATTATCATGAAATTCCCGATCATTAGCAGGACTGAAGCCACGACTGCTTCAAGCCAGTAAGCATAGAGATTTGAGGTTTCCAAAGTCAAGGCAATGCTTGAGAAGAAGATAACTATAAAGAAGTCTGTCAAAGGCCTGACACGCTCCTTCAACTCATTTCTATAAGGCATCTGACCTAATCCTAGGCCTGCTAGAAATGCTCCAACCTCTATAGAAAGGTCGAGCGCTAGAGCCAGGGAGATAAACAGGAACGCCCATGCTATTCCGTGTACAAAGAACGCATGCTTATTATCAGCTATCCTCTTGAAAAGTTTCGGAAGGAAGTACTGTGCTGAAAGATACGAGAAACCTCCTATAAGGCCTATTAATGAGAAAATCTTCACAAGCTGAAACCCGATCTGTGATGCGCTTGTCAACGAATCTGCGGAAAACAGTGCAAGAATTATGATTAGGTAGATATCCTGCAGAATCAGCACTCCAACATCAATCCTTCCAGGTAGAGAAGAAATCTCATCTTTATCTGTCAGAAGTTTGACGATTACAGGTGTTGCGCCGAATACAGTACATAATGCAATTACCAATGTCTCCAGGAAACTGAATCCTAGAAGGAGCGGAATCAGAAACGCAAACCCGGTCTGTAACACTGTCTGCCATATTGCAATATTTGCGATAGGTTTGAGAAGATCTTCTAATTCCTTCAAATTCATCTCTATACCCAGTAAAAACAGCAGAAATCCTAGGCCTAGCTCCGACATTAGATGCGTCATCTCTGACTCCACAACCAAGTCAAACATTACAGGCCCCAGTACAAGGCCTGTCGCGATGTAAGCAATTATCGTTGGCTGCCCAGTTTTTCTAGCTAAAAAGGCGAGCAAAGTGGCTGTGACTATGATTAATGCCAGGTCAGCTGTGAATACCTCTATCATCTAAAACTTTCTCTACCTCTTCCTGTGAAATAGGTCCATCTCTGTGAATAAAAACCTCACCGTCCCTAATTTCAACGATAGTAGAAGTCGGACCTCTAGGAAGCCGTCCTTTATCCAACACAAAATCAACTTTATCCAGTAACTCTTCCGAAATATCATCAACCGAGTAACTCGTCTTCTCACCGGAAATATTAGCGCT
>JAWOFP010000027.1:0-5807 GCA_046497485.1 Candidatus Nanohaloarchaea archaeon | reverse complement strand
ATAGCAAAGTTCACGGGAAAGACTGATCAATTTTATTTAGATGGAGACGCTCAAGGCCAGGCGATGATGGATATGGTAACAGAGTTTAGATTTGATTTTTATTTTGACTACAAAATTGGCTTCGGCATGAACACGATGAAATAAGAGAAAATTATGTACCTGATGGATAAACTGAAGAAAAAATTTGAATCAGAAGACCATGAGATCAATCCTCAGGAGCTTAACTACAAAGTAGGTAATACTTCTGGAATGGATGTAGGGCAAGTTCCCGCCGAAATAGCCGAAAGAGTTGGAAATCTCGCGCAAAGAGGAGGAGGAGAAATGGAGATACTATTAAACAATCCCACCACCTTCCAAATCGATAGAGAAGACCTATACAATACTATTGAAGGCCTAGAAATAGATATATCGCTGCACTCAGACCCTAATATTGGGTATACCTCCGGATATAAGACAGGGCAAGGCAGAGGGTTCGATGTCACAAGATCATATTTCACAAAGTATCTGAGGGAATACGCATCCTTCAAGAGAGAAGCTGAGGAGAGACAAGGCCTCAATTTTAGACTTGGAAGAATTAATCCTCACATATCGACGGATCAAATGCCTGCGCTTAAGGAAAGGATGGCTCAGGATATAGGCCTAGATCCATTTGGATTCCCGATAAGTGAGTACCAGGATCAGTTCATCGACATGAGGGATGAGATGGGGCAAAACATCTTCAGAAACCCGAACTTCCTGAAAAACTTCTACAAGGCCTTTATACTATCAGAGGTGGATGATGAGTATCAGATATATGGACTGTTCCAGAGGTTTTCATCGGAGTTCAGAGAAAAATGGAGAGAGGCTCAAGCTAAAGCAGCAAATGACTTCTGGAGAGATATTACAGATATATCTAATGTTAAAGAAGACGATGAATTGTCTGAGAAAGCCGCAATGCTACAGTCGGCCAGAATGCAGGACCAGGGTATTGAAGTTGCATGGCTCGATTTAATTAGAGAAAGTGATGAAGGTGAGGAAGTCAAGCTTGAAGACTCGATTGAAATCCCAGAAAGTATATCTTCACTTTCCAAAAATATTCAGTCGAATATACCTAGGAAAATCGAAAGAATTGAAGATTTCAGCGTATTTGGGATTAATCCTAGCCTAGGTGCTGTAGGTCAAACAGTTTACAGTTTAGAAAATGATCCTTTGGCTGATCAGTTTAGACGAACAGTTGAGAATGCAGTTGATGACCCCAGAATTGATGAAGAAAGAAAGGAACAAGTTTTTGAAGATATAGAAGACCTCCCATCAAACTCAGAAGTTAAAGAAGCAGGCCTAAAACTGTTAAGAAATGCTATGAACAAGCTCTGGGAAGGAAATGGAAACGATTTTTTGATATCGGTAGATACCAAACTGGGGGTTCTACAGAGTCGATTGGATATACAACAAACCCAGATATTGGAGATGGCGCAGGAAGAAGATTTAGAGGATCATGCTTTAGCAGTTATGAGAGGGGATGAAGATTATTTTGAGCCTGAAGGTGCCGAAACTAAAACCCCTACACAAAAACATATCGATTTATTGAATGCGCTTATGAACAGCTTTGAGCAGGCTTTGTGGATGGAGTCGAATCTATTCTATAAGATTATTCCTGCATGGATGAGCTGCTCAGATTATTCCAAACAGATAGATGGAGATACTGTGCATGAGGCCTTTGAGGCGCCTGAGTTTATCTGGGAAGTGCTGGTGGAAAGGGAACATGATGTAGACAGTTTTGGAGAGAAATACTTGAAGAAGTTAGAGTCGGATCATGGGTTCCGTCAGGATGTTGCGGCTGCTTCTGCAGCTGTGTTTGTCTGGAGTCATTTTACCCAGATTGAAGCTAAATTTGATGTCGATGGATATCAGTATATTGAGTCTGACGAATGCACATGGGTTGAGTGGATGAATGAGTACGGGATTGGGGTAAACTTTGAAGCCATGTATGGCAGCCCGAATGAGGAACTGAAGATCTGGCGTTCAAAGGATATTGTAGCGGCTGCCAGAGCAATCAACATCACCTCTAGAAAGAAACTTGATGAAATTCACCAAGATATGTTCAATGCTCCTGCCAAGTTCACTATAGACATGGAGCACGTCTCTAGCTTTGGAGCTGATCCATGGAGAGATATAGAAGACTTAATTGAGATGGAGAATTGGATTGCGCAAAATAATAATTATGATGTTATCGTTGATGAAGATAGGCCTCTAGCACCGATGATGAGGATGTATCACCTTACGAAACCAGGAAATGAGACACGTCAAAGCGCCTCAGGACACACACATGGGCCTTTCCGTCACGGAGATATCCAGCTGTATACCTGGCTGCATGATATGGTGAAAAATGGTTTCACCCAGTCGGATGAGAGGGCCTCAGTCATGTACGAGGTCGGCGGAGAGATGACAGGGACAGTTCAGAAAGCAAAGCTTTCAATGAATATGATAGAGCTCGGGATTGAACCGGATAAAGTCGACCCTGCCAGAGTTGATCCAGGTAAAGAGTATGAGACTGAAGAAGAGGCCTTAATCGCAAGATTCTTCGGAATGGACAGGCCTTCATTCAACCAGGAATGGGCAAAGATCGAGCAGCATGCATTTGATCCGCTTCAGGGGCTTCTAGAAGCCACTCAGTTCGATTATACTTGGACTAGTAATGCTGCAACTCAGAAAAGAGGCAACAGGCCTCAAGAATGGCAGGCGGAAGAGTATCGCTAGTTTAGAATCTTGGTCCTTGAAATTTTTCTTTTAGTTCTCTTCCAACTTCCTTTCCTTCTGCCCAGAATTTCCAAGAATTTGGTAGCTTGCCGATTACCTGTAGAGGACCTAAAATTTCGGTGTAATTTTCTCCAGGAAATCTTTCTCCTTCAGTATCTGCTGACAAAACAACAAATTGATCTTCATCAAATTGTCTACTTAATCCTTCAACCCCATTAGCATGATAATCGCTTGTTACATGGATTCTGCCATTATCCACCCAGCCAGAAAGATTATCTTTCCGTCTTCTAAACCTATCGTATGTCTGAGTTAATTCATCTTCAGTTATATCAGGAGCCATATATCTTACAGAAGATTCCTCTATTACTTCTGAATCCTGAATTTTTTCCCTAAATTTTTCTGGTACAACAAGGTCTATATCATTTCCTTGTTCTTCTAGGTATAGTGCTGCCGTCTCAAAAAGATCGTATCTGAGGTCATCTTCTTGTTCTGAAGGGCTTCCATGAAGAACCATTTGATCATATTCAGAAAAATGTGTATAATCTTCAAAGTCTTCTAAAACCTCAACTGCTTCTTCCTCAGTAATTCTGTTATCTATTGACCCAGAACTCTCTAGGTGTGTCAGACCTGATATTAGTAGATCTCCGAAAGAGTCTTTTTTCTCTCCATAAGGATTTAATGATCTTCCAATTTTTACTTTTACAGGATCAGCCATTGATTACCAACAGGTAACAAATATGTCGGAAAGTTTTTAAGTCTATTTCAATAAGTAAGGAATGTGAGCCTACAATGAGTTCTAAAGACAAGCTGAAGGACATGCGTGAGAAGTCAAAAGAGAGAAGGATGGAGTCTGCTCAAGAGTTCTCCGACAAGTTAGTCGATAAACTGGGCGATAAAGTTAAAGTTGTCGCAGTATGGGGTAGTGTGGCTAAAGGAGAGCACGGACATGACAGCGATATCGATACTCTTGTAGTTTTAGACGATACTAAATTAGAAAGAGATGTTCCTGATGACGCCAAAAAGAAGATCAGGAAGAAAGTTACAGATCTCGCCAAAGAAATAGATGATAGAATCACAATTCAGTACTTCCCATTCCTGACAGACTTTTGGGATTCTCTGAGAAAAGGAGAGCCGCTCGCAATCGAAGCAGTAAGAAATGGAGAACCTGTATATGATACAGGAATATTCATGCCTGCTAAAAGACTTCTACAGAGAGGAAGAATTTCAGGCACACAGGAATCAGTTAGGAAAAGGCTGAAAGTGGGTGCAAGAGGATACAAGAAGGCAGAACAGCAATTAAAGTCCTCAACACCTCACAAGCTTGAACAAGCGATGGCTTCAGCAGGACAGGCCCCTATCATGCTTGCAGGAAAACAGCCTCCAGCTAAGGAAAATGTTCCAAGCACTTTAGAGGACATGTTTGTCGATGATATGCTTGAGCAAAAGTATGTAGACATGGCTCAAGAAATCTATGAATTCGGAGACCTTGGAGAAAAGAAACCTGAAGAGGTCACAGGAGCAGCAGTCGACGAACACCTAGAAAAGACAGACAAATTCATCAGAAGAATGCACGAGCTAGTCTCACAGATGGGAGCCAGAAAGAAAGTACAAAACATAGTAGAAGACTACAAGAAGTTCCTGAAGGCAAATGTCGCAGCACTTAAAGCCCAAGATGTAGAACCTCCAGAAGACAAAGATGAACTCCCAGCCACAGTTTCTGAACATTTAGATGTTAATGAAAAACATGTAGAAATGTTCGAGAAATGGGACAATGTCATCTCCAAGATTAAAGACAAAGAACTAGACGAAGTAGATGAGAAAGAGCTATACGAACTTAAGAGCGACTCAAGAGACTTTATCTCACAGGTCGGGAAAGACATCAGAGAGATGAAAGACGAGGCCTCAGATATCGCTCCGGATGTAGATCCTTCAGAAGTCGCAAAAGATGTAGGAGAGAAAGACATGCCCGACGCAAAGGATGCAGAACTAGAAGAGGAAGAAAAAGAGGAGAAATAGAAGGCCTAAAACAACTATGGAGCTATTAGAACAGTTACTTACATTTGAAAATGTGATAGATGGTTCCACTGCAGTTGTTGGCGCTGAAGCAATATATCAAGCAGCAGTTAGATCGACTTTTGACTACAGAGATAATGCTAGAGATCTTGAAATAAGTGATTTGCGTGAAGAGATCGATTCAATGCATGTAGGGCACATGATTGGAGAAGAAGGCCTTCATGATGAAGACGCGGTAGTTCTAGACTACTTTAGGCCTAGAAGACATCAGAAAAAGAAACATTTTGCTGAAGTCTATAATGAGAGAATTTCGGAAGAATCTAGAGATCCTCCTTTAGATGTGGAAATGTATGATGATTTACTCAGGGAAGAGATACTCATGGACATGTGAGTGCTCTAGTCTCCAGGCCTTGTCTTTCATTTCTTCTTTCTCCACAAATTCTGGTTTTCCTTCCCAGCTTCCTTTTTTCTCGCCGCCAACTACCTTACCGTGGAAGAAGAAAGTAATCCCTCCATGATTGTGGATATCCAGTAAGTCGCCTACTTCTACTTCAAATCCTGTCTCTTCCTTTGCTTCTCTCTTAACTGCTTCTCTAAGATCTTCCCCAGAATTTACTAGGCCTCCAGGTAATTCATGTCGTCCGTCTGCTTTCAAAGTCAGATAGTCTCCATGCTCTCCTTCCGCTAAAACTGCGACGCTGAGTGGCGCCCATAGAAGTTTTCCAATTATCCTGGTTAGAATTATTCTTTCGAACGGGCCTTTGATTAATTGACGGATCATAGATAGAATAAGTAAGTAGAGTGAAATAAAAACTTGGGAAAATGGATAGAAAGGA
This sequence comes from Candidatus Nanohaloarchaea archaeon, assembly GCA_046497485.1. Lineage (GTDB taxonomy): Archaea > Nanohalarchaeota > Nanosalinia > Nanosalinales > Nanosalinaceae > B1-Br10-U2g21. The sequence continues at coordinate 222 of JAWOFP010000027.1, read as the reverse complement.
AAGTTTTGGAGTTAGGCCTCTTCTTCCTGCATCTCTTTAATCTTCTTCATCCGGAAAGTCTCTTCTCTTTCCCGCTCCTCTAAGAGCTGGGAGACCTTGTTCAGGCCTGCTTCCATCTCCGGAATGATCTTGTGCTCCAAGGCATTGACCCTTCTCTTAGTCTTCTCTATTTCATTGAGAAGTCTCATGATCTTGGTCTGTGTCTCGGCCGCATCTACTACT
>JAWOFP010000013.1:0-4240 GCA_046497485.1 Candidatus Nanohaloarchaea archaeon | reverse complement strand
GAAAATAACTCGGAGTTTCCAAGTATAATAGTCCAGAAAATGATTGAGGCAGAGTATACAGGCGCCTTAATCAAGGGAAGAAAAGATTATATTGAGGTCGTGGAAGGCCTAGGAATCCCGTTAGAAGAAGGTACTACAAGTCCATCAAGATACTTGATTGGGAGAGAAATAATGTTTGAATCGCCGGAGATCCAGTTGAAGGTTACGCAGAATCCGATGACTGGTGATTATAGAGAAAAGCGGGTTAAGAACCCTGAAAAACCGTTTTCAGACTCTGAAATTCGAGAGTTTGCTGAAGAGGCCTCACAGTCAGTAAAGTTTGTTTACAAGCGCGGATCATTCTTTGCGGTAGATGCATTTAATTCCGATACTGAAATAGAGTCGATTGAAGAAGTAAAAGTCGGTTCTGGAGAACTTCAAGGAGTTATAGGTAGAGAGATTAAGTTGAGCGAGGAAACTTTGCCGCCCGAAAAATACGATAAAGGCCTGGTAGCACGAAAGGGAGGTTTTATCTCAAATGATGCAGAAAAAGCCAGGCGAGCAGGCAAACCTGCTATTTTCAGTTCAGATAGAGAAGAAGGAGAAAGAATAGGAGAGTCCAAGGAAGAAGTGACGAGTAGTCGAGAATTTGCTTCTTCTACTGATTCTATAGCTGCAACAGATATTTCCACTATAAGCGAGCTTGAAACAGGCTTTACATCAGAACAGGCCTATATAGAAGATTATTCGGAAGTCTTCAGTTTTGAAGGCGGACAAGCTATTCTTGACGCCCGAATAATGAAAGAAGAAGGCCTGAAAAATGCATTAGATTATATTGAAGGCGATATAGTAGTTCTTCTAGATGAACCAGGTCAGGAAGTTCTAATGAAGGTTGTGGAAAATGGGTTCGGTATTGGAGTCGATCAAAAAGGAGTCGATGTTTTTGAATCTGCTTTGAAGCAGGTTGAACAGAAATTTATTCTTAACAAGATGAGAGAACTGGAGTAGCTAAAAAGATTTAGGCCTAAACTTTAGTTTATGACAGAGCAAAAGCAGCGAGCGAAATGGAATTATGAAGAATTTGACGAAGTCCTAGAAGAGATCAAGGATGAAGGATACGATAAGGTAGGGCTTCAAGGCCCTGACGGAATCAAAGATGAACTTCTCGAATACGCCTCCAAGTTGAAGGAGCATGATATTGAACCGGTTATGATCGGTGCTTCCACTTTCGGTGCGTGTGGAATCGCGGATGAAAAAGCTGAGAGAATGGGTGCTGACGCACTTATTCACGTAGGCCACACCCGTTTTTTGCATCCTGAGAAAGCTGATATGGACGACTTAAATGTGTTCTATCTTCCTTACAGAGAGGATAGAGATCTAATGGGTGTATTGGAAGAGCATTACGATGAGATAGGTGAGGACGAGACTCTAGGCCTCGTTGGAGTCACTCAGTATATGGATCGTGCGGAGGAAGCCCGAGAGTTTTTGGAAGAAAAAGGCTATGAGGTAGTTGATGGTAAGACAGGCCTTAGGACGACTGAAGAAGGCCAGGTTCTTGGATGCGATGCTGGAGCAGCCCACAATATTTCTCACAAAGTTGATGCATTTGTTTTCCTAGGTTCAGGACATTTCCATCCGTCTCAAGTATCTGAGGCCGGTAAAAAAGTCTATGTAGTCGATCCTTACCAGGAGCATATCTGGGTCGAACCCGCTAACAGTCTAGATGATGAAACTCGTGCAGAACACGCCCGTGTGATTAAGCATAAGGACAAGAAGAAGTGGGGTATAGTTACTTCCAGTAAGAAAGGCCAAAACTATATGATGGCGGTTCAGATCGCAAAAGAGAAGCTGGAGAAACACGGAAAAGATGTCTACATATTTGTAGAAGATAGAATCTTTGAGTCGGACTACAAAGGCTATGGAATCGATGTTTATGTTAACTGCGCCTGTCCGAGAATGACAAAAGATTGGCAGGATCTGGCTTTTGTCTCAACTCAGGCCTTAGATGTCTTGGATGAAGTCGAGATTAACCACAACTAATTTATTCTTTACTTTCTAATAACAACATATGCCAGGTAATCTCTCTCCAAATAATATTGTAGGATTTGACAAAGTGAGAATTAACGGGAGAGTAAATGACGAAGAATACCTAGAAGCAGATTTCTATGATATAAATGAGGCCTGGAACTTAGTAAATAAGCCTTTATTCGAAGCCTTAGGAGATGTGAAGTACGACGGAATGCCTTTGAGAGAGCCTTCTAACGGAGCCTATAACTCAGGAAGCAGGGAATTAACTGAGGCAATGAGAGAATATCAGGCTCAGTGGGAAGAAAATAAGGAAGCTGATATCTTTATTTATTTTGAAGCTGAAGATGGGAGAAAATACGAGTTTGAGATGGTTCCAAGAAGCGATAAGACTTTATCTGAAACCGAAAAACCGTTCAGCTTTATAGAGCTCAAGCATAATCCTTCTAAAAATAGGTGTACTGGAGAAAATGGCTTCGATTCAGTCCAGAGGATGGCATTAAGAAATGCAATGGATTACAGTGACGATTATCTAGAAAGAACTCCTGTAGGAAGCTCTGATGTTCTCTATGAAATGGATTTGCTTACAGCTTTTGACAGGCAAGGCGGAGTATGGGATCAGTTTGATGACAGTGAAATACCTTTCAGCCAGGTTTTGAGAACTGATTTCAGGCAGGTGCCTTCTGAGCAGCCTATAGATTTTCCGGGAGTTGAAGACTCGGCTCCTTACATCGCCAGATTCGTTACTGACGAAATCCAGGATGCAGGTATAAGCAATGAAGACGCACGAACAGCGGGCAGACATATAGGAACAACTAATGCATTAGGCCTATCATTCGAGATAGAAAGAGAAGAGGAAGAGCTGAAACTTGATTATGATCCTAGATTTGGTGAGTCGATGGTCCTTATCGACCTGAGTTCGCACGGTATACAGATAATGAAACTGATCTAGACCATGACTTTAACCAGTTCAATCAACAAGTCCTACCGAAAGAGAACTGGCGGAAAATAGATCAGCAGATGAGACAGGCAAGAAATGATATACTCTCTAGGACTGAAGGCTCATCTAAAGACTGGAGAGCTGTAATAGGGAATCAATTGCCTGAAAACTGGAGGTCAGAACTGCCTGATGAAAGAGTAGTGCATACAAATCTTTGATTTACTCCCAATAACTTTTCTCAAGTAAAGCCTCTCTATCTTCAATCTTCTCCTTATCTTGAATCAAGTCCTTGATTTTTTCCTGGCCTTTAGTGAAGCCTATCATTACTGCTCCGACCAGTCTATCATTTTTGAAGAAGAGTCTACGATACTCATCCTCTGAATACTTTTTCTCTACCGGTTCGCCGGTCCAGTCTCCGATCGCTAAGAACTGTACATCGAAATGACCTACTCCATAGGTGTTGATGAAGTTGAAAGGCCTGTCGTTTCCTAGCATGTTGTCTGATGCATACTCTCCCATTGCTTCTGAATGGTCCCAGGATCCTTTCACGGTTCTTTCCTCCAATACTGGGGAATAGTATTCTACCATGTTTCCTGCCGCAAAAATATCTTCATCAGAAGTCTGGAGATTTTCATTAACTTTAATCATTGAGGCCTCATTCTTCTCTACATCTACTATCTCTGAGTTAGGTGTCTGTCCAATTGCTAAAGCAACTGCATCAACCTCAAACTCTCTACTTTCCGTCACAACTTTCTCAATTTCTTCTTCTCCTTCAAAACTTGAGGCCTCCGTCTCAGTAATTACATTGACGCCTTTTTCCTCTAGTTTTCTATGAATTATCTGTGCGCCTTTCTTTGAGATGCCGCGATGCCACCATCGATCGCCTCGAATCAGGTAATAGGTCTCGCAGTCGTTTTCTGCGTAAGCTACGGCTAAGTCGATTCCCAGTAGGCCTCCGCCAATTACTGCTGCGGTTTCAGAATTTTCAGCCGAGTCCTTAATCTCTTCTGCGTCTTTCATCGTCCACATATAATGCAGGTTCTCATAATCCTCATCCAACGGGTATTCTCGAGGTGATCCGCCTGTCGCCACCAGTAATTTATCGTAAGAATATTCCTCACCATCTTCTGAGATAACACTGTTATACTCATCTTTTACTTCCTCAATCCTAGTCTCCAAATAAAGATAAGCCGCTCCGCGCGCGCCCCGTCCGGCCGCTCGCCCCGCAGCCGCGCGCCCAGCGTCACGTTCTCCCGCACGTCGAGCCAGGGCAGCAGCAGGTCCGACTGCGCCATC
>JAWOFP010000004.1:0-6085 GCA_046497485.1 Candidatus Nanohaloarchaea archaeon | reverse complement strand
CTCGTAAACTGTATTGAGATCAATCACATGTCTGCCAGGTTCTATTTCTTCGTCAAGGTTGATGCTCATATCGAATGAAGATGACTCTCCCGGATTCAGTTTCCCGATGAAGAATCTCTCATACTTGGAGTAAGCAGGCCTAATCAGATTAGGAGTTTCAGGATTTAATTCTATATTCTCTACAGGTTTGTTCCCGGAGTTCGTGACTCTTACCTTTGTGTTTGCGTAGTTGTTGCCGGGCCTGAGATTCTTAGGTTCTGTAGACTCAACTGTTGAGGTTAGTTCGACTCCTTTCTTATCGACATCGACTTCGAAGTACTCTACATATGTAATGTTTGAAGAACCTTCTTCGGTCTCTATTTCAACTGGTTCTCCGTTTTCCAGATACTGAATTGCCACTCTGTATTCATACTTCCCTGTCGGCGCATCTCCATTGAACTTAACCTGGTAGTTCTGATTCCAGACGCCATCAGGGTAAAGGAATCCAATAGAACGATCTCTGTCGTCTGTAATGATAGAATGTTCTCTAGCCAGTTTGTTACCAGGTTCAAGACGAGCCTTCAAAGTCATATCTTCATCCCAGTTCTTGTCAGGATAATTTGTTTCTCTCATGTTGACAGATAGTGTTACTTCATCTCCGGATGATATGAATGCAGGGTCTGTACTTACTCCGTTTATCTGTGGTACTGCTGATGTAAGGCCTAAGAAGAAAGAAAAGGCCAGGAATGCTGTGAAAACTTTTGTTGGTTGTAGCTGTAGTTTCATAGTATCAATTTCAGTCTATTTTGAATGAATTTTTGCCTTCTATCAGAATTATCAGGGTTGGAAGCATCACGGTCGAGCCAATATAGGATGCTATTATGCCTGTGAAAAGGAAGATGCCAAGCGAATGCATTCCGGCAAGCTCTGCAAATAGTAAAGCCAAGAAGCCTACTGCGGTCGTGAAAGATGCGCCCACGAGGCCTCTGGAAAGCTCTACCATTGTCTGGCTTAATCCGTCCTGTCCGCCTTGGCTTTTGTAGAATTTTTTCGTGACATGGATTCCGAAGTCGATTCCCAGTCCCATTATCATGGCTGCGGATACCATTGAGATGATTGTAAGGTCTGCGCCAAGCCACCCTCCCAGGCCTATCATCCATAAAAGCCCAAATATGACGACAGAGAGAGGCAGTAACATTTTCTTTACATTTCTGAAAGTGGCGTAAAGCACGCTCATGACTGCTAGGAAGGAGACTCCTGTAATCTTAATGAAGTCTTGTATGATGACCTGGAAAGTTGCAAGATCAATCATATTGTATCCGGTTAAAGTAGCTTGCTCTTCTCTTTCGACAGTTTTTAAGGCCTGATTAATGTCCTTATTCAACTTTTGGATCTCATCAGAGTTAGCCTGGGTATCTGCGCTTACGGTTACGACCATAGTCCCGTAATCGCTGGAAACGGTCTCTCCGTAATCTATCTGATTAAGTTTATCTTTAGAATCCGGTATCTCTCCGTACTTCATTTTCACAATATCTGCTGGAGAGTTTACCTGCCGAATGTTCTCCTTCCTTAAAAGTCGATTTTCAAGTCTTTCAATATCTTTCATTAATTCTACATTTCTTACATCTTCAGATTCGAATACAATTAAAGTTGAATCTCCGTAAAACTTTGATCTCAGATCGTCTAAGGCCTGAACAGAGTTATCGTCTTCAGGTAGAACTGCTTCGGTGCTGGGCTTGATTTGCATCTGTAAAGCGCCTGGCAAGATTAAGCCTGTAACAAGTAAGAGGCCTAGAATAACTTTAACTGGGTGTTCAACCTGTATCTCCACTAATTTGCTCGCTGATTTTTCTATTATCATTAGAAGTCGTGCCTCCATCTAATTGAGTCTCTGATCTTCTTCATTAGTTTCTCTTCAACTGTGAATACTGCGGGTAAGAAGAATATGGTGAATAGAACTGCGTAACCTATACCCATAGACATCGTTAGTCCAAACCTGTGCATCTCGGGCATATCGCCCACTAAAAAGGCCATAAAAGCCGAAATAGTAGTTATCGCGGAAGCGATTATTGAAGTTCCTATATCTTCCACGGACTCCACTAATGACTCTTCAACAGTGTTATCTCTCCTATTGAACCTGTAAATATTTCCTATATGTATTGCATAAGCGATTCCTATGCCTATTATCAGAGCTGCAACTGATCCGGCCAGTGTAGATAAAGGCATGCCAAGATATCCCATTGTTCCGTAGAGCCAGACCACACTCAACGCTACTATTATCATTGGCATTAATGCTGCAGAAAGAGAACCTCGGAAAAGGCCTAAGGTGATCAAGAAGACCATTATCATGGCCATGCCTGTAGTTACATTTCTGTCGCGTTCAACCATGTCTCCCAGGTTGTTCTGTACGGCAGGAACTCCTACAACCTGGGTTTCTAAGCTCTCGGGTTTATTGTATGAGGCCTCTTCTTCGACCTCTCTAAATATTCTTTCCATTCTGTCGCCGTTGTCACCCATATAGCTGTTTAAAGCAATTACTGCGACAGAATCATCTTCATAGACAAGTTCATCTCTTCTGAGAGGTGACTGTATGCTGGTTATTCCATGTATATTCTGGATCTCTTTCTGTGTCTCTCTGATATACTGCTGTGCTTCTGGGTCGCTTATTGACTGAGGTCCTTCATCTGACAGGCCTACTTCTATTTCTAATGCTATGGCATCTTTCCCTATTTCCTCTGCTCTAAGATTATTTAGTTCCTCGACAGGTTCAGATTCTGGGGGCATCATGTTCTCCAGAGCTACTACTGTCTCCAGCCTGAAAATTCCTGGAAGCATAGCAAGTGTCAGGAAGAACATTACTCCTATTACTGCGTATGCGTTTTTCTGCTGGAACTTTGTGACTCTGCCGAGGATCGAACTCATAAATTTCTAGATCTCTGATTTGATCTTCTCAGGCTGGAAGCCTATCACTGCTTTTTCTTCATCGCCTTCTTTGATCAGAGTTTGAGGGACTCCTCTCTGACCTGTTTTCTGAATTAATTCCTGAGCTTTCTCTTTATTTTGTGAGAGGTCGAATTCATCAAATTCTATATCTTCTTCTTTTAGCCAGGTTTTGAGTTTTGTGCAGTATGGACATGTGGGTGTGGTGTATACTTCGATCTCCGTCATATAGTTTATGTAAGAAAGTTACACTTTTATACACTATGATTATATTTGGTCAATTAAGTCCTTCCGGTCCTCATACCAATCCTCAAGCTCATCCTTAACATTTTCATTTAAAGCATCTCTATCTACACTATACTTGAAAGAACGGCCTTTACCTTCTTTTTCAACTCTTTGTCTATCAATCAGGCCTGTCTTCATCAGATTTGACAGGTAACGCTGAATAGTCGAACGATCTTTACCTACGGCGTCACTAACTTCTTTCGGAGTCCCGGGGTTATCACATAAATGCATCAGAATATCGATTTCGCTGCCTGAAAGATTGAACACAACTTGAAAAACTTCCTCCAGTTCATAAGGGCATTTCATACAGTCAAATTAGAGATCAATAGTTAAAGGCCTATAGCTTCTTATTCCACTCCTCAGAACGGAATTTCTCATCCGCCAATTTCTCAGCCTTCTCAATCTCTTCTTCAGTTAGAGAACCTTCATCCCAATTCTTATCATCTACAAAACTGCTGATCAAGGCCTCAATCACCTCTTCTCTAGAATCATCAACATAGTCAGAGATTCTGGCAACTCTTTTCTCAGCAGACTCGATTGCTTTATCCGAGACCTTTTCTTTCCCGATTCTCAAGGCCTTCAACATCTTTCTAGTATCTAAATCGTAGCTCATCATTGTGTGATGCAAAACAGCATTCTGCTTTCTGATTTGCGAAGCGCCTCCTAGCTTACCATCTGGGTGCTCAATATCATTTAATGGCTTATACTCTGCATCTACCCCTAAATCTTTCAAGGCCTTAACAGCAAAATTATCAAGCTCCTTGTAACTCTCCTGAATATTTTCGTTTACCTGATCTTTTGGAATATAGATCGAGTAAGTAATCACTTTTCCAGGTTCAGAAAACATTGCGCCTCCTCCTGTAATCCTTCTCACAACCTCAATATCATTGTCTTTCACAAAATCATGTTCGACCTCATCATGGTAGGCCTGAAATCTTCCCATTGGAATGGTAGTATGCGGACGATACCAGAAACGCAGAGTAGGCCTCATCTCACTGTCATTCATTTTCTCAATAAGCACTTCGTCCAGTGCGTGATGCATCGCCTCGGAATACTTTCCTTCATTGATTATACGCCATTTCTCACTCATTGATTTTCACCCCTAAACTTTTCTAGAACATCAACTATGTCTTCTGCTGAAAAACCAATTAATTCTGCGTCCAAATTCTCGATTTTATCCACAACTTTTTCCCTGTCAAAATCTCTTTCCAGGCCTTCAATCAGTTCTCTGATATTCTCAAGTTTATCTGCCGGTTCGATGAAAAAATCTCCGTGAACTTTCACGTTCTTAAATTCCTCTCCTAGATCTGCGTCGATTTTCACAAGTTTCCCGTTTTCAACTTTTTTCGACTTTTGCATGTCTTAGAATTAAATCTCTGGAAAATTAAACCTAACTATGTATCGCTATATTCCTTTCAAACACTACAATCCTTACTTCAAGACAGGCCTCAACAAAGCACTGATGGAGTCTGTCAGAGAAGATAAATATCCTTTAGTATTTCTAGCAGGCTGGGATCAGAAATGTATTAATCTAGGTTATTCCCAAAGTTTTGAGGAGGAAGTAAATGCCGAAGAGTTCGAGAAAAGAGAAGATATAATTCTTGTTAGAAGGCAGGGAGGCGGCGGAACAACTTTTTTGACGCCTGATGGAGAGATCACGTGGGGTATAGTTGCGCCAAATGAAGAGTTTCCTGACGATGTGAACAAAGTCTACGAGGAAATCTGCGGGAAAATTGCGGAAGGCCTAAAAGAAATAGGCATAGAAGCTGAACATGAACCAATAAACGATATTGTAACAGAAAATGGCAAGATTTCGGGCGCGACTTTGAAGCGAGAAGATGGCGTGACCTATATTGGAGGGACGCTGCTTTACGATGTCGATGTTAAAGAAATGTTCTCTCTTTTAACGCCAAGCGAGGACAAAAAGAAAGATAAACAGATCAAAGAGCATAAGGAAAGAATTTCAACTATCAGAAAAGAATCTGAGGCCTCTTTCGACGAAGCAGTCAGAGCTTTGAATGAAGCGTTGCTTGAAGGCCTGGATTTTGAAGTTTCGGATCTAGAGTTTTCTGAGGTTAGGCGGGCTGAGGAGTTAGCTAATAAGTATTCGAGCGAAGAGTGGTTGTATAGATGCAAGGAATAGCAGTTAATCAGAGGGAAGTAGATCAGACAGGCGGGATAGTATATCAAGCCGCTGAAGAAGCTAATGACTTAGGAAAGCCTCTAAATTTTTCTATAAGGCATTATGAGGATCCTCATGTAAATCTGGGCAGGGGATTAGAAGAGCTATCAGATGTTCCTTCAGAGCTCCAGTTTAGAAGGCCGGGCGGCGGAGGTTATGTAGAACATGATCAAACCTTTTGCTATGGGATTGCTATACCGAAAGAATACCCAAAGGAAGGCCTAGAAGCAGGGAGAAGTGAACTAGGCCGTCAACTAGAAGAATTGATTGAAGAATATTCGTCTTTGAATCCTTTTTACGATCATAGTGATGGAGATATCTATGACCTAGATAGCGGGCTGCAGATTTTAGGGGTTGGAGCCGCAGATATATCGGAGGAATTCGGGAATGCTACGGTTGTAAGAGCTTGTATTTATCCGGAAGTTCCTTCATCGGGACTTTATCAGCATGGTTCTGCAGATCAAAATATTCAACCTGTAGAGAATCTGGAAAGCGTCAGACAGGCATTAGAAGAAGGATTTATGGAGAAAGAAGTCTCAGAGTTTGTCTCTGGGGAAAACATGAGGCGAGCAGAAATACTTCAAGATGAGAGTGGTTTTCGCCCTGCCGAACCATGTTTTTCTAAAGCAGATTAGTTAAAAAATTAGTTGTAAATTGTTTATATGTAAGAATATGCGGGGGTAGCCAAGTGGTCAAAGG
>JAWOFP010000038.1:0-17247 GCA_046497485.1 Candidatus Nanohaloarchaea archaeon | reverse complement strand
CTGCTGTTGCTATTACTACTACTGCAACTAGGACTACTTCTATTGTCTTATCCATGTTATTTCACTAATTTACATTACAGCTGACTTCATCCTCGCCAACTTCAGACAGCGCGCCACTAATTACCTCTTCATCTCCATCAGCATTTTCAGTTAGGCATGCGCTAGGGGTTGAAACTGTAGATGCGCCTCCTGCGCAGGCGGCTTCTACAGCCGTCTCACATCCTGTGCCTTCTGCCTCTCCTCCAAAGTCAATGACTCCTGAAAGGCCTTCATTTAGCATGAATACCATTGAAAGCGCTGCGATCATTAGAACCGATGCTGCGATTATAAGGTATAGAATCTGGGATAAACCTTTACTTCTACTCATATAATCTAGTATAAGTTTGTCTGTATAAAAAGTCTTGGAAAATAAAGGAGAAAAATATGCGAATGCCAGGTTTCTAGGCCTGAATTAAGGCTTTGTCAGGTTGATCTGGATGCTGGAAACGTTTAGTTCGTCTCCTTCATCTGTTTCAATTTCGTCTGTTCCGATGCTTATGTCATCTACTTCTGCATCTTCAACAAAACGGTCTCTTACAATCTCTGCAACATCTACTGCTCTTGAGATTGCTTTTCCTCTTGCCTTGACGTGCACTGTTTCGTGTCCTTCACTGAACTGAGTTACAACTGCTAATACATAACTCATTGCTGGTTTGGATCCTACGTATACTGTATTGTCGTCTTCTTGTTCGGCCACTATTAGTTCACCTATAGAGGCCTTAGTTAATCAGTATTAAATTACTTATCTCTAGTAATCTATCTGATAATCTGTTATTTCCAAATTAAGATTTCTATAACCTCCGTCAGCAATTACTTCTGTTTCAGGATCTGAGGCCTCAAAATCAATTGAGGTATGCGTTGGTGTTAGAGTATAATCTACCGTCTTATCGTATTCTGTTACAATTGTGCCATCACAGTACTCTCCGCCACCCAACTCTGGACGAATATCAACCCATTCGCCGTCACAGTATTCGTTGCATTGTCCTCCTTCAGAGGTCTCACTAGATCCAACGTATTCGTCTGAAGAACTCATGTCGGCGTTAATTCCTTCTGCAATGTTTAGGTCATCTTCTATACTTGAGAAGTCATATGTGTCGTCTTCATATTTCTCTTTTGCTTCTTCCTCAGCACCATCATAATCATAGGATCCGCATTCAGTTTCCGAACCCTCGTATTTGTCCTTTACATCTTCTTTAACATTTTCATTTTCAACCCTATAGAAAAATTCGGAAGCGGGTTTCACAAGCTCTATGTATCGATTAGTCGCCGTAACTTCGGTACTATAGGTCTGATTGATGTACTCGGTCTCAGAGTTACATGAAATTTTTACGGGATTAAAAGTGAAGGCCTCAACTTCAACTTCCTCAATACTATCTGTTGTGAATAAGCTATTCCCGGATTCGCCAGGGTAAACTCTCATAATCAAGTCATGCTCAATTGAACAGTGATGGTTGGATAAACGCGAGTCAATCCTAGGAGTAGTCTCTGACTCCCAAGCATCTACTACAGAGCCTACAATTCGATAAGGTTCGCTCACAGTAGAGGCTTCACTCTTCCAGTTAATTCCACCATCTTCTAGTTCATATGCGGCATTGTTCGCGGAGTACTTCATTGCTGCAGGCATATAATTATTCATAAAATTCTCAGATACTGTTTGGCCTTCTGTCAAAGCTGCTATATCTTCTCCTGATTCCTCAGTAACTGAGGCCAGTGCTTCCCCAATAGGGAGCGACTGCATTGAGAGAATCGCTGCCAGAATTAGTAGGCCTGTCATAGGAAGTACTCCTTCCAGAGACCCTTTCATTCTGCCTGCCATAAAATTACCTCTACATCTCCGTCGCTTGTAGGGATTTTTCTCCTAAAATCGTTCCATTCCTGATTTTCGCTTTTAGGACCATTTCTATGCTCAATGTAACTGTCTTCATGAGTGATATTGATTACTCCTCTCTTCCCAGGATAATTGATTGTGCTTCCAGTATTGGAGAAAGAGCTAGGATAGTTATAATCCAGATAGGCCTTGATATCATCTCTTACCTCTTCTCTATCAAATCTAGTGCTGTTGATTCTAACATCTGAATCAGTCGAATAATAGGCCTGAAGTATTTTATCAAAAGTCACATTGTATTTGTCTTCTTCAGATATTTTATAGTCAATTTCCTGATTCAATAAATAAGTCATCGCGGCTTCTCCGCCGACAGCCCCAAGAGAATGCTCAATATCTGACTCTATATTTTCCTCTTTTACAGCATCCGAAGCGGTCAAAAGGAAAAATATAGCTATAGAAAAGAATATCACGAACCCGAATATTATGATTTCAATTATCATTCCCTGTGCCTTAAGGTTCATAGACTGACACCATTGCTGGGACCATTTCGCTTCCGTTTTTCAGAAGAATTCTTGTGTGATAGGCTTGATTTGGAGGTATAACTCCTTGGCATACTCCGCCCTCATCGGGTTCTAACTGTTCTGAGCTTATTCGGAAAGCTAGGTTTTCTCCATCTAATCGATTTATCCCATCGAAATAACATGTTGCGCCATCTGCTCTGAAACCAGGGTCTTCGCCTTCCTCTGTGAAGTATTCGATCGGTACTATCCCTCGTCTCTGCCCTAGGTTCAGTATTCCCTCTGTGGCTAATGACTTGTTATATTCTTCCGAAGGGACATTATCAACTCTTACTGATAGATCGTTCAAACCGCCCACAAATATCTGTAGTACTATTACCAGGCCTATACCGAGCATCATCAAATAAGGGATTTTAGTCACTATATTGTAGAGATCCATTAACACTCCTCCGAAATATCAAGGCTTTCTCCGGTTTTATTGAGGCACACGCTAGAATATTCTTCATATTCATCTGGTCCTGAGATCCCTGAATACTGGAGATTAGACAGGTCTCGTTGTTCTTCAGCAGAATCATATCTCAAATAAATTACCTGATTGTCTTCTTTAACTTCATAACCTGAAATATCTAACTCGGCAGAACCATCATTGTAATACTGCATCATTTCTGCCGCATGTTCCATTCTATCAGCTCTCAAATCAGCAGTTTCTCCCTTTAGGAAATCTGCAGTATATCCCTGCATCCCATATGCTACCCCTATCACCAGTAAAAAAGTAAAAGATGCTTCAATCATTGAAAATGGATAAGAGGCCTGACCTTTCACTTCATTCCACCTCAACTACGACTGTATTATCTTCTCCTGAAATTGATGCAGTGGAAGATCCAGCTTGAATTTTATCCTCGGAGCTATCTTCTACGTTGAAATCTATATTCTTTGTGCATTCTAATTCTCTTATCTCCTCACTCTCATCTTCAAGAACCACTTCTTTATCATCTACTGTTAGAGTTGCGCCACTCCTTAATGAAATATCGACTTTAGTTGTCAAAACCGTCTCATAGTTGTCCAGCTGCTCACATGTACTACCTATCTGATTGCTCAGCTTGTTTAACTGATCCACATTTGTTTCTTGTGAACTGGTACCAAAGTTCTCAACAAAACCTAGAACTGGTACTAGGCCTACTAAGACGGCCATCACTCCAAGTATTATGAATACTGGAGCATCTGCCTGCACCATTAATTACCGCCTCCAAACAAGTTGCATTCTTCGCCTCCACCTAGACAGCCGCTTATGAAATCTGAGCTAGACATAAATTCGGCTCCTGCAGAATTAAGAGCTACATCAGTGGCTGCATAAATTCCAACTATTACAAATATGACCAAGACTATCGTTACCATTGCTGCTACAATAGTCCTCATCCTAAAACTCCTCCAAGACTACCTTTGATATTATTGATTGCGAAGCTTTCAAGACCTGAAACATTGTTAGAGAGAATCATAGAAATAATTACCACCACAGTTATACTTACCATGAGAATTACTACTAGAGATATTGAAACATTGAGGCCTTTCATATAACTAAATTGCTGGTTCCTCGTTGAAATAGATTTTCCAGTCAAGGCTCCGCATATTCAATATTTCCTAGGAACTGTTCTACAATATCTGTGAACCAAGTCTCGAAGCTGACATAAATCAGTACTATAACCATGATTCCAAGTGCTATCATTGCAATTGTCCTAATTGAAAACTCGATCCCTTTCATGGTTTTATCATAACCTCATTAATATCTGCCTCAATGCTCGTCGAGGAGCCTTCTACGAAATTATTTTCTTGCACTCTAATATCTATTAGAGACAAGTCATAACCGATTTCTCCGCTATCTCTATCATCTCCTTCTTCCCTCACAGATACTCTGTTGTTAGTTCTGCTAAAAGTTACTAGATATTCTTTACCGGTCTCCCAGTTATCTAGTACTACTTCACCGCTTCCATCAGGTTCAGATATTACTATCTCTTTTGCCCCATCAAAATGCCTAAAGTATAGATTTAGTGGCTCTCCACTGATTCGGCCTTCGCCAACCATTAATGCTTCTCCTTCATCTATAGTGGATATTTCTAAGTTAACCTCTATTGCCTCCCATCCTCCGACTAGATTGTCTTCCCAAGACATATATCCGAACTCTCCATCTTTGACATCGTTGAAATTTAGTGAATAACCTCCGGAACCAAGAGGACTTACAAAATCACTATTTGGATAAATATCATTTGGCTCAGATGTTACTTCAGTAAATCCTGTCTGATCTAAATTCCAATTATCTCCATTACAGGAATAAGTGAAGGCCCCGTACTCTGCATTATCTCTGCTGTCCACATCTGAGTGGCATAAATTCCAGTTTACCTCGCTACCATCTTCAGAAGGCGCGCATAGAAGATCTCCATACATAAGATTTTGTCCCTCATTTTTATTTTTCAATCTTAAGCTTCCTGCTTCACTTGGAGGATTAATATAGTTTTCATTTAATTCCAACGCATCAATGAGATCCCATCCATCATCTCCTCTATCACTATATGACGTGGCTTCTCTCCAATAATCTAGGTTAAAGTTCTCCTGATCCGACTGAATAATCAATCCAGGTCTGTATTCTCTTACAACTACATGGGGGGCCAGAATGGGGTTTTTCTGCATATACTTTATTTGACACATATTTTCTGAGGCGTCCTCAGCTCCCATAGAGCTCCTGCTTTGTGATAGTGTAAACTTCTCAGTATTAGGGAATTCATCTACGTCCCCGGTAATTTCTAGCATAGGGCCTTCTACATCTCCCTCGTAAGGCTCGGTTTGGTCTAAATCTTCGTTTACACAGTTTTCCCCTGTTTCTGTAATAACAATTCGAGGGAATTCTGATGTTCCCCCCTTGTTATTGTAATTTCCATCGTTCAATAGGCCTTCATGGTTAACTTGAATATATCCTTTATCGCCATTGCAAAGCACTAAATCGGTCGCATGAAACCTTATATTATTTTCATTGTCAGTCCATAAGTGCCAATTAGTTTCATCGTTTGTACCCCAAACTCTATCAGAATATATTTTATTCCCGTTAGGATCTTCCCATTCTTCAAGTAATTGGTTAGTCCTGCTTTGAGCATTAGTTGAATCTTCAAAGAATACAACATAATTATACTTTGAACCTACATGAGAATCAGCGTCTAGATCAATCTGAGATTGATAGGAATTCCCGGAAACTGCGGCAATTCTATTCTCAATCCATTGATCATTTACATTATAATTATCCTCCGCACCGCTTGTAGGCGCACGGTCATCACTTATTACTATTTTATCTCCTTCATCTATGTCTATCTCAAATTTTTCACGTGAATATATACCTGGCATGTAATTATCATTTGATCCTGGCACAACGGGCACCTTATTACCTACTCCTCTTAATATGGATGCATCTGCTCCGATACAGTCAGGTTTTTGACCCAGTCTAGTTCCTTTCAATCCGGGGTAACCAGTGATAGATGATCTGGGATCAGGGCCTAGTTGGTTGCCATCAATTCTTTCCTCTACGTCATTGCAATTTCTCGATCTGTCTGCGACGAACATAGCCAAATCTGAAAAAGTTTCTTTGCTGCTGACCTCTGTTGTGAAATCGGTTTGATCTCCTATCTGGCCGAATCCCTGCTCGATCGCTCCGCCGATGCTGCCGACTGTAGAGAAAGACACTAATGTTCCTAGAATCATAAGGCCTAATACTAAGCTTAGTATTGTTCTTATACCCATACTTCCTAGCATATTGATACACCTGTTAAGTCGGAGATTATCGATCCTATGCCTCTCAAGTAGCCTACACAACTTGCTGCGTCTTCAGTGTTCATTATTGCTGGTAAGACTATCAGTATAACTAATAGAGCGACTACTAGTGAGAATACAAGGCCTATCAGTACTTCGATAGAGAGGCCTTCTTGGCCTTTGAAGGTTTTCACATTTTATATTTGGAATTTCTCTGGATTTAAGTCTTTCAGTTGAAGGCGTCGCCTATGGCGTTTGAGGCTGCTGATTCAACTAGGTTTGATGCTACTGATGCTACTACTAGTAGAGCAACTATTCCTACAAGAGCGATTATCAAGTATTTCATCGTGATCTTTCCTTTCACTGTCCTGCCACCCCGGTCATTAGGCCTCCGAACAGTAGGCTGATTATTGTGACTGTTATCATGTAGAAGAACATGCCTGATATCATTATTTTTCCGATGAACATATTCTTGTAAGTCTGGTCCTCTCCTCTCGTGATCTTCATGTAGAAGGTTCCGAGGATATACAGTAGCTGGATTAGGTAGAGGCCTACCACGAACTGAAGCATTTCTGGAGGAATAGCTGAGTCAAGGTTGGAAAGTATTGTGCCTTCTCCGCCTCCTATTCCTGGTGCGCCTCCTGCAACTTCTTCTCCTTCTGGTGCGGCAGCTCCATCTATTTCGAAAGAGTTTGAAAGCTGATAGAGGCCTGTAATAATTGTTTGGGACATTCCTACTGCGACACCTGAAACAATTGGCGCAAGCATGTATGCAAGCATCTGGATAGTTGTGGTAGTGTCTTGCATCAGGTCTTTGAGCTGCTCCTGTGTCTTGTGAATATTTTTCAGGTAGCGAGAGATTGTCATCATCGCACTTGAGGCCATGTTTGTTCCTTTCTCGGATGATTCTAGTATGGCTTTCATAACTGTCTTGATCATCTGGCTTGGGAACTGCTTCAAAGCACCGTAATCAGGGTCAAAGATAGAGTCTTCGAATGTCATCCCCATCTCCTTGATGTTTCTAGAGGAGACTTCAAATAATTCCGATATTTCTAGATCTTGGGTAGACTGTGCTGCTTGATCTAGGCCTAGCTCTATTGGGGTTCCGCCTGAAATCTTGTTTCCCAGTTCGAAGAGTGCGTTAGGGAACTCTGATTCGATCTCTCTAAGCTTTTTTTCTTCTCGCTGCCGGCTTATATTCCCTAGAGTCTTACTCATACCTATGCCTAGGCCTACTCCGAAGATTATCGTCATGCTCCTCAAAAGCATGGGAAATGGAGAGAGATCTCCGTCCTCAACAAATATTGAGGGCGCAGATGATACTATTGATGAATCTGAGACCGGGTAGACATGAGGGAACGCCAGATATCCTATGAGGCCGTAAAGCGATATTACGAATGCGATTGTCAGGCCTATGGGCCATGTAGGTAAATTATAGTTTTCTCCTGAAATGTTGAACTGGTAAAAACCTCTTTTTGGGAGCGATTCTTCGCTTACTGGCTGAGTTTGAACTGTTGGGGGTCTGCTGCTTAATGTTCTCTGCATGAACATCCAGAGGAATGCAGGCAGCATAATATTGAATATTATGAATAGGTGTAGCGGTGTTATAAGGCCTCCGAGGAATGCCGAGATTAATGGAAGCATTATCATTCCTAAGACGGGTAAAAGCGCTCCAACCGCGTTCAAAATCATTACTGGAGTCTCTAATGACTGGGCATAATGTTTCATCTTCTCCTGTGTCCCATCAAGTATATTATCTATAGCGTCCTGTAATAGTCGATCTCTTCTTGTAGGATTAGGTTCATTTGTAGCCGCCTTTAGAAGGTTTAAGGATTCTAGGAAGTCTTTGTTGTAATTTTTCCATCTTTGAGTGTAGTCTTCGAGCGCATTGTCTATTCTCTTGAACTCTCCGACTTCGACGCTCCATAAAACTTTTTTCAAGTCCTTGGAGATTGGGCCTTCAAGGTTAAGAGCAGCAAATCGTACTGCGCCTTCAAGATTAGGGGAGGATCGCATGTATACAACCATATACAGTATTGCTAGAATCATTTCTCCGCTGCTCTCAATTACCTTGCTCTTAGCGTCGAATATCGGCTTGTAAAAAGTATATATTCCGGCCATAAATGGAACAAGTCCAAAAATCATCATCAAGGATAGAGGGATCAGACCTGATTCCTGGCTCAAAACTACTCCAGTAGCCTCATTAAGTATAACTGCTAAAAACCAGAGCCCAAAAGAAATCGAAAATACGCCTATGGCGGCAGAAAGAACCATTCCGGGAGTGATTTCCCAGTCTAGGAGTTTAATAGCGGGATTGAGTTTATTTTTAGTTTTTTCTTCTGCGCTGAGGCCTAAAATAGATGACATCTGATAGCATAAATTTTCATAAGAGTTCTTTTTCTCGGATTCGGCTTCATCATCCTTGTAGTCCTGATATCTTCTTGAGTAACTCTGGCCCTCTGAATCCTCATCATATGGAGGCATCCTGACATTTCTATCAATATCGTCCAAGATGTCATCTAGTCGTTCTTCTTGATCTTCATCCATTTATATTACCTCTCAGGCCTGTTGATCCAGCCACTCCATCCACCGATTCAATATTCTTTCAGCGTTTTGCTCTCCGTATTCTTCTTGGACCTTGTTTGCAAGAAGATGGAACTTTTGATTCGCTTTTACAGCCATCTCAGCCTCTAGAAGCTCGTCGTTTCCTGTCTCATCAGCCTTATCAGCAATAGCCTGCTTCATCTCCTTCCGCATCTTTATATTGTCCCAGACCGCCTCCCAGTCATTCTTCCATTCCTTAACGTTCTCAGCTATCCGGTTCATAATAACAGATTCACCGTTCAACAAGGTGTCTGTCGGCACAAGTTCGTCCTTAGAGCTGTCATAACGCATTAAATCCACAAAAGCATCTTCTTCAAGAGGGTCATCGGTCCACTCCTTTCTAACCTCTGTGATTCCTGTGACTCTTCTGTAGGTCTCCATTCCATCAGGGCTCTTAATCTTATTGACGCTTACAACGATGTCTGTGGCCTTGAAGCTTGTGGTAGGTACGCCAAGATCGTTAACAACTCTGTCAAATACAGAGTAAGCATCTTCTCCGTGGATAGTTCCTCCAACAAAGTTTGCGACAGCTCCAACACGCATAGCCTCATATAAGGCCTGTGCTTCTTCCGATCGGACTTCTCCTACTACTAATGCAGAGTCTCCCATACGAAGACTAGTTCTAATAGCGTCGTCTGCCTCAATCTCATTTTCTACCTGTGTAATAACTGAACGCGATTTCATTCTCTCAATATTGTATCCTAAATTTTTCATTTGGGGGACAGGTAGTTCGAGAGTATTATGAGCTAAAATATTTCCTGTTATGAAGTTTTCATCTTTTGGTACGGATATATCATAAACTTTATCTTTTTCGGATATTTTTTCTACCGATTTGACTTGATCCCAAAAAATATCGCTATTTGAGAGATTTCGAAGCATTTGAGTAGACGACTCATTTGAGTCTTTTACTATCCTCTGCAAGTTTTGCCTGCCTAAATTATTTTCTCTAGTAATATAATCATGAGAATTTAGATCATGTTTTTTGCATAATTTCTGCATAAAATCTCTTTCCAGCGGAATGATGTCGGAGGTGTCATGAGTAGAAACTTTATCATCGACTTTTAGTTTTTTCTGCTTGTATTCTTGAAGGTAGCCAATTTTTTCTTTGAATTTTTTGAGACCTTCAAGATCGCTTATTCTCATCGAACGCATTTTACCTGAGTCTCTCGCTCTACCTCTTATACCATCAATTAACAGTAGTGTTTGAATATCTTCAATTAGTTCCTCATTAATTAGGTCTATCCCAGCCTCATTCTCTGTTGCATATCCGTCTCCGCTGTAAAGGCCTCTTAAGAAGGCACGCCTCTGGTTTTTATCAGCAGAGAATAACCATTGAGGAATTCTTTTAGAATAAGCATCGCCGGTAAATCCAAATGTTTCCATTATCTCCTTTAGAGGTTGTGAATTAGCTAGTAGGGAATGCTCATCAGAGTGTCTCTTGACAGGTAAATTAAGTCTCTTAAAAATAGTTTTTACAACTTCTCTACAATCTTCATTTGATACTGTTATTATCACGCTTCTGTTATCGTAACAGCCGTCAGCTACCCATAGACCTAAGAACTCCATAAATTTTTCGTCTAGCCGTATATTTGCTGGAAGCTTCGAAGACTGCCTCTTGTGCTTATATTTAATAGGCCCGGTATGAGAACCCGTGTTGATTCTATCGAAAATTTTCGAGGGAATAATTCCTTCTCGGATCCAATATTGGACAGTGTATTTAGAGTAACCGAATTCTTTAGCTAGTTCTTTTAGTTCTTCTCTTTGAGTATCTAGCTTCATGTCGCCAGTGAAGTAACCCTGAAGTTCGGAAGCTTTTTCCGTTAAATCCCATGATTTTCTCTCCGTAGGTACTTTTAATTCTCTAGGAGTTACTATATGGTCTCCAGAAGAGAGATTGGTTGGTTTAACCTCGCTAATTAGAGAGGTCTCCCCTGGTCCGAAAAGAGAATGATCTTCCGTTACCTTGATTTTTCTACCAGTACGAGTCTCTACCTCATATATGGGTTTTTCTACTTCATGTCTCATGAAGAGCGTTGCTTTGCTCCAATGTACTTTGCCGTCATTATCCATAGAAAGAACTTGGATATTTTCGGGATTAGACTTCAAAATATCTCTTTCATCATCCTCACAATCGTATTTTTCAACTAATGAGTCAATTAATTCGCCGATTTCTCCATATTTTACTTCTCCATTTTTCTTGTACAGGATATTTGAGTCTCCAACTACGCTGTCTTCAACAGTTACAATTCTATGATTCTTCATTATTTCAAGCATAGAGGCCGATAAAAGTGATGTCTTTCCTGCTCCTCTCGTACCAGCAAAAAGCACAGATCTATTTCCGTCTACGATGAATGATAGCAGGCCTGCCCCTAAAGCGTTGATCATTCCGTTGTTCACGAATAATGGTAGCGTCCATGCGCGGCTTCTATGTCTTCTGAACGCAAATGCTAGGCCTTCTGGGCTCAGGTTTTCTTGTATCACTGCTACTCTTGCTCTTCCGCCTTTAACCTCTGTTTCGGTATCGAGTACTGGATTGGCTTCGTCTAGAGGTCTTCCGCTCTGTATTCGGAACTGTGTTGCCCAGGACTCTGCCTCGTCCTTGGTAGGTATTAGATTTGTCTCACATTCTCCATACTCCTCATGCGCAATGTATATTGGAGATCCGCCGATAGGCGAGTTAATATAAACATCTTGAACTTTTGGATCAGCTAATAATAATTCTAGGACGCCGAGGCCTGAAGTGTAACGATTCAATATCTCTCCAAGCTCCTCTATTTCTTCTCTATTGAGATCTACGCCCATCTGGTTGGCAATATCTCTAAGCATGTCTCTGCCGATGTTTTCAAACACGTCACGCATTCTTTCCGGTTCCGCGAACTCGCCTCCTTCGCCCGGTTCGTGCGACGCCATGAAACGACGCGCAGCATCTAATAGATTGTATTCCTCTTCCGGGAGATTAAATTCTGGAGGATTTACATGGTAGATAGGCCTAGTTTTTCCCGGAACATGGTATACCGATACTTCGACATTGTTCCTTGAATTATATCTATCGACCTCTTCTCCTCTCTCGGGAGGTAGGCTCATATACTTTGTAAGCATGAAGTTAGGCCTGACTAATGGATGGAAGAATTCTCTGTAGACTTCCCTATCACCTACATGATGGCCTGTAATGTATTCTGAGGCCTCGCTAATAATTTGGGTTTCTTCCAGTCTATCAATTACCGGGTTTATTACATCCTGTACAAAGTATCTTTTGCAGCGGCTCTGCTGTGGATACTGGTCATCTGATTGGGATAGATGTCTTTTCTTTCTCTTAAGCTCGACGTAAGCTCCTACAGGATCTTGCTTCAATGTTGTGAATACTGTCTCCTGTACGTCGGGAAGATGTTCCTCATATAATTGGCCGCATTTTTCAGATCTGATATTCTGGCTCAGAAGGCCTTGATTTGAGATGTCCTGGACGGTGGTGGCGATTTCCTTTAGCATATCGACCTGTTCGGCGCTGTACTCGTAATCTCTAGACTCGCTTAGTATGATAGAGGAGGCATTAGGCACTTCCTGTAGTATATCGACTACTCGGGCCATTACCTCTGGGTAGTCTTCTATGCTTGCGCCGTAGATACTTCCCAAGGTGTTGATTCTTACTGTTCCTGTATCTTCCTCAAATTCATATCCGAATACATCTTTATCGTGTACTGTCATCCCAGCATTATTATTCACGCATTCCTAAAATAAAAGATAGGATGCCAGATCAACAAATTGTAAACCAGATTATCGATAGGGTAAACGATTTCAACCGGAGAGTCCGAGACCTTGAAGAGAAAATTAGGAACCTCAGCGCTCGTGTAAATACTCTGGACGACACTCTGCTCGAGAAAACTTCGAGTCTTTCCAGTGATATACAGGATATGGAGGACGAAGTCACGGATTTGCGAGATAGAATGGCGAATCTCGAAGTAGACATAAAAGAAATCAATAGAGAGAAGAGAAAATTTGTGACGTCTCAAGAAATCGAGGAGATAGAAAACTACATGGATTTGATGAGTCCTTTGAATTCTAACTTTGTGACCGAGAAACAGCTGGAGAAGAAAGTTGATGAAGAGAAAATCACAAAAGAACAGGTCGAAAAGCTAATAGACAGAAAGTTAAAAAGCAGAGAAGACCAATAACCATTTGATAGAGGCCTAATTGATCTATGAAATTCAAGCTTTTCGGGAGACTTAGGGACGATGACGAATCTTCAACCGGTAATCAAGGCCTTTCAGGCGGAAGCCTAGAGAGGACAGTCGAAAACATGTTTCAGCAAGGTTACTCCGAAGAAGAGATTAAAGAAGAGCTTGAAGGCCGTTATTCTGAACAAGAGATCAGTCAAGCTGTAAATAATACTGTTACTTCCTCCGCTACAGATGACGGCGGGCCTCAGGCAATGACGGCATATAATTCTGGTTCAGATGAAGCAGTAAGCCCTATGGACGAAGGATATGATGGAGACTCGGAAGCAGATTCACAGCCTGAAGGAATGGAAAGTATGGAAGGTATGAACCAAGACCAACAGAATCAGCCGCAAGGTCAGCAACAGCAGATGCAGCAAGAACAGATGGGCCAGAACCAAATGAATCAGGAGCCGATACCTCAGCAGGGACAGCCGCAAGGTCAGCAAGGCCTAGACAATTATCAAGATCAGAACATTGATCCGGCGATGGAAGAATTAATTGAAACGATAGTAGCGGAGAAATTTAATCAGGTTGAAAGCGAATTCTCCAAGATATATGAGGAAATGGATATAATGATAGACGAGTTAGAAAGTCTGGAAGACAGAGTTCATGACTTGGAAGTAAGAGACGATGAAGATCAGCAAGAGTTTGTTCAGAAAGTTGATGAGATGGAAGACCATATTGACTCCTATCAGTCCCGAATCGGAGGCCTAGAAAAGGCTTTCCAGCAAGTTCTACCATCCTTAGTTGAAAATGTGAAAGATCTTACAAGTCTAGTTCAAGAAATCAAGGACGACAAAGGAATTGAGACTTCAACTACAGTCGACCAGGAAGATGTCGAAGATATTGATATGAGCGATTGGTAAATATTTTCAATTTTCTATCTTGAAGTAATCGCTATAACTGCAAGAATGAATCCAAATACCATTACAGGCATGAATATATCCTGATACATATCTACATTGAACCCTATATTACCTAGAACTTCATTCACAGGAAGTGCGCCTGCAGCTATTGAAAGTGTGCCTATACCCATTACTATTAGGCCTACGGCAAGAGGAATTCTACCTATGCGGTTATCTAAATCATCTATATTTACTCCTGCTATTGCCATGACAATTAGAACTCCTAATGATGCAAATGTTGCGAATGCGAGTACAGCGCCGAAGTTAGCGAATATGTTTTCTGGCATGAAGAAGTAGATTCCTGCTATCGCTAGGAAAGAACTGGAAACTGATATAGCTCCTGTGACTGCTTCGTCTTCGAAAAACTCGTATTTCTGAAGTATTCCAAACGTGAAAGCAAGCAATAGAAGCCATGGAAAGAATAGGTGAATAATGTCTGTTTCTGACATAAAAATAACTAGGTCGCTGAAGAAGCTCATCTATATATCACTCCTCGCTCGGGTCGTAGTTTCCTCGCATTGCATCTATCATGTCAGCGAAAAAGTTTCCATTTCCTTCACTCTCATTACCATCGCTTGAAAGCCACCAAAGGACTCCTCCTATTAGGATTATCCAGATTAGGCCTGTGTCTAGTAGTAGGTAGGCCCAGTTCACGTTGGTTATAACATCATTTTCAATGTTATATGGTTCGCCAAACCCTCCAGCATTCACAAATGCTGCTCCTGCAACCGCTATACTTAGAATACCTAACAAAGGAGCCCAGGTACTGTGTCTCTCCCATCCTGCAAATGCTAATACTATGAATAGGCCTAAAATTCCTACTAAGCCTACTGTAAGGGCTCCAAAGTAATCTACAAAGAATGATTGGTACCAAGGGTTTGTTGCTATAAATTGTGCTACAAAGAAAGAAGCTACTACAGCGATCAAAGATGCAAACTTGTTATCGTCGTCTTGATCAGTAAATAGATTAACTTGCTTCAATGCCAAGAAAAAGATTGTATATGATAGGATAAAAGGCAGCACGAGAGTGAAGAAATCCATTTGCGCCATCGTCTCTAGAAGTGTAGAGAATCCGGCTGCGGTCTCGTGCTGTGTCAAAATTTATTCACCCTGCTCGCTGTCAATCATTTCCAGATAATAACTGAACCTTCTGTTGATCATCCATAGTTCTCTACCGATGATCATTAATGCAAGCATTGTTACCCAAGGCTGGATTATATTTCCGAATTCAATTACGGTGTAGTCAAGAGAAGACGCAAATAGTATCCATCCAGCGACTGTGAGTCCTCCCAGGGATAAAGCAATTATTACAAGTTCTGTAAGCACATTTTCCAGTTCATAGAGGTTGAGAGTAAGTTTATCTTTCATTAAAATCCGCCTCCCATGCCCATTCCTCCTCGGCGCATCATTTTTCTTTTTGTCATCATAGCGCCTGCTGCATACCCAATTACTACTCCTCCAATCAATATCTCAGGGTTGTTCATGGCGTCGCTCATTATCTGTTCTACTACCATTGTTTTGAATAACCTCTATAACATACATTTGGCAGCTTCTGGTTTAAATAATTACGGAACAATTGGTTAAATCTGGTTATACTTCTGGTGAATTGGGCTTCATTTAGGCAGCTATCGGAGTCTTTCTCTTTTCTGTATTATTTTTAGAATATCGA
The DNA here is from genome assembly GCA_046497485.1 of Candidatus Nanohaloarchaea archaeon. Lineage (GTDB taxonomy): Archaea > Nanohalarchaeota > Nanosalinia > Nanosalinales > Nanosalinaceae > B1-Br10-U2g21. The sequence continues at coordinate 1,684 of JAWOFP010000038.1, read as the reverse complement.
ATAAAGAGTCCATGAAGTCTCCGGAAGCAAGATATCTATCCCTTTCATTTACTAGAAGAGAGTCCAGAAATCTTAGGCCTGAAATTGAAGTATAAATTTTTATAACTTCTCTTCAAGTTCCTTGATCTTCTTGTATGTATTAGATTCGAAGGTTGAGGAAGAGTCCAACTGATTTTTCAGGCTTTGAGCCTTTGGAAATATACTGTCCTCTATCACTTTCATACACTGTTGAAGATAGTTCCTGTGGTCATTAATGTAGGTTCCAGAACCGCTGCTGTAATTTGACAGCCTATTTTTCAGCTGCTTAATTTTTTCATGAATTTCTTCATCCTCAGTTGTCAGATCTTTAATTGTGTCTATCTCTGCTTCAGACATTCTGAGGTCAAGTCTTACAAGTTGCTCTGATTCTTCCACAAGCTTCTCTGTGTCTTGCTTTAGACCTGAAGTTGCTAGACTCATTAATCTGCTTAAGTCGTTCCGGTTTGCGGAGGATATACCCATGCTCTCCGCGGTCTTTAACGTCTTTAAGGCCTCATCATCGTCAGTTGACAGCTGTTCATAATGAGGGTGATGGTGTGAAAAATGGCCTACGGCAAGGATTAGAGTAATATAATTCATGAATTCATCAAGCGCGTCATCAGGTATTGACTTAGAGTCGTTCAATGCTCTATCCATCTGATTATTTAGCTTGAGTAACTGTCTATAAATATCTTCATTATTTGATTTTTCTCCTTCTATTTCCGCACATAAATCCGAGTCTGAAGGATCGTAATTTGTGGATGCCGGCGGACTGTCATCTACATATTTGTCTTCGTAGTTATCTACTATTTTTTCGCAAATTAGGGCTCTCTGGGATAGCTTCTTGAAATCCTTTGGATGAGATTTGGAGTTATCTCGTGCTTCAGATCTTGCGCTGTTGATATGGTTCCTAATATCGGAAATATTATTTTTTAAGGCCTCAAACTCATCTAGGAAATCGCTTTGGAAGTATCTCAAGGCCTCTTTCCGTTGATTTTCTAACTGTTCATTTAAATGGTCTCTTGCGCCTGAGGTAGCGGTTTCTGCTGCATCTGCAACCCTATTAACATAGTCTTCTCTTGTTGCGCCATTACCGTTATTGTCGGCTCCGCCTCCGGTATCTCCAGCGTCTTCTTCACTTCCTCCGCCATTATTTCCGTTTTCATCTCTAGTCAGTAGGCCTGTCATCATCAAGATTCCGAGGATTAGTGCGAGAGCTCCGAAAACCATTATTAGGCCTGGAGCAACTCTTCCTATAGTTACAACTGTTATGAATGCTGTGACAAGCGAGAAAAGCTTGAGATTAGTCGGTAATTCTTCCTTTTTATCCCATTTATCTCGGCCAATTCTATCCTCAAAATTCTCGAAGGCCATCGTCATCATGTTTGTCAGGAAAAAGTAGAATGCGAAAATCGGCCCAACCACAAAAAGGATGACTTCTGATGCATCAGCTACTGGGAAACCTAGAATCTCAGTCACAAAAGTGGTAAGGCTTTCCTCAACGGTTATTTCCGCTCCTCCAATACCTTGAGCGGAGACAGTTACCACAAGAAAAATATATGCAGTAAGTAGGGCTAAGGATTTCCAGGCCTTCATAAGTTATGTTTGTGACTCCTCTGTTTTTATTGTAAAGGGGTTACGGCCTCACGAAAAGGTATATCAAGAA
>JAWOFP010000028.1:0-18485 GCA_046497485.1 Candidatus Nanohaloarchaea archaeon | reverse complement strand
ACTTTTTCAGAGTCCCCCATATATCTAAACTTAACCTCAAAAGTTTTCACTATGTCTCTGAAATCTTTCACACAGAAACCATCAGAACTCGAACAAATTCTAGATTTCCTAGAAGAAGATATTCAAAATGTCAGAAAAGTAATTGAAAAACTGGAAGGCCTTGATGCAGATTTTGAAGTCCATGCAAAGGCCGAAACCGTCGACGAATCCGTCCAGCATTCTCCGATTGATAGATATCAGATTATCAAGACTTTGATTTTCAAGGCCTCAGATGATTTTATCGCTGTGATGTGTCCCGGTCATAAGCGAGTAGATGAGGATAAATTAGAGGATTTAGTTGGAGAGGTTAGGATGGCAAAGCCTTCAGAAGTAGAAGAAGAGACTGGCTACATAGTTGGAGGAGTCTCACCATTTAACCTAGAAATACCAGTCTACGCATCAGATGACATACCCGAAGGAGAGGTGAGGCCTGCTGGCGGTTCTCGAGTTATAGGTGTGAAAATTGATAGAGAAGAATTGTTTAACGTCGTCGAGCCTGAAGTTGTGGACGTGGTATAGAGGATAATGATTTAAAATTCGGTCCAGAATCCCTATTTGATACACAATGAAAGGTGGACGTTTTTACCGTCGACACATGTAGAAAAGTTTCAAAACCTTCTAAATTCAGCTCTAAATCTTTAAGCGTTCTCTCCCAACCAATTCACAGGTAGATCAAAATAATGGATAATAATGAACGCAAAGAACTGCTTCTGCGGAACACCGCTGAAACAATAACAGAGGACGAAATCGAAGGAATTCTTGACAAAGACAATCCTGTCGCATACATTGGATACGCCCCGACAGGAACCATGCACATAGGGCATTTCACCACAGTCAGAAAGATCGCTGATTTCGTGGAGTCTGGATTCACTTTCAAGTTCCTTTTGGCGGATATACACGCAGAGTTAGACATAGAGAAATCACCGCGTAAACTGGTCGACGCAAGAACAGAGTACTACAGAAAGGCCATTCAGGGGATGCTGGAAGCCTCAGGCATAGATGAAAACGATATTGAGTTTGTCAGAGGTAGCGAGTTCCAGCACGATCCCGAATACCAGAAAGGCTACATGAAGATCATGGAAGAAGCCACAGTCAACAGGATGCAGAGATCTGTAAACGAAGTAGTTAGAAACAGCGACGGTATGAAGGCCTCAGGACTGCTTTATAGCGCGATGCAGATAATGGACTGCGCATCTCCAGGTCTAGATGTGGACGTTGCCTACGGCGGAAGAGATCAGAGAAGAATCTATATGCTCGCCAGAGAAGTTCTGCCAGATATTGGAGAGAAAAAGCCGACAAGCATATTCGCACCTCTGCTTTCAGGCCTGACAGGCGGAAAGATGAGTGCATCAGATGAAAACTCGAAGATCAGTATCCATGACACTGAAGAAGATGTCAGTGAAAAAATCAACGAGGCCTACTGCCCTCAAGGAGAAGTAGAGGATAATGGAGTCCTAGAATACCTAAATTACTTGATTTTCCCGATCCTCGAACAGGACGGAGAGAACTTTGTAGTTGAGAGACCTGAAAAATACGGAGGCGACCTTGAATACTCGAGTTATGAGGACTTGAAGGAAGATTTCGTTTCTGAGGAGCTTCACCCTCAAGACTTAAAAGAAGCTACCGGCAAAGAGCTCGCAAACATCCTCAGGCCTATCAGAGAAAGGTTTGAAGACGAAGATGAGTTACTGGAAAGGGCTTATCCTGAAAAAGAGGAGTGGAGTTAGAGGCTTGAGGAAACAACCACATTTTTCTTTATACCTTTTCTAATTCGTTATTATGCCCTACGAAGATGTGAAGGATTACGCCGACCTATACGATATAGTATCTCAAGAGAACAACGACGGCAATGACATAGATTTTTATGTTGAGAGAGCGAAAGAGACTGACGGAAAAGTTCTAGAAGTCGCCTGTGGAACCGGAAGAATCTACCTCCAGATGTTGGAAGAGGGCGTAGAGGCCTATGGAATCGATCTTTCGGAAGAGATGCTAGAGAAGCTTAGAGAAAAAGCTGAGAAAAGAAGTCTTAATCCCGATGTTTCTCAAGAGGATATGAGAGACTTTAATCTTGATGAAAAATTCTCATTGATTATAATTCCTTACAGAAGTTTCCTGCATAATCTGACAATCGAAGATCAGTTGTCAACACTTGATTCAATCTATAGACATCTAGAAGATGATGGGAAACTGATTTTGAACTTTTACAGTCCTGACATTGATTTCATCGCTGAAAATTACGGTAAAGAAAAAACAAGAGAAATTCAGGATGGCGAATATACTCTTGTAGAAAATGTTGAAATGATCGACTCGGTGAACTGGATAATAGAGTTCGAGAAAAAACTAGTAAAAGATGGAGAAGAAAAATGGAGCTCAAAAGCAAATACCAAGATGATAACAAGGACTGAATTCGAACTTTTGCTCGAAAATTCTAGTTTCAGCGACTGGGAAGTCTATGGAGGCTTTGATCTTGAAGAGCTGGAAGATTCAAAACAGGAGATGATTTGGATAGTAGAAAAATGAGGATTAATATTTTTGATAAAGAAACCTCAGTAGATGAAAACATTATAGAGGCCTCAGAAGAAGAAATTAGAAGACAAGTAGAGGAATACAGTAAAGCTGAGAGAAAGGCTTTTGATCTAGCACTAGTTTTTCCAGACAGTTTTACAGGCAGAGTTATGCGAGAAATGATTAAGATTCCTTATGGTGAAACTAGATCTTACGGTGAGATCTCTGATTCTTTAGGTACTGCTCCGATAGCTGTTGGCCAGGCCTGCGGCCGTAATCCTGTTCCAATTATTGTGCCATGTCACCGAGTAGTTGGTAAGAACGCTTTAGGCGGTTATAGTGGAGGCCTTGGTCTCAAGAAAAAGTTGCTTGAGTTAGAAGGAGCAGATTTTTAACTATTTATCTGGAATTATAATTTACAATGAAAGGTGGATGTTTTTCCAGCCGGCCGCATTTTGAACATTGATTCAAAACCTGTTAGAGTTAAAACTTTCTTTACAAGGCGTTAATTATGCTTGATATTGAACTTTTCCGTGAGAATCCTGAGGAGATTAAGGCCTCTGAGGAGAGAAGAGGTAAGAACCCTGAAAAAGTAGAAGAGGTAGTAAATCTTGATGAAGAATGGCGTGAAAAGCTTCAGAAAGTCGAGGAGCTTAGAGCTGAGCGGAACCGTGTAGGCGATGAAATCGCTGAGCTTAAGCAGTCAGGAGAAGACGCTGAGGATAAGATTGAGAGAATGTCGGAAGTTAAGGAAGAGATTTCCGAGCTTGAAGATGAAGTAGAGGCCTTGAAACAGGAGAGAGATGAATTGAGATTTGAGATCGGGAATATTCTGCATGAATCAGTTCCTCAAGGAGAAGATGAACACGATAATAAAGAGATTAAGACTTGGGAACCAGAAGGCGGAAAGGTTGAAGACGCAAGGCTTGCTGCCGATATAATTGATGAAAATAATTTGATTCATTCCGAGACGGCTGCTGAAAATGCAGGTGAGAGAGCCTACTATCTGAAGGGAGATCTTTTCAGATTGAATCAGGCCTTGATCCAGTTTTCCATGGATATTCTGAGGGAGAAAGGCTTTACTCCTATGCAGACTCCTTACATGCTGAATTATGAAGCTATGAGTGCTGCAGCCGAATTAGAGGACTTCGAGGAACAGCTCTACAAAATTGAGGATGAGGATAAATACTTGATTGCGACCTCGGAACAGACCTTAGCCACTTTACATAAAGATGATCTGCTGCTTGAAGAGGACTTCCCGAAAAAGTATGCCGGCTTTTCCACTAACTTTAGACAGGAAGCCGGTAAGCACGGCCAGCAGACTCGAGGGATTTGGAGAGTCCATCAGTTCGAAAAAGTAGAGCAGTACATATTCTGTAAACCCGAGAATAGCTGGGATATGCATGAAGAACTTCTTAGAAATTCTGAGGAAGTTACTAAGAGATTAGATCTTCCTTACAGAGTCGTAAATGTATGTACTGGAGACATGAATGATAACGCTGCGAAGAAGTATGATATTGAGGTTTGGAGGCCTCCGCTTGGAGAGTATGGAGAGATTGTATCATGCTCGAACTGTACTGATTATCAGGCTCGAAAGGTCAATGTCAGGATTAGAAAAGGCGATGAGAACGAAGTTGCTCATACCTTGAATGCGACAGCTTGTGCGACTTCCAGAATCATGACTGCGATTATTGAAAACAATCAGACTGAGAATGGAGTTAGGATTCCTGAGGCCTTGCAGAGTTATATGGGCGGACAGGAGTACTTGGAGTTGGAATAAAAGCCCTGAGTCCAAATAACTGTTAGGTGAATTAAATTATGTCCGATATAGTAGATGTGCTTCAAGGCCTGGTAGGTAATGTAGTGGCTTTCGCAGTCATGATTCTCCTTGCTATCGTGACATTCTTCGTCACAGTATTTGTAGTGGTGCAGGGAGCAGCATTAGCTGGTATAGAGCAGCCAAGCGCAGACTTTGTAGTGCTTTCAGCGACGATTTTAGTGGCTTCAACAATTCTGGCAGGAATAATGAATAATTAAGGCTTGTACAGAATTTCATTCTCTTTTTCTTTTTTAAATTTCTTCTAATAATTCTCTCGAATCTTCAGAAAGCCCGAAATTATGGTCATAGTCATTTTCCCAATCTCCGTCATGGTTTTGGTAAGAATGTATATCATCTGAGTCAGGAACCCATTCATTGTTTCTGCAACTGATTACTCTTGTTGCTTCCTCAGACTCATATATATCTAAATTTAAGGTATTGTGAGCTATTTTTTCATCATCATTATCATAACGGGGGCGAATATTCTCTGGCTGCGGCATAATTTTTAGCTACCCTAGAGTAAATATAAATGTTACGTTGCACAATATTAATTCACACTTATTTTAAAACAACAAAAATTAATTCCGTATTTATGGCTACTACAGTGATGGTTGGAGAGAAGCCTAAAGTTGCTTCTAGACTCGCCCAAGCCCTGGGAAATTATTCTATTGAAGAAAATAGAGGCGTCAAAAACTATATTTTGGAGATTGATGGCGACAAAGTTATTATTGCTCCAGCGGTAGGTCATATATTCAATTTGAATGACAAAAGTGATTCCTGGGACTACCCCGTCTTCGATGTTGAATGGGTTCCAACTTTCGAGACCAGCGACTCAGCCGACTACATGAAGAAATACTACAACAATCTGAAGGACCAACTGGATAAAGCAGATGAATACATTAACGCCTGCGACTACGATTTAGAAGGCAGCGTAATCGGTGCAAATGTTATTAAACATTTGACTGAGGCCTCTGACGACAGAATTAAGAGGATGAAGTTCTCCACACTCACAGCTAGCGATTTAGAGGATGCATACGACAATCTTGAATCTTTTGATAAAGGCATGACAGAAGCAGGCCTTACTAGGCATGTACTGGACTTTTACTACGGTATTAATGTTTCAAGAGCCTTAATGAAAGCAGTTAGATCAAATGACCGTTACAAGACCCTTTCTACGGGTCGGGTGCAAGGCCCTGCGTTGGCGATGCTCGCTGAGAAAGAAAGATCGATTATGGAGTTCGAGCCCGATCCTTACTGGGAAATCTATTTGAGAAACTCAGAGATTGAGGCCCAGCTAGAACACGATGATGAAGACCGGATCTGGGACGAAGAGACTGCTGAACAGATCTACGTGACTGTTGAAGGAGAGGAAAAAACCCGTGTAACCGATGTAGACACACGAAACTACAAGCATAAAGTTCCCGTGCCTTTTAATTTGACCGATCTGCAGAGCGAGGCCTCATCACAGTTCAATATCAATCCTAAGCAGACTCAAGCAATTGCTCAGACTCTCTATGAAAATGGTTTGATTTCCTATCCTCGTACTGAGTCTCAGAAACTGCCTCCGTCTCTAGGCTACAAAAACTTGCTGAAGAAAATTAAGAATCAGGATAACTATACTAAGCTTGCTAAAAAAGTCTTGAACAAGGACAAAGTTTCTCCAAAGCAAGGTAAAAAAGAGGATGACGCGCATCCAGCGATCTATCCTACAGGAGAGCAACCTGGAAACCTTTCAAAGAAAGAGAGAAAAGTTTATGATTTAATTGTAAAGAGATTCCTTGCAGTGTTCGGAAAAGCCGCTCAGAGACAGAGCATCACAATGACGCTTGATGTGCTAGGTTATGATTTCAAAGCCAAGTCAAAAATCACTTTGGAGAGAAACTGGTTTGATCTCTATGATCCATATGTCCGTGTAGAAGAGGCCGAACTACCTGAACTTGAAGAAGGACAAGAACTCGATGTCGATGAATTTGAGAAAATGGAGAAAGAGACCAAGCCGCCAAGAAGATACTCTCAGTCCGGGATTGTCTCAGAACTAGAAAAAAGAGACTTAGGCACAAAAGCGACGAGAGCACAGATTGTAGATAGATTATACAACCGAGACTATATCGAAAATGATCCTATAGAGGTTACCAAGTTAGGCCTCTCCATTGTAAATGTGCTGGAAAAGTACTGTGCAGAAGTTGTCTCACAGGATCTTACTAGAGATTTCGAGACAAAAATGGATAATATCCGGTCGGGCGAGAATACCAGGCCTGAAGTATTGAGTGAAGCAGAGAATAATCTTGGAGAAGTTCTAAGAGAGTTCAAGGAAAAACAAAAGGAGATTGGAGCTGAGTTAGTTGAGACTATTGACGCTGAAAGGAACCGGAAGAGAAAGTTAGGGCCTTGCGACAAATGCGAGGAAGAAGACCGAGAAGACGGAATATTACAGATTATCAAGACTAACGGAAGCAGATTTGTAGGATGTACAAACTACCCTGATTGTGAAAACACTTACCCTCTGCCTAATAACGGCACCATCAACTCTTCTGATAAAGAGTGTGAGACCTGCGGCAAGCCAATGATCTTTGTGGAAAGGAAAAATAATAAGGATTATTCTATGTGTATAGATCCTGACTGCGCCTCAAAAGACGACTGGTAAAATAAGGCCTACTCTTTTTTACCTATCATATCTCTTTCAAGATCTACAGCGGTATCAATCAATAATCTTCCAAGCTGTCGGCCTCTCTCACGCGGAAGCTCAGCTTCCTCAAAACGATCCGCAAACTGCTTCACAACGGCCTCTTCACGGTCCTCATCCTTTACATCCATATCGTTTTCTTCTTTATACTTCACGATTCTAAGGACTTCTGACATTCTCTCATCGACTTTATCAACTATCTCATTATTTATTTTGTCGATATTCTGCCTTGCTTCATCTAGTGAGCTGTCTACCATACTGAAAACCTAGAGGTCCAGCTTTAATTATCTGACCTCATCTGACAGAAACTCAATCACTAGATCAGTCCGATTCTGAGCCCCTTCCAAGTCAAATTCTTCACCTAATTCTTCAAACTTTTCTGCAAAGGCCTCATAATCACCTATCAATTCTCTAATATCTTCGGCTGATTCAATGAATGATTCTCTAATTTTCTCATTTTCAGGATTCTCTGCCTGAATACTGCCATAGAGGCCTGGCTTCTGATTCAGCATTCTAGCTGTTAAATCAGTGATCAACTGGTAGACTGGTGAAGAGTATTCTTCCATGTCGCTTCCAGTCATGTCTGCCTTCCTGATTGTCTCTGCTACTACAAGTTCTGAGAAATGCATTAGGCCTTGTACAAGGCTCATTGCCTTGTCATGGCTTTCGGGCTCAGTTACATGAATGTCTGCGCCATTGTCCATCCAGAAAGTCTCCATCAAAGTCCATTTCTCCCCTTTTTCAGGGCATAAGACTATTTTCTGGCCTTTAATCGAGTTACTCGGCGCATACATCGGATGCATCCCCAGAACCTCATCAGAGTATTCCTTCATAGCTTCAACCGGTTTCTTCTTCACACTAGTGATATCACAGAGTAATGCATCTTCCGGAACATGAGGCCCGACTTCATGTATAACTTCCACAGTTACGGCGATCGGCACAGCGATAATCACTATATCTGCATCTTTTACAATTTCTTTGCTCTCACCGTAACCCCACCCATATTCTTCCGCGACTTCCGAGGCCTGATCAATAGTTTTACCTGAAATAACTATTTCGTTATCTTTTTCCAGTTCTCTGCCTAAGTGTTGGCCGAATTTTCCTGTACCCCCGACAATCGCAATCTTTTCATCAATCAAAATAGATTACCAAGAAATATTTCTCCTGAATAAATTTAATTGTTCAAATAACGCTTATGTTTATGGGAGGTTACCTGTATGGATTTGTGGAAACAAAGTACAATTTCCGCGATGATCCTTGTAACTGGGAACTTGTTCTAAAGACAAAACCGATAGCGGGAGCTCAATCGGAATTGAGGGAAGTCTTCTGGAAAAACTCTGAAAAGGACTATTTCCCAGAGATACCAAAATACAATAGTTTCCCAGATGATATTTCTCCTGAAACTAGGGCTACAATTTATTCATTTGTGCGATTCGGACATATTGACCTCTCAGATATAGAAGTGAATACTGAGGACCTAATTTATAGTAAAACAGGAGAAGATTCTATGTCTACCTATGGTAATAAACTATGGGCTATAGATTTAGATTTATACAAGAATTTTGAGCATTCAGCATTCTATATCTCATATGATCAACTAAAACAGATTAAATGGAATCAGAAAGTTCTAGAATCAAAAATTAACCAAATTAGAAATGAAATGGAGGCCTCAGGATATGGATATGACCCAAGTGAATTACAAAATGCGTTCAAGCTACTGATAGGCAATGAAGAAGAGTCGCGAAACTGGATCACAGATGATGAAAGTTTAGAATTAGATGCAAAAGAAGTAAGACAGCTTGTAAAAGGAGAAGAGCTGACTAAAGGCAATCGAAAGTTAAGATTGGAGCGGAGAAGCATGAATGAGATGCTGGGAGAAAGTTGGGAAGATATTTGGAATATTATAGAAAAATTAGGAGAAAATAAATTAAGAGATGTCAGAATAATTTTCTATTGGAATCATTAGTCGCAATTTTTTCATCTATCATGAATTAGTTCAACTCTGATTCAAGTTTGTCAAATGCTTTCTCGATTTCTTCTTTTGTGGTGGATCCAAAGCATATCCTGACTTTCTTATCGCTTTCAGGCCCCATAGGTTCTCCAGGCACCATAGCTACTCCTTCATCAATCATTCTCATGCAGAAGTTCCAGGAGTCCTCTCCTACTTCCGGGAATGCATAGATCGCACCCTCTGGAGCGACAAAATCCCAGCCAAGATCATTCATTCTTTCAACTAGTAAATCTCTTCTCTCATGATAGGCCTCTTGCATCTCCTTGACATGACGGTCGTTTTGTAGTGCTTCGATCGCCGCATACTGAGAGATTCTCGGCGGACAAGCTGTAGAAGCTCTGGAAACCTTTGCATACTGTTCAATGTTCTCAGGACTGTCGATTACCCAACCCGTTCTCCAGCCTGTCATCGCGTGGTTCTTCGACATAGAACCAATTATGCAGTAATCCGAGGAGTAAGAAGCCGGCGAATAATGCTCTTTATCATAAGTCAGTCTATGGTAGACTTCATCAGATACAAGGAAAGTATCATGTTCATCCGCGAACTTTGCGATCTCTCGGGCCTGATCTTCTGTCAAGACATAGCCTGTAGGATTTCCTGGCGTATTGACTACTAAGAGATCAGCCTCTCTAATTTCTTCTTTTGCTTCAGGCCTAAGATTTCTGTCTTCGTCCCAGTACTGGACTTGGCTCCATTCGTTTTCGGATACTTCGCTTATCATCTTGTAAGGCCCCCAGCACGGATCATTGAAAACTGCTTTATCTTTTTTTCCTAATCTAGCTGCGAATACGGCGTAAAGCGCGCCCATGCCTCCTGTCGTGACCATGACTTCTTCAGAATCGATCTCTAGGCCTTCTTTCATTGACTCTTCTTCTGCGATTTCTTTTCGCAGTTCTTCCAGGCCTAGCATCGGAGAGTAGCCTTGCTTGTTTTTCAGGCCTTTTTTGGCCGCTTCTTTGACATGTTCGGGGGTGTCGAAGCTTGGTTGGCCAATATCAAATCGTACTATATCTTCCTGTTTCCCTGCTTTTTCCGAAATCTTTCGGATCGATAAATTGATATTTTTGATTCTTTCCCTCATATTTATTCTACCTCGCTGTACTTTCCTAGTAGTTTGATGTCTCCATAGGTTTCTAGGCATTGAACTGCTTTTTCCAGTCTTTCATCTGCGGCCTCCGCTTCCACATAGAAGAAGTATTCTCCTAGGCCTTTCTTTGTTGGCCGGGACTGGATGTGGCTCAAGTTTATCTGATGGCCTGCAAAACATGAGAGCATCGAGTGAAGCAGTCCAGGCCTATCTTCACCCGGCTCCAGTATAATTGAAGCCTTCTGCTCAGACTCTGACTCGCCGTTCAGCACAAAGAATCTCGTGGTATTTGTTTCAGTGTCCTGAACTGCTGTTTTTATTATTGGTTTATCATTTATCTCAGCTGCGATTTCTGAAGCTAATGCGGCTTCGCCTTCTTCAATCTCCTCGACCGCTTTTGCTGTTGAATCTGTCTCTATTTTTTCCCAGCCATGCTCAGAAATTATCTCTTCCGACTGCGCCAAGGCCTGTGGATGAGATTTAATCGTTTCGATTTCTTCTAGATCTGATTCTGAAATTAATGCATGATTTATCGGGAGGACTACTTCAGCTGTAATTTCGTTTTCATTGTCTCTCAATAGGTCTACTGTATCAGATACTCCGCCTCCAAGCGAGTTCTCTACTGGTACAAATTTTGTTTCCGTATCGGATTCGAAGACTTCTCTTATAGTTGAACAGAAATCAGGTTCGAATTCTCCAAAGTATTTTTTAGCTGCTTGATGTGTATAGGTTCCTTCAGGCCCTAGAAGCGCTACTCTCACTTTTGAATCACATCAAGAATATAGAAAGGGAATAATAAGAAAGAAAGGGAATAAATCATAGATTCTAGACAAAATCCGAGAGTTTATTTTTGAATTAAATCTCAATTAAAAACTCTCAATACATAGTTGTCGGACCATAACTGTCGCTATCGTCTGATTGATTTGCTTCTCCATCATCTGATTCAAGAGGATTTTGACTAACTTCAAACATATCCCAGACTGAAACATCAACATCTTCTACCGATACATCATAATCATCTACTTCTCCTGACATATCTGAGAGATCGTCCGGAATTTTAGTATCATAATCCTCAAAACGGTCATCTACCTGCGGAGAATCATCATATCCTTGTGCCTCGTCATGAACCGCTCTTCCTTTATCTGTCTTTACCATTTATTTCACCTCCTTTGAGGCCTTTTTCTGGGTTTTCTGGTTGTGTGCGGTTGTGTGGTTGGTGTTGTGTTGTGTCATTTGTAACGGTCTTACCTCGTTGAGAAAAAGGTTTAAGAGACCGCTACTGCTTTATCCAAGCAGCAGCAGACTCACTGAAAACAGAATAATACCTGAAAAGTCTAATCTTTGAGAAAATTCATTCTGAAAATTGCAGAACGCATCCACCTTTAATTGGAATAAAACGTCCACCTGAGGTTGAATGTGATGCGTCCATTGTATTCGAGTATATAGAAACAGGCCTTTAAATACTCTTTGTCTTTCGGTAACTACAGTTGTGGTTTAGAACAGGCCTGAGTCTTCTCCAGGCACCAAGCCTTCATCTGTTATCTCAAAAGTTCTGCTTCTTCCTTTCGGAAGCGATCGGTGTTTGGAGATCTTAATTTTTCTGTCCGAGTTTTCCTTCATTTTCAGAAGGCATTTCGACCAGTATTTGGGTACATCTCTTCCGACTAGCTCGATGTCGTCTTTGTCAAAGCTTGTATAGACCTGATTAGTTATTATTACCGGAATATTGTTGGTTCTTGCGATCTTTGAAAGCTCTGAAAGCTGATTGGAGAGTTTCTGATTCATTTCCTGTGCATTATCCCCATCCACCTTCAACCTGTAGAGCGATACTGCTGAGTCAAGTACAACTAAGTCTATATTTTCGTCTTCGACAAGCTCTTCTAACTGGTCTACAGCGTCTTCCTGCTGCTCGAAGTCCACAGGATTTCTTATCACAAGATTTTCTAAGGCCTCTTCGTCCGCGATCTGTTTCATTCTTTCTGGAGAAAATCCTCCTTCAGTGTCGATGTAGGCGACTTTTCCGTTTTTCGCTACTTCTGCTGCTACTTGGACTGCAAAGTTAGTCTTGCCTGTTCCTGATTCTCCGTAGACATTGGTTATCACTCCTTTTTCTAGGCCTCCTTTGAGAAGGTCGTCTAGTAGTTCGGATCCGGTTGATACTCGCTCTACTTCCACGTTGATTTATTACTTCACAATGCTTAAATCGGTGGAAGGATTGAGACAAGAATTTTTACTCACGTCAATAAAAAAACTTATAATAGTTCTATCCGATTGAATTGTTAGTATGAAAGAAAAACCCGCATCCCTCCTGAGCTACAGAACACACAGGAAGAAATTCGACTCAGTATACGAGAGAAACCAGTTCTACAGAGGCCTCTTCGGTTACAAACAGACAGTAAAGAGAAACGGCAAGGAGTACAAGTACGACAAAGACGGGTTGATGGATGAGGTTCCAAACGTCAGAATTGATGACTCAGTTTTCATAATCGTAAAAGACTATACTGACAGAGTTGATGATTACTTTTCAGACTGGGGAGACAAGGTCTCCCACCACATATTCAAGGTGATAGTCGATGACAAATCGATTATCGAGAAGCTAAAAGAAGGTGAAACAGCATGACAGAGAATGATGTAAGACTAAGAGTAGGAGAAGTACCTCCAAACGCACAGCAAGATGTCGGCCGTGGAATAATCCGTGTCGACTCAAAAATCATGGAACAACTAAGCATCCAAGAAGGCGACGCCATAACAGTAGAAGGCAACCGCCAGACAGTAGGAATCGCCGCAAGATCTTATCCAGCGGACAAAGGCCTAGGAATCGCCAGGATGGATGGCTACATGCGTAAAAACGCAGGAACAAGCCTTGGAGAACATGTACAAGTAGAACAGGCAGAAGTAAAAGAAGCCAAAAAAATCACTTTAGCGCCAGCAGAAGACGGAGTAATGATGCAAGTAAGCGATCCAAACATCTTCAAGAGAGGCCTAGTCGGAAGACCGCTAATGCAAGGCGACATAATCGTACCAGGAAACCAGGACAGGCCTAGAAGCTTCTTCGAAGACATGTTCGAGACCTCAGCCGACAACTTCTCCTTCAGCTTTGGAGATACTAAACTAAGCGTTGTGAAGACCAAACCGAAAGGTCCAGTAAAGATAACAGAAGCAACACAGATCGAAATGAAAGAAAGAGCAGTCAGCGAGCCACAACAACAAGTCAAAGTGCCAGAAGTAACCTATGAAGACATTGGAGGCCTAGATAACGAAGTTCAACAAGTTAGAGAAATGATTGAACTACCTTTAAAGCACCCAGAAGTATTCCAACAGCTTGGAATTGACGCACCTTCAGGAGTACTGCTCCAAGGACCGCCAGGAACAGGTAAAACCCTACTTGCAAAAGCGGTCGCGAACGAAGCCGATGCGAACTTCCTCTCCATCGACGGACCAGAGATAATGTCCAAATACTACGGAGAATCCGAGAAACAGTTAAGAGAAAAGTTCGAGGAAGCCCGTGAAGGCGAACCCAGCATAATATTCATCGACGAAATCGACGCAATCGCACCAAAAAGAGGTGAAGCAGGCGGAGAAGTCGAGAGAAGAGTAGTCGCAACACTTCTATCAGAAATGGACGGCCTAGAATCAAGAGAAAACGTCATCGTGATCGCAGCCACAAACAGGCCTGAAGCAATTGATCCAGCACTAAGAAGAGGAGGAAGATTCGACAGAGAAATAGAAATCGGAGTACCAAACTCAAAAGGTAGAAAGGAAATCCTACAGATTCACACCAGAAACATGCCATTAGAAGAAGATGTAGATCTAGAAGAAATGGCAGACTTAACGCATGGATATGTCGGAGCCGATCTTGAGGCCTTATGTAAAGAAGCAGCCATGTCCACACTTAGAAATATTTTGCCTGAGATCGACATGGATGAGGAAATCCCTTCAGAAGTCCTAGAGAAGCTAATTGTGGACAGAGACGCAATGATGGACGGGCTCAGAAACGTTGAGCCTTCCCAAATGAGAGAAGTGATGGTAGAAGTACCAAAGGTCTCTTGGGAAGATGTAGGAGGCCTAAACGATACAAAAGACCGGTTAAAGGAGATGGTTGAATGGCCTCAGAAATACCCTGAAAGATTCGAGCACATGGGCATCGAAGTTCCGAAAGGCATCATGCTTTACGGAATGCCAGGAACCGGTAAGACGCTCTTAGCTAAGGCTATAGCTAACGAAGCTAATGCAAACTTCATCTCAATTAAAGGCCCAGAAGTATTCTCCAAATATGTCGGAGAATCGGAAGAGGCTGTCAGAGAAGTCTTCAAGAAAGCTAGACAAGTCGCGCCATGTATCCTTTTCATAGATGAAATAGATGCAATCGCACCTAGAAGAGGCGGAGGAAGTTCAGATTCAGGAGTGGGAGACAGAGTAGTAAACCAGCTCCTCACAGAACTGGATGGAATTGAATCTCTTGAAGGAGTAACAGTCATCGCAGCCACTAACAGGCCCGACATGATCGATCCAGCGATTACAAGGCCTGGAAGAATTGACAGAAGCGTTGAAGTAGAAGTTCCAGGCCTAGAAGCCAGAAGAAAGATTCTCGAAGTCCACACCAGAGACATGCCTCTAGCTGACGATGTAGATCTAGATAGATTAGCTGAGAAGACTGATCACTTCGTCGGAAGCGATATAGAATCACTTTGTAGAGAAGGCGCAATGATCTCGCTGCGAGAAGATCCTGAAGACGAGGAAGTCTCAATGGACGAGTTTGAGAAGGCCTTGTCAGAAGTTAATCCAACCGCAAACGAGGATAACCGAAAGCTCTATGATCAGATGACCCGCAAGATGAAAGATCTGGACCAGGATGAGACAACACCCGATTACTTCGGGTAATTTTTCTCTTTCTCTTTCAATTTGTAGTTCACGGCCTAATATAACGGCGTTATATCAAGTAGAGTCTGTAATAAACTGTAAGAAGAAGGTTCAAATTTCTCTTACTACCAAACGAATTAAATCAAACCATGAATAATTGATTCTTAGATAACTATGACAGAAAAATGTGAGAAATGTGGGAAGGAGTTTGACTCCGAAAGAGGCCTTCATATACATCAGGCCCAGAAACACGAGGACGAGGATACTGAAAGTGCTGAAGCAACCAGCACTACAGAAAATCAACAGAATAATTTAAATCAAGAACAGCAAGGCCTAAATCTTAATATCAAACAGGTAGGTTACGGAAGCTTTCTTATAGGCCTTTTAACAGGCCTTTTACTTGGGACAGTAGTGTTCGGAGTAGGCGGGTTAAGCGAGGAGGAGGTTGCGGCACCTCCTTCAGAAGACGGAGATCAGCCTGATCCTTCTGGAGAAGAAGCTAATCCTTCTGGAGAAGAGACCGCTGATAACTCGGATATTGAAGAGATTGAATCCATGCCTTATGACGTGAATATAGGTACAGGCTCTGAGAACGTTGAATGGGATGGTACGGAAGTTGAACTGGATGGAAGGCCTTACCTAGGTGAAGAAGATGCTGAAGTAACGATAGTCGGTTATGAAGACTATTTCTGTCCGTTCTGTACAGGGTTCCACAACCCTGATTTCGCGGCTGAAAACAACATGAATTCAGCCTTCGAAGACATCGTTAAGAACCACGTCGAGACAGGAGAGGTCAAGTACTACTTCAAGAACTTCCCCGTAGTAGGCGGTGAAAGGCCTGCAGAAGTATCTGAATGCTTCCTTGAACATGGCGACGCCGAGGCCTACTGGAGTTTCAACTACAATCATTACCAGAACTCTGACGAGTTACAGGAGTTACAGCAACAGAATCCTGATGAGTATGATTCCATAATGGTTTCCTGGGCTGAACAGCTAAATGTGGAAAAGAACGGTTTCCAGTCATGTATAGATAACTCCGAACAGTCAAGCACCGTGCAAAATCACGCAGATGAAGCTTCAGCATTAGGAGCTACAGCAACACCGACCCAGTTCGTCGAAGGCGAGATGATTGAGGGCGCACAGCCTTACTCTTCATTTAAGCCTGTAATCGAGGATAAACTGGCTCAGTAAGATGAAGCTTAGCAGATCGAACCTTTCAAACATCTGGGAAAGGATCAGCACTCTGCGATCGGCTGCTATAGCAGGGATAGCATCCCTCACATCATATTTTCTTCTTGCGATAGTAGCTAATTCAAGCCTAGTTAGCTCATATATTTTTGAGCTAAATTTTTCAGTACTTATTTCATTAATTCCCTCGCTTGTAGCAGGCTACCACAATGCGACAGCACCTTTAGTCGTTATAACAACAGTAACAACTTCTTTACTTGTAGGAATAAACATGGCCTTACTAACTCAGGTAATCACAAAAGAAGGCGCCACAGGAGGCCTTACAGGAACCATCCTCAGCATGACAGTCTCAGGATGCGCCGCATGCACAACCGGAGTAATTTCTCTCGCAGGAACAAGCATAGGAGTAAGCTTCCTACCATACAACGGATTAGAGATAAACATCTTGGGCATAAGTCTACTTGGCTACACCGCACTATATATATCGGAAAAAGACCGGCAAAAATTCTGCAAAATCTAAGGCCTTGTAGTCACAATATTTTCTCCATTATCTGCTCCTACTAATACCGTGTGTTCAGCTTGAGCGACTCTGCCGCCTTCAACTTCTTTCAGAATCGGGTAATGCTTGACGGCACCTGCATTTACCAGCTTCTTCAACGCCATTTTTTCTCTAGCATTCATATCAAGCCACCTTGAACTGAATGGAAGGCCTTGATAATTTTTAATCTTCTTCAATAGTTTTCTCTCGGCTCTACCTCGGACTTTCCCGCCTTCATGAATGTAAATATTTCCTTTCTTCCCGTTCTTGATTTTACCAGAACCATCTGTTATGAAAGGCTCTATAGCAACTGCATCCCCTTTCTCAATCACATGAGTATTTGCTGTAGAAATATTAGGTATGGAAACACCGGCATGCTGCTCATAATGGCCTAGATAATGGCCTGTCAAGTTTCTAACAACGCTGTACTCTTCCGGAACACTGTTCTGAACCCTAGTACCTAACTCTCCTACAGTTACACCCGGTTCGATAAAGTCTAAGGCCTCTTCCAAAGCATTTTCAGCCGCTCCAATCATCTCTTCGTATTCATTTGAACGGTTCAAAGTCAGTGCAGTATCCGCAATATAACCATCTTTATGTGCGCCAATATCGATTTTAACCACATCTGAGGCCTTCAGTTCTCGAGCTTCATCCGGTCCTGGAGAGTAATGCGCGGCCTCATCATCAATAGAAACATTCACTGGGAAAGCCGGCTCTAAACCTTCATCCCTAATCAGGCCTTCAATCTGATCTACTATTGCTTTTAGATTTGTGCCTGGCTCTGCTACTTCTCGAGCCTTTTTCCTGGCCTTTTGGACAACTAGGCCTGCTTCAACATATTTTTCCTTTGTATCCTGATTCATAGAAAGAGAAGAGAAAGGTAAAGTGAAAAACCTACTTCCTGTTCACACCCGAACTTTTAGCAGCCTCTCTAACTCGTTCAGCAATCTCCATAGCTAGCTCTTTATCTAGAGTTTCAGGAACAATTTTCTCAACTTCAGGGTCGACAAACTCTCGAATTGCTTCGGAAGCCGCTAACTTCATGTCTTCATTGATTTCCGAGGCTTGAACATCTAAAGCGCCTCTGAACACTCCTGGAAATGCTAGAGAGTTATTGACTTGGTTGTTAAAGTCTGATCGACCTGTCGCTGTGATTAGAGCGCCTGCTTCTCGAGCTTCATCCGGTAAGATCTCTGGGTCGGGGTTAGCTAAGGCAAAAACAATTGAGTCTTCTGCCATTGAATTTACCATTTCCTTTGAGATCAGGCCTCCAACTGATAGCCCGATAACCGCATCCGCATCTTCAAGCGCGTCAGATAGGCCTCCGCTTTCCTCTGAAGCCAAGGTATTTTCAGCCAATTCGGCTTTGTAGATGTTCTCATCGTCTGTTCTAAGAATTCCTGATGAATCTACCGGCAAAATATTTTCTGCTCCTGCTTCAACTAGGAAGTTTGAGACCGCGATTCCTGCAGCACCTGCTCCTACTACGACAATTCTGGATTCTTCCAGTGATTTATCTGCGAGCTCCAATGCGTTTTCTAGAGCAGCTTTGACTACTATCGCGGTGCCGTGCTGATCGTCATGGAAAACTGGCACATTTAATCTATTCTTCAAAGCATCCTCAATTCTGAAGCATTCCGGAGCGGAAATATCCTCTAAATTGACTGCGCCAAAAGTTGGAGAAACATTCTCGACTGTTTCAATTATCTCTTCTGGCTCATCTGTATCCACTACAAGAGGAAATCCATCTACTTC
>JAWOFP010000008.1:0-2938 GCA_046497485.1 Candidatus Nanohaloarchaea archaeon | reverse complement strand
TAATTTGGAGATTATCCAGGCCTCATTTGTGATGGTGTACCGAGGCTTTGAGCCGTTTAATGCAATGAAAGCCAGTTTTCTACCGGCTTTTTCAGGCCTCATTCCACCGACTTCTTCGGAAAGTTTCTCTTCATAGATTTCTGAGTAATTAGAATTTTCATAACTGGCTAAGTTGTCTCGGCCTTCTTCATTGAATCCGGTCTTGACTCGGCCAGGCTCCACAAGCAGCACAACTATATCCTTTAATTCTCTTCTCAGCGAGTCCGTAAACCCTTCTACTGCATGCTTTGAGGCGCAGTAACCGGATAAAAACGGCGCCGAGGACAGGCCTGCGATTGATGAGACATTCACTATTTTTCCTTCCGATTCCCTTAGCTTGGGTAGACAGGCCTGAATCGTATTAATAACTCCGATATAATTATGATAGATATGTTCTTCGAACTCCTCGATTTTCATGTCTTCTACTGCGCCCTGTTTCTGCACTCCTGCACAGTTGATCAGAACATCGACTTCGAGGCCTGTTAATTTGTCTTGAACTCTCTTCCTGTCTGTGATATCTAAATGAATCTTTTCGACTTTCTCAAGTTTCTCTAATGCCTCTTTATCTTTGTCAATAACTGTGACTTCGTTTTTATCTCTCAGGTATTTGGCTGCGTTCTTTCCGATTCCGTTGGCGCCACCTACTAAGAGTATTTTCATCAGTGAAGAGGGCTCCAGTCCGGCATGTTGCCTGAGGCTCTTCTCTCCATTATACTGCTTAATGAAAGGCCTCCGAATCCTATTACGCCAAGTAATGCCATGTAAAGCGCTAGTAAGTTGTAGACATTCATCTCAGGCTCCAAGATCTGAAGTGATAGGAGTACCGTCCACGATACCGTGGAGAATGATGCCATCAGGAATGATGTCTGCTTTTCAGTTTTGTACTCTTCTTCCTCTTTGTCCGCGAATGTTATCTCTGACATTCTGTTAGCGAGATAGAGAGAGTAAACTGAGTCGTTCAAAATGATGAATCCTAGTACGAATGCTGATGCTAGGAAGTGCGGTACTTGAAGCAGCTCGCTGCTTCCAAGGCCTAAACCTGCTAGTCCAAGGAATACTGCTGCTACAGAAGCCCAGACCAAGTGATTAATGGTGTTAAGCGATTCTGCTTGGACATCTGAGATCTCGAAGTCTTTCAAGTATGTTAGGTATAGTGCATCGAATGCTATTGATGTTCCGAGGCCTATTGCTGCTCCTATTACTGATAACCATAGTAGGACTGGTGAGAACTGTGCCATTAGAACTGAAAGTTCTATTGCTGCTGCTGGCAGTGCTGCAGCGAGTATTGCAGCTGTAAATGTGGCAGAAATTAGGCACCAGGTGCACCATTTGTTCAGTGTGAAGGCCTGTAGGAATGTCAGGTATGTTGAGAACATCACTGCGATTATGCTCGTCATCAGTACTCCGAATACGAACCATGAAGGAGCTACCTGAGGTGTGAACAGGAATACTGTGTATGCTACAATAACTGTTGTGTAATACAGCATTCCCATTACTTCGACATCAAGGCCTAAGAATTTGGAGTATTTACTTGTTATGACGTCTTCACAGCTGCCGTCCATTGGGCAAGCCATTCCGTCTGACAGGTTTTTCTTTTTGAAGTGAAGGTAGGTTGAAACAGATAGGCCTGCGAGCCCGAATAGAATTATTAGCGACTGTAGCGCGGTCTGAGATAACATAATACATAACTTACTGGAAGGGGTACATAACTTTACCGGATTCTGGCCGGAGTTTAAATCAGTCAAGGCCTCATTTTTAGACAGATGATGAGACTTTCAGTGGCTGACTCCGCAAGGAGGATGATGACACAAACACCCGCTGAACCATTGTTCTAATTATTTTTCAGGTCTTTTAAGCGCTAATCTCTAATTAACGGGTATGACTGTTGTAAAAATAGATTTTCACAACCACTCAGAAGGCAGCTACGATGGGAAAGAACCAGTAGAGTTGATGGTTGAACATGTAGAAGATATTGAACTCGATGGATTTGCAGTGACCGATCACGATGAGATAGAGAAATCCTTAGAGGCCTCAAAGATTGGTGAAGAATCAGAAGCGATAGTTATCACAGGTGAGGAAGTCTCCACTAAAGACGGGCACTTATTGGCTATAGGAGTTAAAGAGAAGATCGAGCCAGGAAATCCTTTTATGGAAACTGTAGAAGAGATAAGGAAAAAAGGCGGCGCTGCAATAGTCCCACATCCATTCCAGAAGACTCGGCACGGAGTCTCGAAATCAAAGATAAAAGATATTGACGCAGTAGAGGCCTTCAACGCATGGCTGTTTACAGGTCTACAAAATAGGAGGGCGGAGAAGTTCGCGAAAAACCATGATTATCCTATGGTGGCTGGAAGCGACGCCCACTCGCTAGGGATAATAGGTAGAGCCTACGCAGAAATAGAGATCGATAAACCTCTAGAAGAGATTGATTCGGATGATATAATTGAGGCCTTAAAATCTGGCGATGTCTCAATGGAAGGTAGAAGAGCCCCTATCTACAGAGCAGCATATCACTATCTGAAGGCATCAATCAGAAAAACAATGTACTACATGTCTAAATTCTTGGAAGAATTGAATCCCAAGTTGAAAAGATATAACAGGCCTCTCAGAGAGTTAATTAACTCGAGCCCGGTATAGCAGTTAAAAGATTTCTAGTTCAATTTTCAATTACAACGGTGGAGGTAGGTTAGCTGGTCTATACTTCGACCCTGTGGCGGTCGAGACGCGGGTTCAAATCCCGCCCTCCGCCCTTTAACCCCATGTTTAGTGCGGATAATATCTCCAGCTTTGGTAGTTAATTTTTTAGATACGTCTATCATCTGAATTCAATAGTTGAAAATTTGAAGAAATAAATTTGTCTCAAGATTTGAAGATATAGTAAATAGCCGATATAGAGACA